>CAIOJO010000511.1 GCA_903858635.1 uncultured Telmatospirillum sp. | reverse complement strand
TTGTCGCCGGAACGACGGCGGCCAATGTGGTAGATTTCTTCATGGCGTTGCTCTCCTTTGCGGATTCGACACCCCGAGCCTACAGGCTCAAGGTGAGCAACGCCTGCCCTCCAATTTCAACATCGACCGGGACATCCCCAAGTGGGGGTGCCGGTTCGGACAAGGCCGACGGCAAACCTAAGCCTCCCTGCGCCCGACCTTGGACGCAAAAGGGCGTTATTCATACCTATTCACCTGAGGAAGAGCAACGGTCCTTGTGCGAGGCCCGAATTCCGCCATGGAACACCGGGGCTTGCGCTCGGCTGGCGTTTCCCTCATATCCTGCGGGCGTCGAATTTACCCGTCGGATCTAAGTTAAGGTTACTCCTCTCATGGCCGAAGAAAAGCTCAGTTTTCAGGCGGAAGTGAGCAAACTTCTGGATATCGTGGTTCACTCGCTGTACAGCCACAAAGAGATATTCCTCCGCGAGCTCATCTCCAATGCCTCTGACGCATGCGACCGATTGCGGTACGCAGCGCTGACCCAACCCGAATTGCTGGCCGGTGGCGGCGAGTTCCGGATCACCATCACCCCGGACAAGACGGCGCGCAGCTTGACCATCGCCGATAATGGCATCGGCATGAATCGAAGCGACCTGGTCGACAATCTGGGAACGATCGCCCGTTCCGGCACGGCCAATTTCGTCAATCAGCTGTCCGGGGATGCCAAACAGGACGTGGCCTTGATCGGCCAGTTCGGCGTCGGCTTCTATTCGGCCTTCATGATCGCGTCGAAGGTCGAGGTGGTCACCCGCAAAGCCGGCGAGGAGCAGGGCTGGCGCTGGGTGTCGGACGGCCGCGGCGACTTCACGGTGGGCGAGGAGCCGGCCGCCGAGCGCGGCGCCAAGATCACCCTCTATCTGCGCGACGGCGAGGACGACTATCTGGACGGCCAGCGCCTGCAGCGCATCGTCAAGACCTATTCCGATCACATCGCCCTGCCGGTGGTGCTGGTCGAGGACGGCAAGGAAGAGAAGGTCAACAGCGCCTCGGCCCTGTGGACGCGGAGCAAGTCCGAACTTACCGCGGAGCAATACACCGAGTTCTACCACCACGTTGCCCATGCCTTCGACGATCCGTGGCTGACCTGCCATTACAAGGCCGAAGGGGCGATCGAATACACCGGCCTGTTGTTCATTCCGAGCCAGAAGCCGTTCGACATCTTCCATCCCGACCGCAAGCAGCACGTCAAGCTGTACGTCAAGCGGGTGTTCATCACCGACGACTGCGCCGACCTGCTGCCGCCCTATCTGCGCTTCGTGCGCGGCGTGGTCGACAGCCAGGACCTGCCGCTCAACATCAGCCACGAGATGCTGCAGCACAACCCGCTGCTGGCCAAGATCCGCTCCGGCCTGATCAAACGCATCCTGGCCGAGCTGAAGAAGAAGGCCGAGGGCGACGCGGGCGACTATCCGGCCTTCTGGGACAATTTCGGGGCGGTGCTGAAGGAGGGCCTGTACGAGGACTTCGAGCGACGCGACGAGATTCTCGAGCTCTGTCGTTTCCGCACCACCATCTCCGACCAGCCGATCAGCCTGGCCACCTATGTCGGGCGGATGAAGGAGGGGCAGGACGCCGTCTATATGATCACCGGCGACGAGCCGGAGGCGCTGAAGAAGAGCCCCCAGCTCGAAGGCTTCGTCGCCAAGGGCATCGAGGTGCTGCTGCTGACCGATCCGATCGACGAGTTCTGGCCCAACGCGATCGGCAAATACACCGACAAGCCGTTCCGTTCGGTGGCCCAGGGTGCGGCCGAACTGTCGTCGATCAAAGCGGCCGAGGGCAGCGAACAGCCCCAGGGCGAGGCCGCTGCCGGCGACGAGGTGGAAGCCCTGATCGCCGCCTTCAAGGCGGCCCTGGCCGACGAGGTCAAGGATGTGCGGATTTCGGAGCGGCTGACCGAGAGCGCCGTCTGCCTGGTTGCCGACGAGGGCGATGTCAGCCTGCATCTCGAGCGGCTGCTGCGCCAGCATCAGCAGGCCAAGACGCGGGCGCCGCGGGTATTGGAAGTGAATCCGCGGCATGGGCTGATTCGTCGCCTGGCCGCCGAGGCCAAGCGCGACGGGGCCGGTGAGCGGCTGGCCGATGCGGCCCGCCTGCTGCTCGACCAGGCGCGCATCATCGAAGGCGAGGTGCTGCCCGACCCCACCGCCTTCGCCCGCCGCCTGTCCGCCGTGCTGGAACGCGGGGTGTAATTGTTTTTGAGTGGGGCCGGCGGGGACGCCGGCCCCACTAGTTTTTCACAGGCCTTCTACTTCCTCTGACTCACCGCTTCGGCGCCGACCACCAGGTCGACCAGTTCGGTGGTGATTTCCTCCTGGCGCACCCGGTTGGCTTCGTGATGCAGGGCGTCCAGCTTCTTCTTGACGTTCTCGGTGGCCGAATCCATCGCGGCGAAGCGCGCCGCGTTCTCGCTGGCGATGGATTCCACCACGGCTTCCATCAACAAGGCGAACACGTATTCGGCGGTCAGCCGTTCCAGCAATACCGCAGGCGGCAGGTTGTGCAGCGGGGCCTGCCGCGCCCGTCCCTTGGTCAGGGCGGCGCTGTCGAGCGGCAGGATGCTGCGCCAGGTCACCTCCCAATGCCCCAGCTGATGGAACCGGCTGAACAGCACCTCGATCCCCGCCACCCGATCCGACGCCAGATACCGAGAGAGCTCGCTCGACAGACGGGTGGTGGTTTCCAGCGCGCCGGCGCTGCGGGTCGCCATGGCATGGGTCCAATCGGGCGCCAGGCCGCGCTCGGCCCCCATCGCGGCGCCCCGTCCGCCCAGGACGAACAGCCGGTCGCCCGGCCGCAGGCGCTCCTTCGCCGCTTCCAGCAGGCGTTCGTTGAAGCCCCCGGCGAAGCCGTGCTCGGCCACCAGCAGCACGACGGCCCGACCGCTCTTGCCCGCTCCGGCGGTGCCCGGCTTGGCGTCGTCGAGGAAGGGCAGTACGGAGCCGATCGCATCGGCCATGGTTCCGGCGTAGCGGCGGATGCCCGGCAGGTCGCGCTGGGCCTCCTGCACCCGGATGCCGGCCAGCGAGCGCATCGCCCCGACGATGCCTAAGAGGGCGTCGATGCTGGCCAGATGGGCTTCGATCTCGGCCAAACGCGGCATCGGTTCAGCCGTCCCGCTCGGCCAGGCTGCCGGCCAATCCGGTCAGCGCCTCGACCAGGCGGCGATGAAGCGCTTCGGACAGCGTGTGGTCGGCTTCGCCAAGGCGCATCGCCTCGGGACAGTGGGCCGACAGCCAAGCCGCCAGGCCGGCGCGGAACGGCTCCACCCGGTCCAGCGGCAAGCCGTCGAGGATACCGTCCTTCACCGCCACCACCAGGGCCACCTGTTCGCCCAGGGACAGGGGAGTGAACTGCGGCTGCGCCAGGATGGCGCGGATGCGCCGGCCATGGTCGATGGTCTTGCGGGTGCGCTCGTCGACCATGGTGCCGAACCGGGTGAACACCTCGAGCTCGAGGAATTGCTGGTAGTCGAGGCGCAGGCTCTCGGCCAGGCCCTTCAACACCGGCGCCTGGGTCTTGCCGCCGACCCGCGACACCGACAGGCCGACATTCACCGCCGGCTTCTGGTCCTCGTAGAACAGGCGCGGGTCGAGATAGATCTGGCCGTCGGTGATCGAGATCAGATTGGTCGGCACATAGGCGCTGATATTGCCGGACTGGGTTTCGGCGATGGGCAGGGCGGTCAGGGAGCCGCCGCCCTTTTCCGGCGACAGCTTGGCCGCCCGTTCGAGCAGCCGGGAATGGATGTAGAAGATATCGCCGGGATAGGCCTCGCGGCCGGGTGGCCGGCGCAGCAGGAGGGACAGCTGGCGGTAAACCGCGGCATGCTTGGTCAGGTCGTCGATGACCAGCAGCACGTCCTTGCCCTGCTCGGCGAAATACTCGCCCATGCTGCAGGCGGCATAGGGGGTCAGCCATTGCAGGCCGGGGGCGGTGTCGGGGCCGCCGATGACGAACAGGCAGCGTTCGAAGGCGCCGAAGCGGCGGACCGCGTCGATGACGTTGTTGACCGACGAGGACTTCTGGCCGATCGCCGCATAGATGCAGATCACCTCGGTATCACGTTGGTTGATGATGGTATCGACCGCCACCGCGGTCTTGCCGGTGCCGCGGTCGCCGACGATCAATTCGCGCTGACCGCGGCCCAGCGGGATCATCGCGTCGATGACCAGCAGGCCGGTGGCCAGCGGGCGTTGCACCAGGGCCCGGTCGACGATCGCCGGTGCCGGCCGTTCGACCGGCAGCGAGGCCTCGGCGGCCGGCGCCGGGCCGCCGTCGAGAGGGGTGCCGACGGCGTCGACGACCCGGCCAAGCAACCCGTGGCCGACCGGGGTCCGGGCGACTTCGCCAGTACCGCGCACCGCCGTCCCGGCGGCTATGCCGTCGGCCTCGCCCAGCAGGATGCAGCCGATTTCTTCTTCGCCGAGGTCGATGGCCAGGCCGAAGCTGCCGGTCTCGAACACCAGCAATTCGTCGAGACGGGTCTCCGGCAGGCCGCCCACCGTGGCGACGCCATCGCCCACCCTGAGCACGCGCCCGATCCGTTCCAGGCCCGGGGCCGCCGCAAGGCCGTCGAGGCGGGAGTCGGCGCGGCCGATCCAGGCGCGCAGTTCGTCAGCCAGCGGCATCGGCCTTCTCCAATTCCAAGCGCAGGTTGGCCAAGGCGTCCTTCCAGGAGAATCTGAGGATGGCACCCGGGAAGAACAGCTCGGCGCCGCCCAGCAGGGCGGGGTCGACGGCGAATTCCGGTTCGACCGCGCAGCCCAAGGCGGCGCCCAGGCGTTGCTGCCAACTGGGCTGCACGGCGGTGGGCAGGAAATCGGCGGTGACCACCCGCAGCTTCCCCCCCTCCTGGATCTGTCGGCACAAGGCCAGACGTTCCTCGGCCGGCAGGGCGGCCAGATGCTGTTCGATCAGGTCGATCCAGGCGATCGCCCGGACACTGGCCGGCGAGGCCGCCAGCAGGCGGCCGGCGATCCGCGTGGCGAGGTCGAGGGTGGCCACCTTGCTGTCCTGCAAGGCCCGCGCCTGTTCCTGGCCGATGGCCCGGCGGCCTTCCTCGATCAAGGTCGCCGCCTGACGCTGCGCCTGGTCCAGCCGCTCGCGGAGCAGCCGGTCGGCCTTCTCCGCAGCGGCAGCCAGCACCGCGTCGCGCTGGCCGGAGAGGCCGTCGCGTTCGGCCTCCAGCGCGGCCCGTTCGCGTCTGGCCTGGTCCTGGGCGGTGGCGGCCTCGGCCAACTGGTCGGCGACCTGGCGCCGCCGCGCATCGAGCAGGCCAAGGACCGGCCGGTAGAGGAAGCGATGCAGCAGCCAACACAGGACGAGCAGGTTGATCGTCTGCAGCGCCAGTGTGGACCAGTCGAAATGCATGTCAGCCGGCGTAAGGGTTGGCGAACAGCAGCAGAAGGGCCACCACCAGGCAATAGATCGCCATGGTTTCGATCATCGCCAAGCCGACGAACAGGGTTCGCGACAGGGTGCCCGCGGCATCCGGCTGGCGGGCGATGGCGTCCATGCAGGCGGCAACGGCGCGGCCTTCGCCCAGGGCCGGGCCGATGGAACCGATCGAGACGGCCAGCGCCGCTCCGATGATGCTGAGCATTTTGACGTCCATGCGAGCTCCTTATCTTTCGACGCTGCCGACGGCGGCGCCAATGAAGACCGTGGCGAGGATGGTGAAGATATAGGCCTGGACCACACCGACCAGGATTTCCAAGGCCATCAGCGGGATCGGAACCAACAGGCCGGCCAGGGCGGCGACCATGGCGATGACGAATTCGCCGCTCATCACATTGCCGAACAGCCTTACCATCAGCGAGAAATGGCGGGTCAGTTCGGACAGCAGATTGAGCGGCAGCATGAACAGCTTGGGCTCGGCGAAACTGGCCAGGTAGCGCTTTGGCCCCCGCGCCCCGAGGCCGTAGGCATGGGCGGCGACGAAGACGATCAGCGCCAGTGCCGCCGTGGTCTCGATCTTGGCGGTGGGGGCCTCGACGCCGGGGATCAGCCCGGACAGGTTGGCCACCATGATGAACAGGAACAGCGTGCCGAGCAGCGGCAGATAGCGCCGTCCGTCCTTGCGCAGGACGCTTTCGATCTGCTCGACGATACCGCCGACCAGCAGTTCGAGCACTGCCTGCCGGCGGTCGGGCAAGGGGCGCAGACGCCGGGTCGCCCAACGGCCGGCCAGGGTGAGGACGGCCATGATCGCCCAGGTCGTCACCACCGGGCGGGTTACCACCAGCCGGCCCAGGTGAAAGACTTCGGCACTGACCAGGGGCGATGCCATCTAGGACTCCTGCCGATGACGGCGCAAATAGATGGCTCGGGCCGCCAGGAAGCCGCCCAAGGCGGCGAGCAGCGGCAAGGCGCCAAGCCTGGCGGCAAGCCACAGCAGGCACGCCGCCGCAGCCATCCGACCGGCCGTCAGAGCGAGCCCCAAGGCGCGACCTTCGGGGGCGACGAACAATAGGGCGCTCTTCCGTACCAGGGCGAAATAGACCAGGCCGAAGCCCACTCCGGCGCACCCCACGGCGGCGCTGACCGCCAGCATGGCGAGGTCGACGGTCATGGCCGGGTGATCCTCTTCCAAGCCAGGCGGCAGCCGAGCGCCAGTCCGGTGACCAGCAGCCCCAACGTCCAGAACAGGCGCGATGGCCCCGGAAAGTGCTGATCGAGCCAGTGGCCGCCATAGATGCCGAGCAGCGTCGGCGCGACAATGGTCAGTCCCAGCACGCCGATCTGGGCGAGGTCCTCGCCGATCGACCGCTCTCCTTCGCGCAGCCGCCGCTCGCGGCGCAGCCGGTGTTGCTTGACCTTCTTGTCGAGGCGTTCGGGGTGATTGTTGCCGCTGTTCATTGGCTGGCTCCGGCCCGCGGTCCCGACAGCGGAGGTCCGCCACCGGCCGCGGCTTCCGGTCGCAGGTAACGGTATATCTGGCGTATGGCATTGAGGTACAGGCGATGCGAATCGATGCGGGCGGCCCGCTCCTCCTCGAGCCGCCGATGAAAGCTGGTCAGCACTTCCTTTTCCAGCCACTGCAGATCGTCGCCGGCCACCGCTTCCCGCGAGGCGACGGCAACGGTCCGGCCGTCCTGGACTTCGAGCACGCCGCCACGGACGGCGACGTGATGTTCGCCTCCCGCCCCGTCGCGCCAGGTCAGGACCGAAACGGCCAGCGCCGTCAGGAAGTCGGCATGGCCGGGCCGGATGCCGAAGCTGCCCGATTCGTCCTCGGCCCGCAGATGGCGGATGTCCTCGACCTCGACCACGATGGCGAGAGGCGTGGTGACCACCAGCTTCACGATGCCGCCGCCTTGCGCCGCGCTTCGGCGATGTCGCCGATCATGTAGCAGGCGCTTTCGGCCCAACCATCGGCCTCGCCGTCGAGGATGGCGCGGCAGCCGGCGATGCTGTCCTCCAACTCGACCGAGCGACCTTCCTTGCCGGTAAAGGCGGTGGTGACCATGAACGGCTGGGTGAGGAAACGCAGCAGACGCCGGGCGCGGGTCACCACGGTGCGGTCGCCAGTGCTCAACTCCTCGATTCCCAACAGCGCGATGATCTCCTGCAATTCCCGGTAATGGGCGATGGTGCTCCGTACCTCCTGGGCGGTTCGGTAGTGGCGCTCGCCGACCAGGCGCGGATCCAGCAGGACCGAGGTCGAGGCCAGCGGGTCGACGGCCGGATACATGCCCTCGCTGGCCATGTCGCGCGACAGCACGATGGAGGAATCGAGATGGCTGAAGATCTCGGCCACCGCGGGGTCGGTGAAATCGTCGGCCGGCACGTAGACCGCCTGGATCGAGGTGATGGCGGCTCCGGCCACCGAGGCGATGCGTTCCTCGAGATTGGCGATCTCCGAGGCCAGGGTCGGCTGGTAACCGACCCGCGACGGCAGCCGGCCCAGCAGTCCCGACACCTCGCCGCCGGCCTGGACGAAGCGGTAGACGTTGTCGATCAGCAAGAGGACGTTCTCGTGCGCCACGTCGCGAAAATACTCGGCGATGGCCAATGCGGTGAGGCCGGTCCGCCAACGGGCGCCGGGCGGCTCGTTCATCTGTCCGAAGACCAGGGCGGTGCGGGCCAGGACCCCGGACTGCTGCAGTTCGAGCAGCAGTTCATGTCCTTCGCGGGACCGCTCGCCGATCCCGGCGAACACTGAAATGCCGGCATAGCGTTCCACCGAGGTGCGGATCAGCTCCATGATCAGTACCGTCTTGCCGACCCCGGCGCCGCCGAACATCGCTGCCTTGCCGCCCTTGACCAGGGGCGCCAGCAAATCGATCACCTTGATGCCGGTGTGGAAGATCTCGGTGCCGCGATCCTGGCGGCCGAGGGGGGGCGCCGATCGGTGAATGGAGGCGCGGGGGATGTCGGGGGCCAGCGGTTCGCCGCGGTCGACCGGTTCGCCAAGGACATTGAGCAGCCGCCCCAGCACCGCCTCGCCCACCGGCACCATGACCGGCGCCCCGCTGCCTTCGGCCGGTGTTCCCCGCTTCAGGCCGCTGGTGTTTTCCAGGGCGACGGCGCGGACGGTGCAGGCGTCGAGATGCTGCTGCACCTCGGCCACCAAGGGACGGCCGCGGTCCCAATGGATGCGCAGGCTGTCGCCGATGGCGGGCAGCGCGTTGCCGGTAGCGAAACGGATGTCGACGACCGAGCCGCGCGCCACCACCACCCAGCCCCGGGCTGCCGTCGCGACGGTCTCCTGTGCGGTTTCCCCCATGGGCTGCACCTCATGCTGAGGGGCTCGTTATCGGTCGTCCCGAAGGGCGCCATCGACATTTTGCACTGCAACGGGAATTCGCAAAGAGGGGATTTCGCGGGTCAGAGCGGCGATGCGAGCATTTCATTGAGCAGGCGGCGCCCTTCCGGCCAGGCGCCGAGCCCGGAATTGCCGTTGATGTGGCCGGCGCGACCGATCTCCACCAAGCGAGCCCGCCACGACGAGGCGAACTCGCGGGCCCGTTCGATCTCGACGTAACTGTCGTCGCTGCTGGCCACCACCAAGGTGGGGAAAGGCAGCGGATCGCGCGGAATGGGAGCGAAGCCCCAACTGTGCGGCGGCGTGCGGGCCTCGGACTCGACATCGGCGGGGGCGACCAGCATGGCCGCCGCGACACGCCCGGCGGCGCCGCTGCGGGCCCAATGGGTGACCAGGACGCAGGCCAGGCTGTGCGCCACCAGGACTACCGGCGATGGCGCCTCGACCACCGCGTCCTGCAGGCGGTCGATCCATTCCGGCAGGACCGGATGGTCCCAGTCCAACTGTTCGACGCGCCGCGCCCCCGGGGTCGACAACTGCCACAGGGTTTGCCAATGCGACAGCCCCGAATCGCCCAACCCGGGCAGGATCAACATGGTGGTGTGGCGCATCGTAAGGCTTTCCTAGGGTCGATACCCAAAGCGCGGGCTACCAGATAATATTGGCGGCGCCAAAGCAGGTTCTAGCACGCCGGCGCGGCGGGTGGGCGTCGATTTCCTGGAATGACCGATTCGGCGCCTCGGATCAATCATTGACGTCCCGCACCGGTCGCAGCTGGCCGGATCGGCCTCGCCTTGGCATAATGCCGGCGACGCAAAGCGAGACCGACCGAGGTCATGAGACTCCTGATTGCAGAAGACGATGTCGAGGCGGCCGCCTTTCTGGTGCGGGGCCTCAGGGAAGCGGGTTTTGCGGTCGACGTTGCGCGCGACGGCATCGAGGGCCTGGAGTTCGCCAATTGCGGGCGCTACGACGCGCTGATCGTCGATCGCATGCTGCCCCGCCTCGACGGCCTGCTGATGGTCGAAGCCCTGCGCAAATCCGGCCATGACACGCCGGTGCTGTTCCTCAGCGCTCTCGGCGATGTTGACGAACGGGTCAAGGGGTTGCGCGGCGGCGGCGACGACTACCTGGCCAAGCCTTATGCCTTCGTCGAGGTGCTGGCCCGGCTGGAAGCCCTGCTGCGGCGCGGCGAGCGGGGCGCGGCGGCGGCTCCACAACTGCGGGTCGGCGATTTGGAGATGGATCTGTTGACCCGCACGGTGAAGCGCGCCGGCAAGCCGATTCCCTTGCAGCCACGGGAATTCCGGCTGCTCGAATACCTGATGCGGCACGCGGGCCAAGTGATCACCCGCACCATGCTGTTGGAGGCGGTGTGGGACTACCGATTCGATCCGCAGACCAATGTCATCGACGTGCATATCAGCCGGCTGCGCCAGAAGATCGAAGCGGACCCCGAGAATCCGATGATCCGCACGGTGCGCGGCGCCGGATACATGCTGCAAGCGGGGGATTAGGGAGTGCCCGGGCGGCGCATCCGCCATTGGCGCCGCCGCTCGCGGCAGTTCCTGCGGCCGCTGGTCACCTCGACCTTCCGTCTGGCCTTCCTCGGCGGCCTGCTGTTCGCCGTCACCAATATCGCCTTGCTCGGCGTGGTCCGCTGGACCACCGGTTCGCTGCTCGATCAGTCGGTCGACGCCGCGGTGGACGGCGAAGTCGCGCAATTGCAAAGCGTCTTCGCCAGCGGCGGGGTCGCCGGCTTGACCGGCGAGCTCAGCACCCGCATGGCCTCGCTGCAGGGCCGCCAGCGCGTCTACCTGTTGATCGGTAGCGATCGGGTGCCGATCATCGGCAATATCGCTGCCTGGCCGGACGCCAAGGCCTCGCCTTCGGGACGTCTGAGCTTCCGCTTGCCGCCGCAATTCGAGGATTGGGGGAGCCGGGTCCGCGGCGGTGTGGCGGACTTCCCAGGCTGTTGCCTGCTTCTGGTCGGGCGGCTGCAGACCGACCGCGGACTGTTCGACCGGGTGATTGGCGGCACCATGGTCGGGGCCGGTATCCTGTGTCTGTTTCTCGGCGCGGTGGTCGGTCTGGTGATGGCGCGCCATGCCCTCGGTCGGCTGGATGCCATCAACCGGATCGCCGCCGCCACGCGACGCGGCGGTTTCGCCGAGCGCATCCAGTTGAGCGGCAGCGGCGACGAGTTCGACCAGTTGGCGGCCAACCTCAATGCCATGCTGGAACGCAACCAGCGGCTGCTCACCGCGATGCGCACCGTCACCCGCAGCGTCGCCCACGATTTGCGGACACCGCTGTCGCGTCTGCGCAGCCGCCTCGAATCGGCCCTGCTGGGCGAACAGGCGGCCGATCTCGACGGGGCCCAGGCGGCGATGGCGGGGGCCATTCGCGACGTCGACGGCATCCTTGCCACCTTCAACGCGCTGCTCTCCATCGCCCGCATCGAGGGCATGACCAGCGGTCAGGACTTCGCCCCGGTCGATCTCAACCGGCTGGTCACCGATGTGGCCGAACTTTACGGCCCCCTGGCCGAAGACGAAGGCGTCGCACTGTCCGTCGCCGTCGGACCGGAAGCGGTGATAGAGGGCAATGCGCAACTGATCTTCCAGGCGCTGATCAATCTGATCGACAATGCCATCAAATACAGCCGCGGCGATGGCCGGGTGGAGATCCGGCTGGAGAACGACGCCGGCGGGATTCGGCTGGTGGTGGCCGACAACGGCCCGGGGATCCCCGAAGCCCAGTACGGCGCCGTCCTCGAACCGTTCATCCGCCTCGACAGCAGCCGCCACACGCCCGGTGTCGGTCTGGGCTTGAGCGTGGTGTCGGCGGTGGCCGAGTTGCACGAGGCGCGGCTGCAGCTTGAGGACAATCGCCCCGGTCTACGGGTGGTGTTGGCATTTCCGACCGCCGATCAGCCGAAACGGCCGGTGATGTAGTCTTCGGTCCGCTTCTGCTTGGGGGCGCTGAACATGGCTTCGGTTTCGCCGAATTCCACCAGTTCGCCCAGATACATGAAGCCGACATAGTCGCCGATGCGGGCCGCCTGCTGCATGTTGTGGGTGACCATGATCAGGCAATAGTCCTGCCGCAGTTCCCACACCAGTTCGTCGATCAACGCGGTGGAGATCGGATCGAGGGCCGAGGCCGGTTCATCCAGCAGCAGCACTTCCGGCTTGATGGCGATCGCCCGGGCGATGCACAGCCGCTGCTGCTGGCCGCCCGACAGGCTGAGACCGCTTTGCCGCAGCTTGTCCTTCACTTCCTCCCACAGCGCGGCCTTGCGCAAAGCCTGTTCCACTTCCTGGTCCATCTCGGGGCGCGGCAGGCGGCGGTAGAGGCGGATCGGGAAGGCGATGTTGTCGTAGATCGACATGGGGAAGGGGGTCGGCTTCTGGAACACCATCCCGACGCGCGCCCGCAACGCTGTGAGGTCGCCCTTTATGTCAAGGATGTTCTGGTCTTCCAGGAGGACCTGGCCTTCGGCGCGCTGCCCGGGCGAATCGGAAATGCGGTTGAGGGCGCGCAGCAGCGTCGACTTGCCGCAACCCGACGGGCCGATCAGCGTTGTCACCCGGCGGTCGAGGAAGTCGATGGAGACGTCCTTCAGCGCCTGGTTCTGGCCATAGAAGTAATTGAGATGCTTGACCTCGATCTTGGCTTCGGTGAGGGGCAGTGCGGTGGCGTCATCACGGGTGGCGAGCGTCATCAGCGTCCTCGGCGGGCCGTAACCCGGGCTATGATGTTCAACAGCAGGACGGTGACGCTGATCAGCAGCGCCCCGGCCCAAGCCAATTCCTGCCAGTTCTTGTACGGGCTCATGGCGAACTGGAAGATGGCCACCGGCAGGCTGGCCATCGGTCCATTCATGCTGGAGCTCATGAACTGGTTGTTCAGTGCGGTGAACAGCAGGGGGGCCGTCTCGCCGGAGATGCGGGCGACCGCCAGCAGGATGCCGGTCAGAATGCCGCTCATGGCGGCGCGATAGGCCACGCTGAAGATCATCCGCCAGCGCGGCGCGCCGAGGGCTTCCGCCGCCTCGCGCAGCGAGTCGGGCACCATGTTCAGCATGTCCTCGGTGGTGCGGACCATCACCGGCAGGGCGATCAGGGCCAATGACAGCGCCCCTGCCCAGCCGGAGAAATGACCGGAGGGCCGGACCACCAGACCGTAGACGAACAAGCCGATGACGATGGAAGGGGCCGACAACAAGGTGTCGTTGAGGAACCGCGTCACATGGGCGAAGCGCGAATGGCGGCCGTATTCGGCGAGATAGGTGCCGGCCAGCACGGCGACCGGCGTGGCCACCGCGATGGCGATGCCGGTCATGGCCAGGCTGCCGATGATCGCATTCAACAGCCCGCCCTGGCTGCCCGGCGCCGGCGTCGTCTCGGTCAGGGTGGCCAACTTGAAGGACGCCATGCCGCGGATCACCAGCTCGAACAGGATCAGCGCCAGGATGCCGAGCGCGATGCCGGTGACCACCCAGGCCAGGCCGACCATCAGACGTTCGACGGCGTTGCGACGCGCCAGCAGGGCGGGTTCGGGCGTCAAAACTTGACCTCGTGGCTATGTTGGGCGAGCAGGAAGCGGGCGATCGCCAGCACGACGAAGGTGATGACGAACAGGATCAGGCCGAGCCCCAGCAGGCTCGACACATAGAGGTCGCCAACCGCTTCGGTGAACTCGTTGGCCAGGGTGGCCGAGATGGTGGTGGCAGGGGCCAGCAGAGACATGGAAATGCGGTGGGCGTTGCCGATGACGAAGGTCACCGCCATGGTTTCGCCGAGGGCCCGTCCCAGGCCCAGCATCACGCCGCCCATCAGCCCTTTGGAGGCATAAGGCATGAGGACGTAGCGATAGACTTCCCACCGCGTCGCACCGACCCCGTAGGCGGCTTCGCGCAGCAGCGGCGGCACGTCGGCGATCACCTGCCGGGCCACGGCGGCGATATAGGGGGTGACCATGACCCCCAGGATGGCGCCCGCGGTCAACATGCCGATGCCGAAGGGCGGGCCCTGGAACAGGGCGCCAAGCACCGGGATCGGACCAATCACCGCAATCAGGAACGGCTGCACGTAAAGAGCGAGGATCGGCACCAGGACGAACAGCCCCCACATGCCGTAGATGATGCTGGGGATGGCCGCCAGCAGTTCGACGCCGAGGGTGATCGGGCCGCGCAGCCGATGCGGGCAAAGCTCGTTGACGAAGAACGCGGTGCCGAAGGCCAAGGGTACGGCGATCAGCATGGCGATCACCGAGGTGACCAGCGTGCCGTACATCGGCGCCAGGCCGCCGAACAGCTCGCGCACCGGATTCCACGCCATGGTGGTGACGAAACCCAGCCCGAAGCGCTGAAAGGCGGGCAGGCTCTCGACGACCAACAGAAGGAAGATGCCGAGCAGACAGAGTACCACCAGAATCGCGGCGGACAACGTCAGCAGGCGATACCCGCCGTCGGTGATGAGACTCGGCCGCAGTTGGTAGCTGGCCGGCATCTCCCGGGCGGCGTCTTCAGCAATCACGTCGCTTTGCATGGCGGATGACGGAGCCGCCGGCCGAAAACCATCGGCCGGCAGCTCCCCCCTTTTATCTATTTGGCTGGCCAGATTGCTTTCCCGTCCGCGGACTTGACGTCTTTCGACCAGACGTCTTCGACCAGTGTAACAACATTGGCCGGGATCGGTACATAGTCCAGTTCCTCGGCTGCCTTACCACCGTTCTTGTAGGCCCAGTCGAAGAATTTGAGGACTTCCTGCGCCTGCGCGGGGTTCTGCTGCGCCTTGTGCAGCAGGATGAAGCTGGCGCCGGTGATCGGCCAGCTGGTCTTGCCCGGCTGGTTGGTCAGGACCAGGTAGAACCCGGGCGCGCCCTTCCAATCGGCGTTGGCGGCGGCGGCGGCGAAGGCTTCGGCGCTCGGCTTGACGAAGGCGCCGTCCTTGTTCTCCAGCAGGGTGTAGGCCAGCTTGTTCTGCAAGGCATAGGCATACTCGACATAGCCGATGGCGCCCGGCGTCTGGCCGCTGAAATTGGCCACGCCTTCATTGCCCTTGCCGCCCACCCCGACCGGCCAATCGACCGAGGTGCCGACGCCGACCTTGGACTTCCAATCGGCGCTGACCTGGGACAGGTAGTTGACGAACAGGAAGGTGGTTCCCG
Source organism: uncultured Telmatospirillum sp. (assembly GCA_903858635.1). Lineage (GTDB taxonomy): Bacteria > Pseudomonadota > Alphaproteobacteria > Rhodospirillales > Magnetospirillaceae > DUZF01. Next base: position 18,598 of record CAIOJO010000511.1, on the reverse strand, counting down.
ATCCGTCCGAGCGGTGCACCACGGCGATAGCCTGGTCGGGCAGCTTGAGGTCGGGGTTCAATTTGGTGATGGCCGGATCGTTCCACTTGACGATCTTGCCCAGATAGATGTCGGCCAGAACCGGGCCGCTGAGCTTCATCTGGCCGGCGGCGATGCCGGGGATGTTCACCACGGGGACGTCACCGCCCATGATCATCGGCCACTGGATCAGGCCGTTCTTTTCCAGGTCGGCCGGCTCGAGCGGCATGTCCGAGGCGCCAAAATCGACGGTCTTGGCTTCGATCTGCTTGATGCCGCCGCCGGAACCGATCGACTGATAGTTCAGTGCGGTGCCGGCCTTGGCCTTGTACATTTCGGCCCATTTGCCGTAAGCCGGGTAGGGGAATGTCGCCCCCGCGCCGGTAATTTCGGCGGCCAGCGCACCGTAGGATATCGCGCAGCATCCTGCGGCGGCGAGCACGGCTCGGCCGATCTTTACCTTCATAGTCGTCTTCATTGGGGGTCTCCGGCAATGAACGAAGATTGCAACCGAGGGCGACCTTAAGGGGCCAACATGGACGGAAGCTTGCCGGATCATTAAAAAACGGTAATGTCACGGAAGTTTAACACCTGCCCGAGGGCCCGACCGGTCGTCGCAGGATTGGCGAAAAAGAGCGCTGCGGCGCGCCTCTCAGGCCGGGCGCAGGAAGCGTTCGAGCAACAGCCGAAACAGGCGAAGCATGCCGTCGCGGTCGGTGTCGGGATGCAGCGCGTTGCGGATGATCAGTCCGTCGAAAATGGCGGCCAAGAGGTCGATCAGGCTGTTCAGGTCGGCTTCCCGGACGATCGAGCCTTGCTGCTGGCCGATGGCCAGGGCTTCCTGAAAGCTTTCCCGCAGGATGGCGTCGCGCTGGCGCAACAGGGCGGCGACCACCGGATTGCGTGAGGACTCGGCGAAGATTTCGAGCAGCAGGGCCGGATCGTCGAGGTCGTCCTGCGGGCGCCGCACCATGCATTGACTGGCGCCCTCGATCAGCGCCTGCAACACATCCGGTTGCCGCTTGAGCTGTTCGATGTCGGACAACACGCTGTCCTTGTTACGTTCGACGATCGCCTCGACGATGGCTTCCTTGTTCTTGAAATAGTGGTAGATGTGGCCGGTGCTCATCCCAGCCATGGCCGAGATGTCCGACATGCTGGCGCCGCGGAAACCGGCCCGGCGAAAGCATTGCCCGGCGGCATCCAGCACCTGCTGGCGGCGCGCGTCGGCCCGAGCCGGATTGCCTTTCCCCAGAGCCTTCCCCACCATCGTCCTTGCTCTCCCTCATCGTCACCGGGTACGGGCGAAGCAGCCTTGACAAGCCGCCGCAGTTGTCAGATTTTAGGTCGAACGTTCTAACTAATCAATTCTTTCCTTAGCGACGGTTCCGTTGACGCGTTCTGGTCCGCCTCATTCGATTTCGCGCCAACCGGTGGCCCTGCGGCGGGCGACCGCCGGCTTGGCCGTCGCCCTGCTGCTGGCCGGCTGCGCGGTCGGTCCGGATTTTCAGCGCCCGGCGGCACCCGAGCAAAGCGGCTATACCCCGCAGCCGGTCGCGCCGATCGCCGCGACGGGCAATTTGGCCGGGGGCGGCGGCCAGCGCTTCGCCGTCGGGCGGGATATTCCGGGGCAGTGGTGGGAGCTGTTCCGCTCACCGGCGCTGGACAGCCTGGTTCGGCAAGCCCTTGCCGCCAATCCCGATCTCGAGGCCGCCCAGGCGGCGTTGCGTCAAGCCAAGGAGCTGGCCCTGGCCCAGGGCGGGGTCTTGTACCCGGCGGTCGATGCCGGGTTTTCCGCCGCTCGCGAACGGCCCTCGGCGGCATCCACCGGTTTCCAAGGTCCGGCGCCGATTTTCAGCCTGGCCAACGCCTCGGTCAGCGTCAGCTATGCCGTCGACCTGTTCGGCGGCAACCTGCGGGCCATCGAATCGGCCGAGGCCCAGGCCGAGCTGCAGCGCTACCAGTTGGAGGCGGCCTATCTCAGCCTGAGCGCCAATCTGGTCACGGCGGCCGTGCAGGAGGCCTCGCTCCGGGCGCAGATCGCCACCACCAACGAAATCCTCGAGGCCGAACGGCGCCAGCTCGAGGTGGTGCGCCGCCAGTTCGAACTGGGCGGGGCGGCCAAGTCCGACGTGCTGGCGCAAGAGGCGACCTTGGCGCAGACGCGCGCCACGCTGCCGGCGTTGGGCAAACAGCTGGCCCTGCTGCGCAACCAGTTGACGGCGCTGGCCGGCCGCTTTCCCGCCCAGCAGATCGAGCAGAGCTTTGACCTGTCCGGCCTCACCCTGCCGGACCAGCTGCCGCTCAGCCTGCCATCGCAATTGGTCGAGCAACGACCCGACCTGCGGGCGGCCGAGGCCCTGCTGCACCAGGCCAGCGCCGACCTCGGCGTGGCCACCGCCAACCAGTTCCCGCAGCTCACCCTGAGCGCCGGTTGGGGCAGTGCGGCCAATGGCGTCGGCGCGCTGTTTTCCTCTGGCACCGGCCTCTGGAACCTGGGTTTGGGCCTCACCCAGCCGGTGTTCCACGGCGGCGAACTGCTGCATCGGCGCAAAGCCGCCGAGGCCGCGCTGGACAAGGCGGCCGCCCAATACCGCAGTGCCGTCCTGACCGCCTTTCGCAGCGTCGCCGACGCGCTCAGCGCGCTGCAATCCGATACCGAGGCACTGGCGGCGCAATTGGCGGCCGAACGCTCGGCGGCCGACAGCCTGGCCCTGTCGCGCCAGCAATATGCCTTGGGCGCGGTCAGCTACCTGACCCTGCTCAATGCCGAGCGGACCCATGAGCAGACGCGCATCGGCCTGGTCCAGGCCCAGGCCGCCCGCTATGCCGATACCGCGGCGCTGTTCCAAGCCCTCGGCGGCGGCTGGTGGAACCGGTCCGATGTGGCCGCCGGCGCCACGGCCGAGTAATGGCCCGATGACAGAGAAACGGAGCCCCTAGATGATCAAGCGCATGATCCTCATGCTGGTGGCGGTCGGCGTGGTGTTCGGCGGCATTTTCGGCTTCGAGGCCTTTCGGTCGAAGATGATCAAGCAGTTCCTCGCCTCGATGGGGTCGCAGCCGCAGACGGTGTCGACGGTGACGGCGGCGGTCGAGGCGTGGCAGCCGAAACGCGAGGCGGTCGGCAGCCTGCGGGCGGTCAATGGGGCCGATCTGGGGGTCGAGGCGGCCGGCATCGTCGAAAGCGTGTCGTTCAACTCGGGCGACGAGGTGGCGGCCGGCACCGTGCTGCTGCGCCTGCGGGCCGACGACGATCAGGCCAAGCTGCAGGCCCTGGAGGCGACGGCGCAGCTGGCCGCCCTGGTCTACGAGCGCGATCTCAAGCAGCTGCAGGCCCAGGCGATCGCCCAGGCGACTGTCGATGCCGATGCCGCCAATCTGAAGAACGCCAAGGCGCAGGTCGTCCAGCAACAGGCGACCATCGACAAGAAGGTGGTGCGGGCGCCGTTTTCCGGGCGGCTCGGCATCCGGGCGGTCGATCTCGGACAATTCATCAATGCCGGCACTCCGGTCGTCACCTTGCAGGCGCTGGATCCCCTCTATGTCGACTTCAACATGCCGCAGCAGGCTTTGGCCGAGATCAAGGTAGGAATGCCGGTGGCCGTGCGGATCGACGGCTTTGGCGACCAGGCCTTCACCGGCAAGATCTCGGCCATCGATCCCAAGGTCGATACCGGCACGCGCAATCTGCAACTGCGGGCCACGCTGCGCAATCCCGAGCGCAAACTGCTGCCGGGCATGTACGCCCGGGTCGAGATCGACACCGGCGCGGCGGCCAGCTATGTGACGCTGCCGCACAGCGCCGTGACGTTCAATCCCTATGGCGACACGGTCTATCTGGTCGAGGACCAGGGCAAGGACGACAAGGGCCAGCCGAAGCTGGTGGCGCGTCAGAGCTTCGTCGGCACCGGTCCGACCCGGGGCGACCAGGTGGCGGTGCTGAAGGGAGTCAAGGCGGGCGACAGGGTGGTCAGCGCCGGGCAGATCAAGCTGCACAACGGCACGCGCCTGTTGATCGACAATTCGGTGCAGCCGTCGAACGACGCCAGCCCGACGCCGAACGACCAATGACCGGCGGGAGCGCGGCATGAGATTCACCGACCTTTTCATCCGTCGTCCGGTGCTGGCCACGGTGATCAGCCTCTTGATGCTGGTTCTCGGCCTGCGCGCCGCCTTCTCGCTGCCGATCCTGCAATATCCGCGCACCGAAAACGCGGTGGTGACGGTGACCACTACCTATTACGGGGCGGATCCGCAGGTGGTCGCCGGTTTCATCACCACGCCGCTGGAAAACGCCATCGCCCAGGCCAACGGCATCGACTACATGACGTCGACCAGCCAGTCCGGCATTTCCACCGTCACCGTGTTCCTGCGGCTCAACTACGACGCCGACAAGGCGCTCACCGAAATCACCACCAAGGTCAATTCGGTGTTGAACCAGCTGCCGCCGGGCTCGCAGCAGCCGGTGCTGTCGGTCAAGGTCGGGCAGACCATCGACGCCATGTATATCGGCTTCAACAGCGATGTGCTCGAACCCAACAAGATCACCGACTATCTGGTGCGGGTGGTGCAGCCCAAGCTGCAGGCGGTGGAAGGGGTGCAGACCGCCGAGATCCTCGGGGCCAAGAACTTCGCCCTGCGCGCCTGGCTGGATCCGGTCAAGCTGGCCGCCTATGACTTGACGGCGACCGATGTGCAGCAGGCCCTGGCCAGCAACAACTACATTTCCGGACTGGGCAACACCAAGGGTCAGATGGTGCAGTTCAGCCTGACCGCGTCGACCAGCCTGCACACGGTGCCGGAATTCCGCAAACTGGCCATCAAGCAGGTCAACGGCGCCATCATCCGGCTGGAGGACGTGGCCAATGTCACCCTGGGCGCCGACGACTACGAATCGGAAGTCGGCTTCGACGGCAAAAAGGCCGTCTATATCGGCATCCAGGTGGCGCCGGCGGCCAATCTGCTCGACGTGATCCGCGGCGTAAGGCAGGTCTTCCCCGACATCCAGGCGCAGTTTCCGCAGGGGCTCGACGGCAAGATCGTCTACGACTCGACCGAGTTCGTGAACAGCGCCATCGGCGAGGTGGAACGGACCCTGGGGGAAGCGGTGCTGATCGTCACCCTGGTGGTGTTCGCCTTCCTCGGCTCGCCGCGCTCGGTGCTGATCCCGCTGATCGCCATTCCGTTGTCGCTGATCGGCACCTTCACCATGATGCTGGCCTTCGGCTTCTCGATCAATCTGCTGACCCTGCTGGCCCTGGTGCTGGCCATCGGTCTGGTGGTGGACGATGCGATCATCGTCGTCGAGAACGTCAATCGCCATCTGGACGAGGGAGCCTCGCCGCTGACCGCGGCCTTTCTCGCCGCCCGCGAACTGGGCGGGCCGATCATCGCGATGACCGTGGTGCTGATCGCCGTCTATGTGCCGATCGGCTTTCAGAAAGGGCTGACCGGCGCCCTGTTCACCGAATTCGCCTTTACCCTGGTCGGCACGGTGACCATGTCGGCGGTGGTGGCGCTCACCCTGTCGCCGATGATGTGCTCGCGTTTCCTGAAGCCGCATACCGGTAATCGGACCGGCCTCGAAGCCCGCGTCGTCGCCTTCATCGATCGCTGCTTCGACCGCCTGGCCGGCTTTTATGCCCGGCGGCTGCATGGCAGCCTCGACTATTTGCCGGTGACCGCGGTATTCGCCGTCATCGTGCTGGGCAGCATCTATTTCCTTTATGCCGGCGCCAAGAGCGAATTGGCCCCGCAGGAGGACCAGGGCGTCATCATCACCATGTCGACGGCGGCGCCTTCGGCCACGCTGCGCCAGCGCCAGCTTTATTCGAGCCAGGTTTACGACATCTTCGCGTCTTATCCCGAAACCGAGCATGTCTTCCAGCTGGACGTTCCCGGCCAGTCGATCGCCGGCCTGGTGTTCAAGCCGTGGGACCAGCGGCAGCGCACCAGCAACGAGATCCAGCCCTTGCTGCAGCAGCGGTTGAACGGCGTGGCCGGGTCGCGGGTCGTCGCCTTCCAGCCGCCACCGCTGCCCGGCAGCAATGGTCTGCCGATCCAGTTCGTGATCGGCACCACGCAACCCTTCGGCCAGTTGAACGAGGTGGCGCAGAGTTTCCTGCAGGACGTCCAGAAGAGCGGCCTGTTCGCCTTCGTCGATACCGACCTCAAGATCGACAATCCGCAGGTCAGCCTGGACATCGATCGCGACAAGACCGCCCAATTGGGCCTCAAGCTGAGCGATGTCGGATCGGCCTTGGGCTCCATGCTGGGGGGCGCCTATGTCAACTATTTCAGCCTCGACGGGCGTTCCTACAAAGTCATTCCGCAGGTCGAGCAGCGTTCGCGCCTGACCACCGAGGACCTGCTCAATTACCACATCAGGACCGCCAGCGGCGCCTCGGTGCCGCTATCGACGGTGGCCACCCTCAGCACCAAGACCATCCCCCAGTCGCTCAACCATTTCCAGCAGCTGAACGGCGCGGTGATCCAGGGGGTGCCGGCGCCCGGCGTCGCCCTGGGCGATGTCCTCGACCAGCTGAAGGCGATGGCGGCGCGCGACCTGCCGCAGGGCTATTCGGTCGACTACGGCGGCACCTCGCGCCAGTTCGTCCAGGAATCGAGCGGCTTCGTGATGACCTTCGCCTTCGCCGTGATCATCATCTTCCTGGCCCTGGCGGCGCAGTTCGAAAGCTTCCGCGATCCGCTGATCATCCTGGTGTCGGTGCCCATGTCGATCGCCGGTGCCCTGATCTTCATCAGCCTCGGCATCGGCGGCGCCAGCCTCAATATCTACACCGAGGTCGGGCTGGTGACCCTGATGGGTCTGATCAGCAAGCATGGCATCCTGATCGTCGAATTCGCCAACGAGCAGCAGCGGCAAGGCAAGTCCAAGCGCCAAGCGATCGAGACGGCCGCACAGATCCGCCTGCGACCGATCCTGATGACCACCGCGGCGATGGTGCTGGGCGTCTATCCGATGTTGGTGGCCGGCGGCGCCGGCGCCGTATCGCGCTTCAACATGGGCCTGGTGATCGCCGCCGGCCTGCTGATCGGCACCTTGTTCACGCTGTTCGTGGTGCCTGCCGTTTATATGCTGATCGGCGCCACCCACAAGGCCAAGGCGGAGACCGAACGGGAACTGCGCGACAGCGAGGCGGCCTGCGCGGCCGCGCCGGAATTGGCGGAGCCGGCTGGGCCTGTTGCCTAATAGTCACAGTGTTGCCACAATTAACATCAAGAATCTTGATGTTGCCCCGCCGTTTGCGGTAGAACGGCCTTGCTCGCTGGCCCGTCCTGCGCCGGCGCAAGAGTCCCGCCATGAACATCGATCTCGCCCGCACATTCCTTGAGATTGCCGAGACGGGCAATTTCAACAAAGCCGCCGAACGCCTGCATGTCACCCAATCGACCGTATCCATGCGCATCAAGGCGCTGGAGGACGAGATCGGCCGGCCGCTATTCGCCCGCAGCAAGGCGGGGACCCAACTGACCGCCGCCGGCGCTCGCTTCCGTCGCTACGCGACGACCCTGGTGCGCGTCTGGGAGCAGGCGCGTCAGGAACTGGCCCTGCCGCCCGGCCTGCGCGCCGTGCTGACGGTCGGTGGTCAATTCTCGCTATGGGACCGCATGCTGCTGCGGTGGATCCCCTGGATGCGGGCCGCCATGCCCGATGTGGCCCTGCGGGTCGAGGTCGGGCTGTCTGATGGGCTGATGCGCCAGCTGGGCGAGGCGTTGATCGATATCGGCATCATGTATTCGCCGCAAAGCCGCCCCGGGCTGGTCACCGAAAAACTGCTGGAAGAGCGTCTGGTGCTGGTCTCCACCACGCCGCGCGAGATCGGCCACTGGGATGACAGCTATATCTTCGTCGATTGGGGGCCGGAATACCGGGCGGCCCACAGTCAGGCCTTTCCGGACCTGTCGACGCCGACGGTGTCGGTCGGGCTGGGGGCGCTCGGCCTGCAGCATATTCTGGCCAATGGCGGGTTCGGCTACTTTCCGATGCGGGTGGTGCGGGCCTATGTGCAGACCGGTCGGCTGCATCTGATGCCCGATGCACCGGAATTCCGCCGCCCCGCCTATATGGTCTATCCGATGGCCGAAGAGCAAACCGACAGCGATTCGCTGCGCGCTGCCGTACGCGGCCTTCGCCACGTCGCCTCGTTGGAGACGGAGGACTGAGGGTTTCGGGCTTCGAGCGGAACCCTAACGCGCCAGCTTAAGCCGCGCGTCGGCGATCAAGGCGACAAGGTGATCGAGACGGACGCCGTCGCTGGCCATCAGCCGGCGCAGCACCGGGTCGTCCATCAATTCGGGCAAGGGCGGCTCTTCCGAGCCGACGAAACGAGCCGCACCGGCGCGCGCCCGGGCGAGGGGGAAGGGCAGGACGGAAGTCAAGGGATCTTCCTTGGTCACAGAAGCCGGTGGGCAAGTGATCTGAGTCATTCCATACCCCCATTTGGCTCTTGGCAGCGCTTCGATCTATTTGCACCACAGACTATAGACGGGTTTGAAGTAAATTTTCAAACCTTTTGCGCCCTATACTAAAGCTCATCGGTAGTATTACCAGGCCTATGCAATATCATGCATGGCGGTTAAATGTTGCGGTGCAGCAATTGACTATTAAGTCTGCCGCACAGCTCGACGACGCCAGGAAACCGGGCCTTGCCTGTCGGCGGTCGGCGCAAGGCAGCCCACCCCCTCCAGCCGGACCCTACCCAAAGGTTTAAGTCGTCGTGGTGGGGCGATCAGGCGAGCAGGCTACGCAGCACGTATTGAAGGATTCCGCCATGGCGGAAATACTCGGCCTCGTCGAGGGTGTCGATGCGGCACAGCAGGCCGACCTGCTGGCGGGAGCCGTCGGCCCGCCTGATCCCCATCTCGATGTCGCTGCGCGGCTTCAGCCCGTTCGACGGACCGATGATGTCGAAGACTTCGCTGCCGTCCAGGCGCAGGCTGTGGCGATCGGTTCCGGCCTTGAACTGCAGGGGCAGGACGCCCATCCCCAGCAGGTTGGAGCGGTGGATGCGCTCGAAGCTCTCGGCTACCACCGCCTTGATGCCGAGCAGTTTGGTTCCCTTGGCGGCCCAGTCGCGTGACGAACCGGTGCCGTATTCCTTGCCGGCGATGATCACCAGGGGAATGCCTTCCGTTTTGTAACGGACGGCAGCCTCGTAAATGAACATCAAATCGCCCGAGGGCTGATGCTTGGTAATACCACCCTCGGTACCCGGAGCCATTTCGTTTCGCAGACGGACATTGGCAAAAGTCCCGCGGGTCATCACTTCGTCATTGCCGCGCCGCGAGCCATACGAGTTGAAATCCTCGGGCGCCACGCCCCGTTGCACCAGATAGGCGCCGCCGGGGGTGGCCTTCTTGATGTTTCCGGCCGGCGAGATGTGGTCGGTGGTGATGGAATCGCCCAGGATCGCCAGCGGCCGCGCCCCGACGACGTCGGGCAGGGTCGACGGCGGCGCCTTGGTCATGCCGGTGAAATATGGCGGATCCTTCACATAGGTCGAACCCGGATCCCAGGCGTAGGTCTGGCCGGTAGCGACCTGCACCGCTTGCCACTGCGGCGGTCCGCGGAAGACGTCGGCATAGCGGGCCCGGAACATGTCCGGCCGCAGATTGGCCTCGATGACCGCCCGCACCTCGGCCGGGGACGGCCAGATATCGGCCAGATGGACCGCCCTGCCGTCGGCCCCGAGGCCCAACGGTTGGCTGGTGATGTCCAGGTTCAGGCTGCCGGCGATGGCATAGGCGACCACCAGCGGCGGTGAAGCCAGGTAATTGGCCTTGACCTGCGGGCTGATGCGGCCTTCGAAATTGCGGTTTCCCGACAGGACGGCGGCCACCACCAGCCCGTTGTCGTCGATCGCATGGGCGATCGGTTCGTCCAGCGGGCCGGAATTGCCGATGCAGGTGGTGCAACCGAAGCCGGCCAGGTTGAAACCGAGTTGGTCGAGGGAAGCCTGCAGACCGGATTCCCTGAGATACTCTTCCACCACCTGCGAGCCGGGGGCCAGCGAGGTCTTCACCCAGGGCTTGCGGCTCAGGCCTCGCTCCACCGCCTTTTTGGCCAGCAGCCCGGCGGCCACCATGACGCTGGGGTTCGAGGTGTTGGTGCAGGAGGTGATGGCGGCGATCACCACATCGCCATGGCCCAGCAGGTAATCCGCTCCGGCCACGGCCACCCGCTTGTCGGTCGCTTCCTTGGTCAGGCCCGGCAACGCCTCGGCAAATCCGGCCGTCACCCGTGACAGCGGGACGCGGTCCTGCGGGCGTTTGGGGCCGGCCAGCGACGCCTCGACGCTGTCCAGGTCAAGTTCGAGGAGGTCGGTGAACAGCGGGTCCGGGCTGCCGGCGTCGCGCCACAGACCCTGCGCCTTGGCATAGGCTTCGACCAGTTTGACGCGGCTCGGGTCGCGCCCGGTGAAGGTGAGGTAGCGCAGCGTTTCCGCATCGATCGGGAAGAAACCGCAGGTGGCGCCGTATTCGGGTGCCATATTGGCGATGGTCAGGCGGTCGGCCAGGGCCAGGGCGTCGAGCCCGGGGCCGCAGAACTCGACGAATTTCCCGACCACGCCTTTCCGGCGCAGCATCTGGGTAACGGTCAGGACCAGGTCGGTGGCGGTGATGCCATCGCGCAGACGGCCGCTCACCTTGAAACCCACCACCTCGGGAATCAGCATCGAGATGGGCTGGCCGAGCATGGCGGCCTCGGCCTCGATGCCGCCGACGCCCCAGCCCAGCACGGCCAGTCCATTGACCATGGTGGTATGGCTGTCGGTCCCGACCAGGCTGTCGGGATAGGCCACCTCGCGCTGGCCGTCCTTGCCGGTCCATACCACCTGGGCCAGATACTCACAGTTCACCTGATGGCAGATGCCGGTACCCGGCGGCACCACGCGGAAATTATCGAAGGCGGTCTGTCCCCATTTCAAGAAGGCGTAGCGTTCGCCATTGCGGGCGAATTCCAGGTCGGTGTTCTTCTGCAGGGCGTCGGGCCGGGCGTAGAAATCCACCATCACCGAATGGTCGATGACCAGATCCACCGGCGACAGCGGATTGATCCGCTGGGGATCGCCGCCCAGCGCCACCATCGCATCGCGCATGGCGGCCAGATCGACCACCGCCGGCACGCCGGTGAAGTCCTGCATGAGGACGCGGGCGGGGCGATAGGCGATCTCGCGGTCCGAGCTCTGGTCGTCGAGCCAGGCGGCGACCGCCTTGACGTCATCGACCGTCACCGTGCGGCCGTCTTCGTGGCGCAGCAGGTTTTCCAGCAACACCTTGAGGGAGAAAGGCAGGCGGGAAAGGTCGCCGAGGCCGGCCCGGGACGCCGCGTCGAGGCTGAAATAATCGAACGATCGGCCGTCCACGCCGAGGGTGCGCCGGGTCTTCAAGGTGTCTTGCCCGAGGATGGCCATGGGGAACTCTCCGGCGCCGAGGAACCTCCGGCATATGTGGGGTCGGTTGCGCCGGCTCGCACAAAAAAAGCGCCGGCACGAAGGCCGGCGCTACTGCGGGTTCTGGTGGCGCCGGCCTCGCTGCCGGCACCCCTTGACGTCAGACGGCCACCTTGGCGGCGACCTCGCTGAAGGAAGCGATCTTGTCGAAGTTCATGTAGCGGTAGATGTCGGCGGCCTGTTGATTGAGGCTGGTCACCTGCGCCATGTACTCGGCGACGGTCGGGATCTTGCCCATCAGGGCGCAGACCGCGGCCAGCTCGGCCGAGCCGAGATAGACCCGGGTGTCGATGCCCAGCCGGTTGGGGAAGTTGCGGGTCGAGGTCGACATGGCGGTCGAGCCCTTGCGCACCTGGGCCTGGTTGCCCATGCACAGCGAGCAGCCGGGCATTTCCATGCGGGCGCCCGAGCTGCCGAAGATGCTGTAATAGCCTTCCTCGTTCAGCACCATGGCGTCCATCTTGGTGGGCGGAGCGACCCACAGCCGGGTCGGAATGTCCGACTTGCCTTCCAGCACCTTGGCGGCAGCGCGGAAATGGCCGATGTTGGTCATGCAGGAGCCGATGAACACCTCGTCGATCTTGTCGCCGGCCACTTCGGACAGCAGCTTGACGTCGTCCGGGTCGTTCGGGCAGGCGACGATCGGCTCCTTGATGTCGGCCAGGTCGATGTCGATCACCGCCGCATATTCGGCATTGGCGTCGGGCGCCAGCAGGGCCGGGCTGGCGATCCACGCCTCCATCGACTTGATGCGGCGTTCGAGGGTGCGGCGATCCTGATAGCCATTGGCGATCATCCACTTCATCAAGGTGATGTTCGAGCGCATGTACTCGATCATCGGCTCCTTGTTGAGGCGCACGGTGCAGGCGGCGGCGGAGCGCTCGGCCGAGGCGTCGGAAAGTTCGAACGCCTGTTCCACCTTGAGGTCCGGCAAGCCCTCGATTTCCAGGATGCGGCCCGAGAAGACGTTCTTCTTGCCCTGCTTCTCGACGGTCAGCAGACCCTGACGGATGGCATAGAGGGGAATGGCGTTGACCAGGTCGCGCAGGGTGACACCCGGCTGCATCTTGCCCTTGAAGCGGACCAGGATGCTTTCCGGCATGTCGAGCGGCATCACCCCGGTGGCCGCGGCGAAGGCCACCAGCCCGGACCCGGCCGGGAACGAGATGCCGATCGGGAAGCGGGTGTGGGAGTCGCCGCCGGTGCCGCAGGTGTCGGGCAGGCACAGCCGGTTCAGCCAGGAATGGATGACGCCGTCGCCGGGGCGCAGGGAGACGCCGCCGCGGTTGGCGATGAAGGCCGGCAGGTCGCGGTGGGTCAGCACGTCCACCGGCTTCGGATAGGCCGCCGTGTGGCAGAACGACTGCATCACCAGATCGGCCGAGAAGCCGAGGCAAGCCAGGTCCTTCAATTCGTCCCGGGTCATCGGCCCGGTGGTATCCTGCGAACCGACGGTGGTCATCTTCGGCTCGCAATAGGTGCCGGGACGCACGCCCTTGCCTTCCGGCAGGCCGCAGGCCCGTCCCACCATCTTCTGGGCCAGGCTGAACCCCTTGCCGCTGTCGGCCGGGGCCGACGGCAGCCGGAACAGGGTCGACGCCGGCAGGCCGAGGGCCTCGCGCGCCTTGGCGGTCAGGCTGCGGCCGATGATCAAGGGAATGCGCCCGCCGGCCCGCACTTCGTCGAACACCACGTCGGACTTGACCTTGAACTCGGCGATCACCGCCCCGTTCTTCAGGGCCTTGCCGTCATAGGGACGCAGCTCGACCACGTCGCCCATGTCCATCTTCGAGACGTCGAGCTCGATCGGCAAGGCACCGGCGTCTTCCATGGTGTTGTAGAAGATCGGCGCGATCTTGTTGCCGAGGCAGACGCCGCCGAAGCGCTTGTTGGGGACGAAGGGAATGTCCTCGCCGGTCCACCACAGCACCGAATTGGTGGCCGACTTGCGGGATGAGCCGGTGCCGACCACGTCGCCGACATAGGCCACCACATGGCCCTTGCCGGCCAAACCTTCGAGCTGCTTGACCGGGCCGCGGCTGCTGGCCTGGTCCGGATCGATGCCGGACCGCGGGTTCTTCAGCATGGCCAGCGCGTGCAGCGGAATGTCGGGGCGGCTCCAGGCGTCGGGCGCCGGCGACAGGTCGTCGGTGTTGGTTTCGCCGGTCACCTTGAAGACGGTCACGGTCAGGCTTTCCGGAACGGCCGGACGCTGGGTGAACCACTCGGCCTCGGCCCACGAGGCCAGCACCGCCTTGGCCTGGGCATTGCCCTGGTCGGCCAGGGCCTTGACGTCGTGGAAGTAGTCGAACATCAAGAGGGTGGTCTTCAGCGCCTGGGCGGCGGCGGCGGCACAATCGGCCGACGACAGAAGGTCGATCAGCGGCTTCACGTTGAAGCCGCCGAGCATGGTGCCCAGCAACTCGGTCGCCTTGACCTTGCTGATCAGGCTGCAGGCCTGTTCGCCCTTGGCCACCTTGTCGAGGAAGGCCGCCTTGATCCCCGCCGCATCGTCGACGCCGGCCGGCACCCGGTGGGTGAGCAGGTCGACCAGGAAGGCCTCTTCGCCCGTCGGCGGCGCCTTCAACAGCGCAACCAGGCCTTCGGTCTGTTCGGTGGTCAGCGGCAGGGGCGGGATGCCGAGTGCGGCGCGCTCGGCGACCTGCTGGCGATAGGCTTGAAGCATGGACATGGATCCTGACCTCCCTGACGGCGCTGAAACGGACGGCCCCGCGGGGCCGGGAACGGACCCAATGGGCTGCACAGAAATGACCGCTTCATTCCCCATTCCCGTCATGCCCGGACCGGGTCCGGACAGCCGTGATGCGATAACGAATTCGTTGTTCCGGTGCGTCGCCTTAAGGGTCGGAATTTCGCAGCGCCTTACATCATAGTTTAGCCGGAATGTCCAGAAGATCCGCCAGCGGTCGGTCTCCGTTCCGGCCTGCGGACAGCCCTCTCCCCCGGGCGGGCTACGAGATACACACAAGTCGGGATGCGCGGAAAAAGCCCCTCTCCCGCTCGCGGGAGAGGGGCCGCGATAGCGGTGGGAAGGTGAGGGATCGGTTCCGCCACCGAATTCCGCGCAGATTGGTGAATGGGGCCGATCGCAAACGACCGCATGGCGCCCATCGTTTGTCGTTCATGATTGATAACGCAGCGCCCGAAAGCGGCCATTGACGTGAATGTTGGCTATGTCGCTGATGGGCCACGTCCGGGTATAGCGGAACGACACGCCGAACGGCAGCTTTTCACTAAGGCCGCCGCGGATGATGTCTGCCCGGTCATGGCAACCGTCTATGCAAGATGAGGAAGTCGCGCACCGTAATGATCTTTGTGCCCTCGTAGAGCTTGAGAGCCAGCAGGTCGCGCTGGTCGCCGGTCACGAGAAAGTCCGCTGAACCTGCGGAGGCCATGGCCAGCAGATAGTTGTCATAGGGGTCAGTGGAGACCGTGACAACAGGAAGATTTCTTACCACGACCGCGAGGTCACGCAGTTCGTTGATGAGCCGCCCGGCAAGTGCCGGAGCCAAACGCTCGCGTATCTTCGGATAGCGGGTCACGCGCACCAGTTCACCGAGCTGATCGGCCGAGGTCAGAAGGTCGAACCGGCCTTCGCGCCAAAGCACGATCAGATGCGCCGGCAGCGATGTGCCTGCGAGCAACGCACTGATGAGTACATTGGTGTCGATGGTCAGCCGCACGCGTTACCCGCCCTGTTGGGCGTTCGTCTGGCGCGTGGCGGTGACAGCTTCGTCGAGCAGGGACCCCAGCGCCTCGGGCGACATGTCGCCAAATTTGCCGCGAGCCTCGGCCATGGTCTGATCGAGCACGCGCCATTTAACGGCATCCTCGATGAATTTCGAAAGGTCGCCCTTCTTCATCCCGCGCTGAGCGAGAGGATGAGAAGCGGCAGTACGGGAATGCGGGAGCTCGCCCTTGCCGCTTGACCGGCCAGACAGTCGCTCCCACTCCCGCGGTGGCGGGGCTCGCGATTTTGCTTGGCGCCATCGTCCGTTTTGCTATGGTGCCGCCCCATGACCGAAGGGTGGCCGTCCTCCTCTTTCTCCGCCGACGGACTCGCCTGCGTACGCGGCGAGCGTGTGGTCTTCGCGCAACTCGACTTCCAGTTGGCATCCGGCGAGGCGCTGCTGCTGCTCGGGCCCAACGGCAGCGGCAAGTCCAGCCTGCTGCGCCTGTTGGCCGGCCTCTTAAAGCCGGCGGCCGGTCGGTTGTCGTGGAACGGCGCCGCGGTCGCCGACGACCGCGAGGTGCATGCCGCCCGCATCCATTACGTCGGCCATCACGATGCCATCAAGCCGGTGCTGACGGTGCTGGAGAACCTGCGTTTCTGGGCTCGCCTGCACGATCCCGACAGCGGCGACGAGGCGGCCCGCATGGCACTCGAGCGGTTTGGCCTGTGGCGGCTGCACGAGGTGCCCGGCAAGCTTCTCTCGGCCGGCCAGAAGCGCCGGCTCAATCTGTCCCGACTGCTCGGCGCCCCGGCCCCCGTCTGGCTGCTGGACGAGCCGAGCGTCGCCCTCGACAAGGCTTCGGTGAAGACGCTCGAGGCGGTGATCGCCGAGCACCGGGCCAGGGGCGGCATGGTCATCCTGTCGACCCATGCCGATGTCGACCTGCCCGGCGCCCAGGCGCTGCATCTCGACCGTTTCGCCCCGGCTCCGGCCGCCGCAGTGGAGGCCTGGATATGACCCGCCTGTCGGAGATTATCCGGCGCGACCTCAGGCTTGCGCTCCGTCAAGGCAGCGACAGCATCATGGTCGTTACCTTCTTCGTATTGACCGTGGTGCTGTTCCCGTTCGGCCTCGGGCCCGAAACCAACCTGCTGGAGCGGACCAGTGCCGGCATCCTGTGGGTGACCGCCTTGCTCGCCTCGATGCTGTCGCTCGACCGGCTGTTCCTGGCCGATTATGAGGACGGCAGCCTGGAACTGCTGGCGCTGACGCCGACCGCCCTCGAATTGCTGGTGATCGGCAAGGTGGTGGCGCATTGGCTGACCACCGGCTTGCCCCTGATCGTAGCGGCACCGGTGCTGGCGGTGCTGCTGCAGATGAACGGCGACGGCTTCGCCACGCTGGTGCTCACCATGCTGCTGGGCACGCCGACCCTGAGCCTGATCGGCGCCATCGGGGCGGCCCTGGTGCTGGGAGCGCGACGGGGCGGTGTGCTGTTGTCACTGCTGGTGCTGCCGCTCTATGTGCCGGTGCTGATTTTCGGCGTCGGAGCGATTGACGCGGCGGTTCAGGATCTGCCATCAAAGGCCCAGCTTTTGGTCCTTGGCGGCATGCTGTTGGCGGCGCTGCCGCTGGCCCCGTGGGCTGCTGCGGCGGCCTTGCGGCAGGCTTTGGAATGACTCGAGCAACGCAACGCTTCGTGCTGGAAATCCGGCGCGACAAGCTGTAGAAGGATGCGCCATGCATCGCTTTGCCAATCCTGCGCGGTTCCTTCGTCTGGCGGCGGCTATTCAGCCCTGGACGGCAGCTGCGACCGTGCTGCTCATCGGCGCCGGCCTCTACTTTGGACTGATCGCCTCTCCGGCCGACTATCAACAGGGGCAGACGGTGCGCATCATGTATGTGCATGTCCCCTCGGCCTGGCTGGGGATGGCCTGTTACTCGACCATGGCGATCGCCTCGGCCATGGCTCTCATCTGGAAGCACCCCCTGGCCGATCTGATCGGCAAGTCGGCAGCACCGATCGGCGCCGCCTTCACCTTCCTTTGCCTGGTCACCGGCTCGCTGTGGGGCAAGCCGATGTGGGGCACCTGGTGGGCCTGGGACGCGCGGCTGACCAGCATGCTGATCCTGTTCTTCCTGTATCTCGGCTATATGGCGCTGGCCAACGCCTTCGACGATCCGACCCGGGGTGCCAAGGCCTCGGCAGTCCTGGCCTTGGCCGGCTTCGTCAACGTTCCGGTGATCAAGTTCTCGGTCGATTGGTGGAATACGCTGCACCAGCCGGCCAGCGTCACCAAGATCGGGATGCCGTCGATCGATCCGTCGATGCTGCTGCCGTTGCTCCTGATGGGCGTCGGTTTCACGACCTTCTTCGTCACCGTGCTGCTGGTGCGGGTGCGGTCCGAGATCATGGCATCGAAGATCCGCGCCATTCGGCTGATGCAGATTCATTCGACGCCGGGCGCTGTGGCCTCCGGCGAAGTGGTGGGTTAGGAGCCCCGAGCAACAATGAGTTCGCTGGCGACGTATTTCTCCATGGGTGGCTATGCCTCCTACGTGTGGACGTCCTACGCCCTCACCGCCGTGGTGATGGTCGGCTTGGCGGTGTCCACCTGGCGCGGCATGAAAGCGCGCGAGAGCGAGTTGAAGGTCTTGCAGGACCTGACGCCCGGGCGGCGCGGCCGCTCGAAGGATACCCAGGGGTAGTCAAGGGCGATTGACAAGCATATTGGAGCCGGTATGGCCGGCGACTGGCGCATTGAGCGTCGGCGGAGCTTCAGCGGAGCGAGCCCGGGCCCGCTGACGCGGGCGCCCGGCGCTTGAGGGAGATTGCATAGAGTGACGCGCAAGCAAAGGCGGCTTTACTTCGTCCTACTGGGCATGCTGGCGCTCGGTGCGGCCACGGCGCTGGTGCTGACGGCGATCAACGACACCCTGGTCTATTTCTATTCGCCGACCGACATCAAGGCCAAGCATGTCGGCACCGACCGGCGGTTGCGCGTCGGCGGTCTGGTCGAACAGGGGTCGGTGGTCAAGCAGGGGGAAATCGTCCGCTTCGTCGTCACCGACCTCACCACGACGCTGCCGGTGACCTTCAAGGGTGTGCTGCCCGACCTGTTCCGTGAAGGCCAGGGCGTGGTGGCGGAAGGCAAAATGGACGGCGCCGGGACCTTCCAAGCCAGCGAGGTCTTGGCCAAGCACGACGAGAAGTACATGCCGAAGGAAGTCACCGAGGCGTTGAAACAATCCGGCCGCTGGCAGGAAGAGGAAGGAAAGAAATGATCGCCGAGACGGGCCATTTCGCTCTCATCCTGGCGCTGTTCGTCGCCATCATTCAGGCCGTGATCCCGCTGATCGGCGCCCAGCGGGGCGACCGGTCGTGGATGGAGGTGGCCAGACCGG
>CAIOJO010000510.1 GCA_903858635.1 uncultured Telmatospirillum sp. | reverse complement strand
CGGAATGCCACTGCCCGTCGCCCCGTAACCGGCAATCGCAATTGTCGCTGACCAAGATCCCTGGCATCGTCACACTGCCGGCTGCGAGAAAACTGCGCCCGCACGCTCACGCCGCGATCGGGAGGGGTGAGCAATTACAATCAAGCCGATAGCGCCTGCGAAAGGTCGTCGACCAGATCCTCCGCATCTTCGAGACCGACCGAAAGCCTCAGCATGCCCTCCGTTATGCCCATGGCGAGCTTCTCTTCCGGGCTGCGGCTTTGATGCGTGGTTGTCCAGGGATGGGTGATCAGACTCTTGGCGTCGCCGAGATTGTTCGAGATGTCGATCAGGGACAGCGCGTCGAGGAAGCGGAAGGCGCGCTCCTTGCCGCCCTTCGCCTCGAAGGCGACGATGCTGCCGCCGCCCTTCATCTGGCTTTGGCCAAGGGCGTATTGGGGATGGCTGGGCAGCCCCGGATAGATCACCTTCTGCATCGCCGCATGGCCATCCAGGAAGGCGGCGACCCGGGCCGCGTTCGCCACATGGCGGGTGACCCGCAGTTCCAGGGTCTCCAGCCCTTTCAGCAGCACCCAGGCATTGAACGGCGACAGGCAGGGGCCGGTGTGGCGCAGATAGGGGCCGAGCACGTCGCCGATGAAGGCCTGGGTGCCGAGGATCGCCCCGCCCAGGCAGCGGCCCTGACCGTCGATATGCTTGGTGGCCGAATAGACGACGATGTCGGCCCCCAGCGCCAGCGGCTGCTGCAGGAGCGGCGTGGCGAAGACATTGTCGACGATCAGGGTGCCGCCGGCGGCATGGGTGAGCTCGGCCACCGCCGGGATGTCGATCATTTCCAGCGTCGGGTTCGACGGGGTCTCGATGAACACGGTACGGGTCGGTTTGGCCAGGGCGGCCCGCCACTGGTCGAGATCGCTGCCGTCGACGAACACCGTCTCGATGCCGAAGCGCAACAGCAGATCCGACAGGATCCAGGCGCAGGAGCCGAACAGGGCGCGCGATGCCACCACCCGTTCGCCGGCCCGCAGCTGGCACAACAGCGCCGCGTGCACCGCGGCCATGCCGCTGGAGGTGGCACGGCAGGCCTCGGCCCCCTCGACCAGGGCGAGGCGATCCTCGAACATGGCCACCGTGGGGTTGCGGAAGCGCGAATAGACGAACCGCTCGCGGGTGCCGTCGAAGCTCTGTTCGGATTCCAGCGCGCTGTCGTAGACATAGCCGGAATTAAGGAACAGGGCCTCGCTGGTTTCCGAGAAGGCGGTCCGGGCAAGGCCGCCACGCACCAGGCGGGTGGCCAGACGCCATTGTTCGGGGGGAAGGCCGGGCATCGCGATAACCTCCGTACGCAGCAACAAAAAACCCCGACCGGAACGGGTCAGGGCTTAGGTGAAGCGCACTTGACCCTTTAGCCGCATGTTTTACGTGGCCGCAAGCCGGTCGCCAAATCGCCACGAGGTCAGAACAGATAGCGCCAGCGGTGGCCGCCGGTCAAGGGGATGATTGGGGGCCGCTGATGAAGCCACGAAGACGCCCGCGGTCGGCTTGATCAAGCGGCGTGGGGAGCGATGGTCGCAAGGTCGGGACCGATCTGGCGCTTGCGTTCCAGCAGGTCGAAATCAGCTTGCAGGGTCAGGAAGAAACCCTCGGAAAGACCGAAATAGCGGGCCAATCGCAGGTCGGTGTCGGCGGTGACGGCCCGGCGGCCATGAATGATCTCGTTGATGCGGCGCGGCGGCACATGAATCGCCCGCGCCAATGCGTTCTGTGAAAGCCCCATTGGCTCCATGAAATCCGCCGCCAGGATCTCGCCGGGATGCGGATTGGGCAATTGCTCAGCGGTGATCGTCGACGATTTGGACATCGGTCGGGCGTCCCTCCTGTTCTGCCGGTCACCACCGAGCCGGGGCTGGGTCCTCCGATAAGGCCCTTGCACCGGGCCGCGCCAGACATTAGAAACGGAGGTTCCGGCGCGGGTGTAGCTCAATGGCAGAGCAGAAGCTTCCCAAGCTTACGACGAGGGTTCGATTCCCTTCACCCGCTCCAAGAAATTCCCCCGGAAGATCAGCCATTTCACGAAGCCGGCAGCTCGTTGATGTCCAGGTCGCGCGGTGCAGGCCCGGCTGGAAACAACAGCAATCCGCCCCTATAATCAGGACGTCGATTGGAAGGCGGTTCGACGGACGCGCGCAGTGAAGCGGTGGCAAGGGAGGGTCAAGGCGGCACTAGAGCATTTTCCGACCCGAAGGAATCGTAGGAAGTGACATGCACCCCCTGATTGACCAGCGTCGCGCCGAGATCGCTTTGCTGTGCCGCCGCTATGGTGTGCGACAGTTGGAAGTATTCGGCTCGGCCGCTCGCGGCGCGGACTTCGATCCGGCCACCAGCGATGCAGACTTCCTCGTCGCTTTCGAGCCGGGGAGCCGCCTGTCCCCCTTGGAGCAGTTCTTCGGCCTCGCCGAAGCCCTGGAACGCCTGCTCGGGCGTCCGGTTGATTTGGTGGAACCCGGCGCAATCAAAAATCCCTTCGTCCTCGCCGACATCAACCAGGCCCGCGAGGTCGTTTATGCGTCGTGATGTCAGGGCCTATCTGTGGGATATCAAGAAGGCCGCCGATGCGATTTCGGTGTTCGTGGCCGGATTGGATGCTCAGATTTATGCGGAGACGGAGGTCGTCCACTCCGCGGTGGAGCGGAAATTCGAAATCATCGGCGAGGCCCGCGGCGCTCAGCCTTCCTTGCCGCTGGGCTCGAGTTGGCGGGGATCGAGATCCTCGGCGTCGTCCAGGATGTCGTCGCCGATTCGGGCGAAGACTTGGGCCACGGCGGCCCGGACGTCGCCGGCGACCGCATCGGTGTCGTAGCCGCCCCAGCGGCCGCAGTCGATTTCGGCGTGGCAGACATATTTGTAGTCGCCGTCTTTGGCCTCGACCGCATGCCGCTCGACCCTGACCTTGACGGTGACCGAGGTGTGGAAGGCCTCTTCCTCGCCGGCCCGGACCCTGTTCGATTTGTGCCATTTTTGGTTCAGCATCGTGTTCTTCCTCAGCCGGGCTCGGAGCCGCGTGACAGGTGGACCAGCCGGCCGGCAGGCGGTTGGGCGGCGCGGCGCAGCAAGGCGATCAGCCGCGGCTCCAACACGCTCAGCGAATATTCCTGGGCCACGATGCGGCGGCCGGCCTCGCCCATGCGGCGGCGCAACTCGGCATCCTCGGCCAAACGCCGCAACGAGGCCAGCCATTCTTCGGGGGTCGAAGCCAGGAAGCCATTGACCCCGTCGCGCACCACCTTGCGGTTCATGCCGACCGGCGACGCCACCACCGGCAGCCCCCCCGCCATGTACTGGATCAGCTTATAGGCGCATTTGCCGAGGCTCCACCGGTCCTCGGTCAGCGGCATGATGCCGACGTCGAACTGATGCAGCTGCTCGACTTCGGTCGCCTCGCTCCAGGCCAGGAAGCTGGCATCGATCCCTTCCAGATCGGCGCTGCGGGCGCCGACGATGGTCAGCGACAACCAGCCGCCCGCCACCGCTTCGGCCAGGACCGGAACCAAAGGCCGCAGATAGCTGGCCGCCGAGCTCGGGGTGCCGATCCAGCCGACCCGCAGGGCCGGCGCCTGATGCGGCGCCGCCTCATGATAGCTGTCGAGGCTGACCGGCGTCGGCAGTTCGACCACGTCGGCGGCGCCGGCCTCGCGGGCCCAGTTGCCCAAGTAATCATTGCCGACCACGGTGACCTTGGAGCGCCGCACCAGTCCGGCCAGTTTGCGCCCGAGCAGGGCCCGAATCAGGCTTGGGGTGTTGTAGCGATGGAACCAGGCATCGTCGTAATCGACCACCGAGGGCACGCCCTGGATCAGCGCCCGTTCCAGCCACAACGGCACCCAGGGCAGGGCTTCCTTCTCGATCCACAACAGGTCATAGGCACGGCTGCCCAACAGGACGCCGATGCGGCGCAGATAGCAGGGCAGGACGTCGGCCAGCCGGGCCCGGCGCCCGGCATACAGGTTCGGCAGGTACCCCTCGGTAAAGAACGGCGAGACGGTGACCTCCATCCCGGCGCCTTGCAACGCCGGCAGATAGGCCAGGAAACGGGTCCGGCTGCTGGCCCCCAGCCGCGGGTAGCGGGTCAGCGCCAGCACCCGGAGCGGCTTGTCGGCGGCCGCCGCCCCCTCGCTGCCGGGCGTCGCCGACAAGGACAGCAGGTCGGCCCACAGCATGGCGCCGCCCTTCACCGCATCCTTCACTTCGGCCAGCGAGCCGCGCAGGGCGCCCAGGCCGGCTCGTGCCACCGGCTCGAGGACCAGCCCGGCCGCCGCCACCGCCATCGCGGCGATCCGGCCGAAATGCTTGCGGGCATAGCGGATCCGGCTGCGGGCGCCGAGGTACTGGCGACGTGCCTTGATGCGCTGGGTGGTGCCCCCGCCGACATGCAGGGCGCTCGCCCCGGCATTGTGGACGCAGCGGCCGCCCGCCTGCACCACGCGGAAGCACAGGTCGACGTCCTCGTAATACAGGAAGAAACGCTCGTCGAAGCCGTGCAGGGCCTCGAAGCGGCTACGCCGGATCAGCAAGAAGGCCCCCATCACCTGGGGCACGTCGCGGCTGTCCTGGTGGTCCCATTCGACCATGAAATGCGGCGGGAACAGGGCCGGCAGGAACCGATCCAGGCCCAGCGCCTGGGCGATCATCAGGCCGGGCGTGGGGAAGCGGGCGCAACAGCGCTGGGTGACCCCTTGGGCGTCCCTGAGGCGAATACCGGAGACCTCGACCCCCGCGTTCTCCTTGGCCTGCATGAAGCGGACGGCGCCGCCCAGACTGTCGGCGTCCAATTCGGTATCGGGATTGAGGAACAGCAGATAATCGGCGGTCGAGCCGGCCGCACCCTGGTTGCAGGCGACGGCGAAACCCCGGTTGCGCAGGTTGCGGATCACCACCAGGCTCGCCTTCGGTCCGCGCAGATGATCGGCCGAGCCGTCCTCCGACACATTGTCGACCACCACCACGCGCCCCAGCTCGAACCCGTCGCAGCGGCTGGCAAACACGGTGTCGAGGCAGCGCTGCAACAGCGGCCCGGCATTCCAATTGACGATGACGATGTCAAGCCGCGGCATGGCCGTTCATCCGGTTGGCGATAATATGCCCAGCGGCCGTCCCTGGGGACCGGCCGGCAGGTCGCCGCCGCAATCGGCGGGTACCGTCTCCAGCAGCCCGAGCAGGTATTGACCGTAGGAATTCTTGGCCAGGCTGCGCCCGACCCGCAGCACCTCGTCGGCGGAGATCCACCCCTGGCGGTAGGCGATCTCCTCCAGGCAGGCAATCTGCAGGTTCTGGCGGTCGGCCACGGCACGGACGAACTCGGCGGCTTGCAGAAGCGAGGCATGGGTGCCGGTGTCGAACCAACAAAAGCCGCGTCCCAGCAGTTCCACCGACAGGCGGCCGGCCGCCAGATAGGCCGCGTTGACGCTGGTGATCTCCAGCTCGCCGCGGGCCGAGGGGCGCACCGCCCGCGCGATGTCGATCACGTCGTTGCCGTAGAAGTAGAGCCCGGTCACCGCCCAGCGGGATTTGGGATGGTCGGGCTTTTCCTCAATGCTCAGCGGCCGCCCCTGGGGGTCCAACTCGACCACACCGTAGCGTTCCGGATCGCGCACCCCATAGGCGAAGACGGTGGCGCCGTCTTGCAGCTGGGCGGCACGGCGCAGCGCGTCGGCGAAGCCATGGCCGTAGAAGATGTTGTCACCGAGGACCAGGGCCACGGTGTCGGCGCCGATGAAGTCCTGGCCGATCAGGAAGGCCTGGGCCAGGCCGTCGGGCGACGGCTGCACCGCATAACTGAGGGAGACGCCCCATTGGCCGCCATCGCCGAGGACGCGGCGAAACGCTTCCTGGTCCTGGGGCGTGGTGATGACCAGAATCTCGCGGATGCCGGCCAGCATCAGCGTGCTGAGCGGATAATAGATCATCGGCTTGTCATAGACGGGGAGCAGCTGCTTGCTCACCGCCAGCGTCACCGGATAGAGGCGGGTCCCCGACCCGCCAGCCAGAATGATCCCTTTCACGCGAGCTCCTGCGGTTATGTGCGGACGGGGCTCGAGCCGGCGGTCCCCAGGCCCAGCCGTTCCGTCCTATAACCCCGATCAATAATAGCCTGCCACCATGGCCGATTGTCCAGATACCATTGCACCGTATTGCGCAAGCCGGACTCGAAGCTCTCCTGCGGCTGCCAGCCCAGCTGCCGCCGCATCTTCGCGGCGTCGATGGCATAGCGCTGATCGTGACCGGGACGGTCGGCCACGAAGGTGATCAGCCGCCGCCGGGGGCCGCCCGCCGCCGGCAACACGGCGTCGAGCAGGTCGCACACCGACTCGACCACCTGCAGGTTGCTGCGCTCGCTGCTGCCGCCGATGTTGTAGCTTTCACCGGTCGCCCCCCGCTCCAGGACCAGCCGCAGGGCGCGGGCATGGTCCTCGACATAGAGCCAGTCGCGCACATTGGCGCCATTGCCGTAGACCGGCAGCGACTGTTCGGCCATCCCGCGGATGATCACCAGGGGGATCAGCTTCTCGGGAAAATGGTACGGCCCATAATTGTTCGAGCAGTTGGTGAGGACCACCGGCAGGCCATAGGTGGCGTGCCAGGCGCGCACCAGGTGGTCGGCGCTGGCCTTCGACGCCGAATAGGGCGAATTGGGCGCGTAGGGTGTCGTCTCGGTGAACAGGCCGGTGGCGCCCAGCGAGCCGAACACCTCGTCGGTCGACACATGGTGCAGCCGGAAGGCGGCCTGCTTGGCCGGATCGGTCATCTCGCGCCAATAGGCCAGGGCCTGCTGGAGCAGCGTATAGGTGCCGACGATGTTGGTCTGGATGAACTCGCCGGGCCCGTCGATCGAACGGTCGACATGGGATTCGGCGGCCAGATGCATCACCGCGTCGGGTCGGTAGGTGGTGAACAGCCGATGCAGTTCGCGGCCATCGCAGATATCCATCGTCTCCAGGGCGTAGCGCGGATGGCCGGCGGCTTGCGGCAGCGAATCGAGATTGGCGGCATAGGTCAGCTTGTCGATATTGACGACGAAGTTTCCGGTCTCGTCGAGCAACTGGCGCACCACCGCCGAACCGATGAAGCCGGCCCCGCCGGTGACGAAGATTGTCTTCATGCCTGTCTGTCCCTGTGATGAGCCCCTCGCTCAGAAATAGGCCGCCAGATCCTTGAGCCGCGGATGCAGCCTGTCCTTGTCGGACAGGACCGCCTGTTCCGCCTCGACCGGCCAGGCGATGCCGAGGTCCGGGTCGTTCCACAACAGGCCCCGATCGTGATCCGGCGCGTAATATTGGGTGACCTTGTAGATGACCTCGGTATCGTCCTCAAGGGTGCAAAACCCGTGGGCAAATCCGATCGGCACGAACAGCTGGTTCCATGCCTCGGCACTGAGCACCACGCTGACATGGCGGCCGAAGGTCGGCGAGCCCCGGCGCAGATCGACGGCGACGTCGAGGATGGCCCCCCGCACCACCCGCACCAGCTTGTCCTGGGCGAACGGCGGAACCTGGAAATGCAGGCCGCGGACGGTTCCCTTGGGCCGTGACAGCGAGTGATTGTCCTGAACGAAATCGGTGGGCAGACCGCGCTCGGCGAAGACCTTGCCCTTGAAGGTTTCGGAAAAGAAGCCGCGCGGATCGACGAAGCGCCGCGGGTTGACGATCAATACCTCGGGGATGGCGGTCGGGGTGAGGTCCATTTGCTCGGCCTGTGCGACGTCCGTTGGAGTGTGTAGAAATTTGTTTCGATTCGGCTGTCACGCCTTATAAGGGAATTATGGCTATATGTCCCGCCGGCGCGGAGGCCGGCGCTACTATTTTGCGAAAGGACGGCTTGATGGTCACAGCTCCGCGCATCCTGGTGACCGGCACCACCGGCCAAGTCGGCGGTGCCCTGTGGCACGCCGCCCGGTCCTTGCCGCTGACCATCCTGCCGGCCGACCGGACGGTGCTGGACTTGGCCGACCATCCGACCATCGGTGACCGCCTGGATGCGGCAGCGCCCGATATCGTGGTCAACTGCGCCGCCTACACCGCCGTCGACCAGGCCGAAACGGAGCCCGAACGGGCCTTCGCGGTAAACGGCCGCGGCCCCGGCGTGGTGGCCGAGTGGTGCCGGAACCGGGGCCGCGCCCTGATCCATCTGTCCACCGACTATGTGTTCGATGGCCTGGCCAACCGGCCCTACCGCGAAGACGACCCGATCGACCCGCAGAATGTCTACGGCGCCAGCAAGGCCGAGGGCGAGGCGGCGGTTCGCCGCGCCTGTCCGCACCATGTCATCCTGCGCACCGCCTGGGTCTATGCGGCCGACGGCAAGAACTTCTTCCGCACCATGCTGCGCCTCGGCCAGGAACGGCCGTCCCTCGACGTGGTCGCCGACCAGCGGGGCGGCCCAACCGCCGCCGACAGCATCGCCCTGGCCCTGATCGCCATCCTGCAGCGGATGACCAGCGGGCCGATCGAAGGGATCGCCGGCACCTATCATTATGCCGACGCCGGGGAAACCACCTGGTGCGGCTTCGCCGATGCCATTTTCGCCCGCGCCGAACCCCATTGGGGGCGCCGCCCGGCGGTCCGCCCGATCACCACCGACCAGTACCCGACTCCGGCCAAGCGGCCGCATTATTCCGTCCTCGACACGGCCAAACTGGGTGCAACCTTCGGCATCGCGCCGCCGTCCTGGCAGGATAGCCTGGACCGGGTGGTCGCCCGGTGCTTTGCGGCGAGTCCCCGGGAATGAGCGCCAGACTGCGCCGCCTGGTCGGGCGGGGAGTCCAGTACTACCGGTCGCACGGCTTGTTGGCGACCATCCACAAGGTGGCCGGGTTCCCCGGCTATGGGGTGTGGCGCCGGATCTACGCCGCGCCCGCCCCGGCCCAGCGCCGGGCAATGCGCGCCTGCGGCCAGCGGCTGTCGCGACAACCGGTGATCTCGGTGGTCATGCCGGTCTACCAGACCCCTGAGCGGTTCCTGCGTTGCGCCATCCAATCGGTGCGCGAGCAGATCTACCCGAACTGGCAGCTGTGCATCGTCGACGATGCCTCGCCCGATGCCGCCATCGGCCGCCTGCTGGCCGAGGCGGCGGCGGCTGACTCGCGCATCCGGCTCGGCCGCCTGGATCGCAACGGCGGCATCGCCGCCGCCAGCAATGCGGCACTGGCCATGGCGGGCGGCGATTACGTCGCCTTCCTCGACCATGACGACGCCTTGGCGCCCGACGCGCTATTGGCCGTCGCCATGGAAATCAATGCCCATCCCGACGCCAAGCTGATCTATTCCGATGAAGACAAGCTCGATCCGGCCGGCCGTCACCGCGACCCCTATTTCAAGCCGGACTGGAATGCCGACCTGCTGCTCGGGCAGAACTACCTCAATCACTTGCTGGTGGTGCGGCGCAGCCGGCTGGACGAGGTCGGCGGCTTTCGCCTCGACTTCGAGGGCAGCCAGGATCACGATCTGGTGCTGCGCCTGGCGGAAGGCATCGAACCGGCACATATCCGCCATATTCCCCGCGTTCTCTATCATTGGCGGATGGTCCCGACTTCGTTCTCGACCGCCCGCCTGTCGTCGGCCACCGCCGCCGCGGGGCGCGCCGTGGCCGAGCATCTGGCCCGCCAGGGTATCGTCGCCGAGGTCGAGCCCGACCCGGCCACCGGCCGCTATCTGCGCGTCCGCCGCCCGCTGCCGGAACCGCCGCCGCGGGTCACCCTGGTGGTGCCGACCCACGACAAGGTCTGCTCTGTTGCGCCAATGCATCGACGGGCTGCTGGATGGGACCGACTATCCCGACCTGGAGATCATCGTGGTCGACCACGATAGCCAGGAGCTGGCCACCGAGAGCTATCTGGGCGAAATCCAGAAGCGGGGCGTCCGGGTGCTGCGCTACAGCGGCCCCTTCAATTATTCGGCCATCAACAACCTGGCGATCGGCCAGGCCTCGGGCCAGGTGATCGGCCTGTTGAACAACGACATCAAGGTCATCCATGCCGACTGGCTGCGCGAAATGGTCAGCCAGGCCCTGCGGCCCGAAATCGGCGCCGTCGGCGCCAAGCTCTATTTCATGGACGGTACCATCCAGCATGCCGGGGTGGTCACCGGCCTCGGCGGCGTGGCCGGCCATCTGCACCAGTTCCTGCCCAAGGACCAGGGCGGCAATTTCAACGACGTCAACCTGGTCCGCGAAGTCTCCGCCGTCACCGCCGCCTGCATGGTGCTGAAGAAGAGCGTCTATGACGAAGTCGGCGGACTGGACCAGGAGCAACTGGCGGTCGCCTTCAACGACGTGGATCTGTGCCTGAAGATCCGCGCCAAGGGCTACCGCATCCTGTGGACCCCCTTCGCCGAGCTGTATCATCTGGAATCGGCCACCCGGGGCCTCGATCTGGCGCCGGAAAAAGCCGAGCGATTCCGTCGCGAATGCGAGGTCATGCGGCAACGCTGGGGCGCCGCCCTGACCGCCGACCCGTTCTACAACCCCAACCTCACCCTCGACAACGCACGCGGCGGACCGGCCTTTCCGCCCCGGGTCGAGCGCCTTTGGAAGACGGTCGGATGAAACGGCTGCTGCACCGGCTGTGGCGAAGACTGCCGCGGGCCGGCCGGCGCTGGCTGTTCGTGCTGGTCCAGGCGGCGCTGACGCCCGGCCGCCGCGCCGCCACTGCGAAGCTTCCGGTGGTGATCGGGGGCGTGGTGCGCAGTGCCACCGGACTGGGCGAATCGGCCCGCATGAACGTCGACGGCGTACGCCATGCCGGGCTTCCTTTCGCCGTGGTCGACTTGAGCGACAGCTTCCTCGGCCCGCCCGATACCGGACTGCCAAGCCTCAGCGGCACCGTTCCGGCGGCAGGACCGGGGAGCCTGATCCTGCATGTCAGCGGACCGTTCATTCCCTATGCGCTGCGCCATTGCGGCAGGGCCCTGGTGCGGGACAAATACGTCATCGGCTTCTGGCATTGGGAGCTGCCGCGCCTGCCCGCCGACTGGCGGGTCGGCCTGGGTTTCGTCCATGAGGTATGGGTCCCCAGCCGGTTCTGCGGCGATGCCGTGCGCCACGACTACGACGGCCCGATCCGGGTCATCCCGCATCCGGTCGAGGTCGAGGCGATCACCGCGCAGCCATCGCCCGATGGCCTGTTCACCGCGCTGACCATGTTCAACATGAGTTCCGGCTTCGAACGAAAGAACCCGTTGGCGGCGATCCGCGCCTTCAAGCAGGCCTTCGGCGACGACCCGGCGGTACGCCTGCAGGTAAAGGTGCAGCATGGCGCCAGCTATGCGGCCGGGCTGGCCGCCCTGCGGGCGGAAATCGGCGCCGCCGGGAACATCGACTTGATCGACCGCTCGCTGTCACGGCGCCAAACCCTGGAGCTGATCGCTGCAGCCGATGTGGTGCTGTCCCTGCATCGCTCGGAGGGATTCGGCTTGCTTGCCGCCGAGGCGATGCTGATCGGCGTACCGGTGATCGCCACCGACTGGTCGGCCACCACCGATTTCGTCACGCCGGAGACCGGCCTGCCGATTCCCTACCGGCTGGTGCCGGCGGTCGACGAGCAGGGCTGGTACAATTTCCCGTCGTTGCAATGGGCCGACCCCGACGTCGAGGCAGCCGCCGCGGCGCTGCACCGCCTGCGGGCCGAGCCGGCCTTGCGGCGCCAACTGGCCGGCCGGGGCCGCAAGGCGGCCCGCGAGCTGTTCTCGATGGCCCGCTACGAGGCCGCGATCATCGAGGCCTTGAGCGGCAATCCCTGACATCCAGACCAGTGGCACCGGCGTCCCTGCCGGTGCCAGTGGTCTGGATGATGGATCAATCAGACAGGTTCTGCGCCATGAAGGCTTCGATGGCCTGCTCGACATCGGGGGTGAATTCATGCTCGACCTTGAGGCCGGCCATGGGAATCTCCTTGGCGATGATCCCCTCGATCAGGGCTTTCACCCCCCGCTCCACTTCCTCGGCCAGTTCGCGGCTTTGCCTGGCCTGGTCGAGCTTGGCTTCGAGATCGGTCAGCTTGGGATCGATCAACTCGAGCACCGCCACCAGATAGCGCGCCTTCATTTCCGCTTCGAGCTTGACCAGGGCAACCAGCTCTTCCTGGTCCACCTCGCGCAGACGCGCCTCGACGCGTTCCCGCGTCAGCTTCTGCCGGAACTCCTGAAGCAGTGCGACGAAACGCGCCGGATTGAGCCCGCGCTCAAACACCTGTCCGCTCTCCCCGGTCAACTACGCCATCTGGCATATTAGCCCCTACCCTCTGATTCGCCAGCACGCAGGCAGCCCACTTGATCCTAAGGCGCGACTGAGGCTATTACCAGACGGGGAGCCGGGGGGAAACGTTGGCTCACCATCGCCTAAGGGGTAAAACGTGACGAATATGACAAGAATAACCCCGGTCGTTCTCTCCGGCGGCGCCGGAACCAGGCTTTGGCCGCTCTCCCGCGAGCAGTTTCCCAAGCAGCTCCTGCCCCTGGCCAGCGTGCGTTCGATGATCCAGGACACCGTCTTGCGCTTCACCGATACGGTGCGCTTCGGATCGCCGATCGTCGTCACCAACGAAGAGACCCGTTTCACCGTGGCCGAGCAGTTGCGGGAAATCGGTTTCGAGCAAATCAGCGTGGTGCTGGAACCGGTGGCCCGCAATACCGCTCCGGCGGTGGCCGCGGCGGCCTTGCTGGCCCTCGAAGCCGACCCCAATGCGATCATCCTGGTGGTGCCGTCCGATCACGTCCTGGCCAACCTGCCGGCCTTTCTCGCGCTGGTCGACAAGACGGCGGCGGCGGCCCGGGACGGTTATCTGGTGACCTTTTCCATCGTCCCCGGCCGCCCGGAAACCGGCTATGGCTATATCCGGCGCGGCGCCGCGCTGAACAGCCACCCCGACCTGCATGCGGTGGCGGCCTTCGTCGAGAAGCCGGATGCCGAGCGGGCCGCCGCCTTCCTGGCCGAGGGCGGCTATTTCTGGAACAGCGGAATGTTCCTGTTCTCGGCCGCCATCTTCATCGACGAACTGGGCCGCCACGCGCCCGAGGTGTTGCAGGCGGTCCGGGCGGCGGTGACCGGCAAGACCGTCGATCACGACTTCGTTCGGCTCGAGGCCGAGGCTTTCAAGACCTGCCCGGGCATCTCGGTGGATTATGCGGTGATGGAAAAGACGGCGCGCGCCGCCACCATCGCCTGCGACGTCGGCTGGACCGATGTCGGCGCGTGGTCCGAACTTTGGCGGATCGCCGACAAGGACCAGTGCGGCAACGCCCTGCTCGGCGACGACGTGGTGGTGGAGGCCAGCCGCAACTGCTACGTCCGCAGCGAGGGGATGCTGACGGCGGTGGTCGGAGTCGAGGATCTGGTGGTGGTGGTGACCGACGATGCGGTGCTGGTGACCCATCGCGACCGCACCCAGGACGTCAAGCTGATCGTCGATCGCCTGCGCCGCGAGGGGCGCAGCGAACTCACCACCCATGAACGGGTCTACCGGCCGTGGGGTTACTACCAGACCATCCACAGCGGCGACCGCTTCCAGGTCAAGCGCCTGACCATCAAGCCGGGCGCCAAATTGTCGCTGCAGAAGCATTACAACCGGGCGGAGCATTGGGTGGTGGTGAACGGCACCGCCCTGGTCACCCACGACAGCAAGACGCAGATCGTGCGCGAGAACGAGTCGGTCTATATTCCCATCGGCACCCAGCACCGCCTGGAGAACCCCGGCAAGGTGCCGCTCAGCCTGATCGAGGTGCAATCCGGTTCCTATCTCGGCGAGGACGACATCGTCCGCATCGAGGATACCTACGGACGCATCTGATCGCCTTCGGCAGCCAAAACCGCCGTGAACTCAACAAGGGTCGAGGACCGATGACACATCTTTTCCATCCGTCCATCCTGCGCGAATACGATATTCGCGGCATCGTCGGCGAGACCCTGTCCACCGCCGATGCCGAGGCCATCGGCCGCGCCTTCGGTGGTCTGGTGATCGGCCAAGGCGGCAAGCTGGTCTGCGTCGGCTATGACGGTCGCCTGAGCTCGCCCGAACTGGAGGGCAGCCTGGTGGCCGGCCTGTTGTCGACCGGTCTCACCGTCCATCGGGTCGGCCGCGGCCCCACGCCCATGCTGTATTATGCCACCCATGTGATGCAGGCCGATGGCGGCATCATGGTGACCGGTTCGCACAATCCGCCCGATCACAACGGTTTCAAGATGGTGCTGCACGGCAAGCCGTTCTTTGCCGAGCAGATCCAGGAACTGGGCCGTTTGGCGGCCCGCGGGGCGGGTGCCGGGCGCTCCGGCGGCGGCGCCGTCGACACCCCGGTGATGGACGACTATGTGCGGCGCCTGGCCGCCGACTATCACGGCCGGCGTCCGCTCACCGTGGTGTGGGACGCCGGCAACGGCGCCACCGGCGAGGTGATGAGCCGGCTGGCCGATGTCCTGCCCGGCACCCATCTGCTGCTCAATGCCGAAATCGATGGCACCTTTCCGGCCCATCACCCGGATCCCACCGAGCCGGAGAACCTGGTCCAGCTGATCGATGCGGTGGTCCAGCATCGGGCCGATCTGGGCATCGCCTTCGACGGCGACGGCGACCGCATCGGTGTGGTCGATCCCAAGGGGCGGGTCCTGTGGGGCGACCAGATGATGATGCTGTTGGCCGAGGAGGTCCTGGCGGCGCAACCGGGGGCGATGGTCCTGGCCGACGTAAAGGCCAGCCAGGCTCTGTTCGACCATATTGCGGCCCTGGGCGGTCGGCCGGTGATGTGCCGCACCGGCCATTCTTTGATCAAGACCCGCATGGCCGAAACCGGGGCGCCGTTGGCCGGTGAGATGAGCGGCCATCTATTTTTCGCCGACCGCTACTACGGCTTCGACGACGCCCTCTATGCCGCGGTCCGCTTCATCAGCCTGGTCGCCAACTGGCCCGACACCGACCTGGCCGAGCGTTACGACCGTCTGCCTCGCCTGCACAACACGCCCGAGCTGCGCATCCCCTGCGCCGATGACCGCAAATTCGCCGTGGTGGCCGAGGTCAAGACCAGGCTGGCGGCGGCCGGCGCCGAGGTATGCGCTGTCGACGGAGTCCGGGTCGGCACCGCCGACGGTTGGTGGCTGCTGCGCGCCTCCAATACCCAGGCGGTGCTGGTCGCCCGCTGCGAATCGGGCACCCCGGATGGCTTGCAACGGCTGCGCCGGATCCTGTCGGAACAACTGGCGGCCTCCGGCCTCGATTACTGATCGCCATGCCGCCATCGGCGCCTCCCGCTTTACCGGGAGACTGAGCGAAGATCCGCTTTTTTGGTTGGCAATCTTGGCGCCGGTTGATACTCATCCAGCCGGGTTAGTATGTGTGATCGCGGAGAGTGTGGATGTCGAAGCGCGCCCTGGTTACGGGTATTACGGGTCAAGACGGCGCCTATCTCAGCCAACTCCTACTTTCGAAGGGATACGAAGTCTACGGTGCGGTCCGTCGGACCTCCTCCATCAATACCGCGCGCTTGGCCGATCTCGGCATCGACAAGGACATCAAGACGGTCGAATTCGACCTCCTCGAGATGTCCAACATTCTGCGGGTGGTCGAACAGACCAAGCCGGACGAGATCTACAACCTTGCGGCGCAGAGCTTCGTTGCCACCTCCTTCGAGCAGCCGATCTATACCGGTTCGGTCGACGGCCTCGGAGTCACCCGGGTCTTGGAAGCGATCCGCACCCTGGGCAAAGGAATCCGCTTCTACCAGGCCTCGACCTCGGAGATGTTCGGCAAGGTTCAGGCGACCCCACAAAGCGAAACCACCCCGTTCTATCCGAGAAGTCCTTACGGGGCGGCCAAGCTCTACGCCCATTGGATGACCGTCAATTACCGTGAGGCCTATGACATCCACGCCAGTTCGGGCATACTTTTCAATCATGAGTCGCCGCTTCGCGGCACGGAATTCGTGACCCGAAAGATCACCCTTGCCCTGGCCCGCATCCAATGCGGCGAGGCGCGCGAGGTTCGGCTGGGCAACCTGGCCGCCAAGCGTGACTGGGGGTTCGCCGGCGACTATGTAGAGGGCATGTGGCGCATGGTTCAGCAACCCAAGGCCGACGACTACATCCTGGCGACCGGGGAAACGCATTCGGTCGAGGAATTCGTTTGCTTGGCCGCCGCCGCCCTGGGCATGGAGATCACCTTCGAGGGCGACGGGCTGCAACGGGTAGGCCGTGACGGCAAGACCGGGCGGCCGATCGTCGTCGTCGATCCCGCCTTCTTCCGCCCGACCGAGGTCGATTTGCTGCTGGGGAATCCGCACAAGGCGACGACGGCCCTCGGCTGGCAGCGCAAGGTCTCCTTCCAGCAGTTGGTCGAGGACATGGCGCGCAAGGATTTCGACCGGGTTCGCGACGGTTGCCTGCGGTACTGAGGGATCCAATGCGCAGTCGCCTCCCCGTCTTTCTTTGGCATCTTGGCCGCCGCGGCGGAGGCCCGCGCTACACGTTGGAACTGGCCCAGGAATTGCGCAAGCGCGACGATGTCGCGGTACATCTGGCGCTGTCCCGCCAGTCCGAGCTCTTCGACGAGACCGTTGCCCTTGGCCTGCCCACCTTGCCCATCGACACCTACGACAGTGTAGCCAGCTTCGTCACCGGCTCGACGCGGATCCCGGCCGTCGCGGCGACGATCCGGCGCTATGTCGAGCAGCATCGACTGCCGGTGGCGCTGTGCACGATGGCCCATCTGTGGAATGCCTTGTTGGTTCCATGGTTGAAGAAGGCTGGCGCCGGAAACTGCCTGGTGGTCCACGACGCCGTTCCGCACACCGGTGAGAACTATGCCGTCCGCCACCTGATGATCAAGCACGACGTCCGCCAAGCGGACGCGCTGATCACCTTGTCGGAGGCGGTCCGCCGGCAAGTGATCGAGGCCTACCGTTATCCGGCCGATCGTATCTGGACTTCGAGCATGGGGCCGTTCCGCTATGGTCGGACCGGGCTGGCGGCACCGCGCCACCTGGCGGCGGCCCCGCATCGCCTGCTGTTCTTCGGTCGTCTGCGGCCCTACAAGGGACTGGATAACCTGATCGAAGCCATGCGGCTGCTGGAGAGGCGGCACTTCCCGGTCACCCTGTCGGTGGTGGGGGAAGGGACAGCCGAGCTGCCCGGTCTGCCGGCCAATGTGCGCATCGAGCGCCGCTGGGTCCCCGAAAGCGAAATCGGCCAGTTGTTCACCGATGTCGATCTGGTCGTATTGCCGTATCGCGAGGCCAGTCAGTCGGGGGTGATCCCGATCGCCCACCATTTCGGCGTGCCGACGGTGGTGACGCCCTTGGGCGGACTGCCCGAACAGTTGGGGTTCGGCGAGAAGGGCTTCATCGCCGAGGGATTTTCCCCCGAAGCGCTGGCTGATTGCATCGTCGACGCCCTGTCGGCTCCGCAGCGTTATGCCGAGATTTCGGCCGCCATCCTGCGCTCCGACGGCGATGCGCAGTGGACTCAAGCGGCGACCGAGATCGTCGGAGCGCTGCGTGCGCTCGCCACCACGCTGGCCATGCCCAAAGAGATAAGCCCCCCGCCCAAACGGGCCAAGCTGTGGCCACGCAATTGGGGTGTACCAGGGGAATCGGGTGAACGGATCATGCGGTAACAATGCTTGCGAGGAAATCGTCATCCCAAGCCGCGACCTTTCGGCGCAGGCGTAGGGAATCCTTGCCGGGAGCCCTTCGGAGGAGGTTGAGTGCCATGTGCTTTATGG
>CAIOJO010000509.1 GCA_903858635.1 uncultured Telmatospirillum sp. | reverse complement strand
TCTTCATCGACGGCATCAGCGCGTAGCCGGCCAGCACTTCGGAGACGCCGATCAGGACGCCGCCCAAGAGGGCGCCACCGATGCTGCCGAGGCCGCCGACGATGACGATGATGAAGGACAACAGGGTCAGTTCCGGCCCCATCGGCGGCAGCACGTCGACCAGCATCGACAACAGGGCTCCGGCGGCGCCGACGCAGGCCGCGCCGATGCCGAAGGTCACGGCGTAAAGGCGCTTGATGTCGAGTCCGATCACCTGGGCGCCGACCAGATTGTCGGCGCAGGCGCGGATGGCCTTGCCGATCGCCGTGCGGCGAAAGAACAGGACCAGCAGAAGGGCGATGGCCAGCGCCGCCGCCGCCGCCAGAACCCGCACCTTGTCGACCAGCAAGGGGCCCAGTTCATAGGTGTCGAAGGCGTAGGACACCTGCACGCCATGCGCCTCGGGGCCGAAGCCGAGCAGCTCGGCATTGGTCATGATGATGGCCAGGGCGACCAGCAGGATGAACTGCATATGCTCCGGCTTGTCGATGAAGCTGTCGACCAGCCAGCGCTGGAGGACGAAGCCGCAAACGAACAGTACGGCGACCACCAGCGGCATCGCTACCAGCGGATCGAGGCCGAGAAAGGTCGCCAGGGTCCAGGCCAGATACATGGCCAGCGCGGTCATCTCGCCATGGGCGAAGTTGACCACGCGGACGACGCCGAAGATCACCGACAGCCCGAGGGCCATCAGGCTGTACACCAAGCCGGTCAGTACGCCGGTGAGAAGCTGATTGACGAACTCGATGGACAAGGCGCTTTGCTTCTAATGCGCTTGCGTTCTCAGGCTCGTTGTTGCCAGCCGGGAGCCGGGAAGACCGGAGGCATTTCGGCCATCTCGGCCGGCAGCACGACGACCGGTCGGCCGCCATGGTTCTGCACCGCGGCCGAGCGGATGTTGTTGTTCTGCCCCTTGGCATCGAAGGTGATCGGCCCGCCGGTCATCACATGCAGGTCGATGTTGGTGGCGGGCAGCGCGGCCAGCACCGCCTGGGCATCGGTGCTGCCGGCTCGCTTGGCGGCCTCGGCGGCGACCAGGATGGCCTCGAAGGTGAATCCCACATTCATTTCGAACAAGGCGTCCGGATAGGCCTTGGTGAAGGCCTTCAACAAGGCCTGCGACATGGCGCCCTTCGGATTGATCCAGGGAATGTTGGTGATGCAGTAGTCGCTGTATTTGCCCAGCGTCTTGTAGAACTGGACCTCGTACATGCCGGGACTGGCCGGCGAAATGATCGCCTTGGGCTCGAAGCGTTGTTTGACCATCTCGCGCACCAGCTTGATGGCATCCTCGCCATGGGTCACGCACAGGGCCAGATCGGCGCCGCTGGCCTTGGCCCGGCCGACCTCGACCGCGAGATCGCGCGCCGCGCCGTCGTAAGAGATGGTCTCGACCACCGGCATCGGCATGTCGAGGGTCGGATACAGCTTGCCGACGGCCGCCGCCATGGCTTGGCCGAAGGTGTCGTTGTTGTGCAGGAACACCGCCTTGCTGGGGGTGACGCCGCTGCTCTTGAACAGGTCCTTCATCATGGCAAGCCCGTCGCCCACCAGGCGCGGCGCCGTCGGGAAGTTGCGGAAGACGGTCTTGAACCCCTGTTCGGTGATGCTGGGCGCCGCTGCGATATTGATCACCAGCGGCACCCCGCGCTGCTCGCAGACCTGTGCCACGGCGATGGTATGAGCCGAATCGAAGGCGCCGATCAGCACCTGGGCGCCATCGGCGATCAGTTTTTCGGCCCGGGTGCGCGACGTGTCGATATTGCCCTCGGTGTCGGCCACCATCAGGGTGACCGACAGCCCCATCTCGGCCAGCAGAGCGGGGGCCAGGTCGGCCCCGCGCTTGCAACCTTGGCCTTCGCGGGCGAGCGCCCCGGACAGCGGGACCAGGAGGCCGATCTTGAGCGGTTGGGCGGCGCGCGGGCTGCGGGACCGCAGTCCGACGGTCAATGCGGCGGCTCCGGCGGCGGTGCCGGCAAGAAACCGGCGGCGGCTCACCTTGCTGTTTGCTTCGGACATACTGGTCGCCCCTATGCGCTCGTGGTTATGCTGACGGGGTAAGTTAGCCGTTCGGTCGAGGCGGGGCAACGGCCGGACTGTCTGGTAATCGATGGCGATGGCGCTCCTGGCCGCCGCCCCCAGAAATGGACGCGACGAATGATGCAATTGATGGCCGAGCTTTCGGCAGTGCTCGGGGATAACGCGGTTCGGAGCGGCGCCGACATCGAGCCGCGGCATCTGCGCGACTGGGCGGTGCCCAGTGGCGCCGACGAGGCGCCGCTGGCGGTCGCCTATCCGCGGGATACGGCCGAGGTCGCGGCCGTCCTCAAACTGTGCAACGCCCGTCGGGTGCCGGTGGTGGCGCAGGGCGGCCTGACCGGCCTCACCGGCGGGGCGACGCCGGTCAAAGGCTGCATCGTCCTGTCGTTGGAACGAATGCGCCACATCGAAGAGGTGGATGGCGACGCGGCGACCATGACCGTGCAATCGGGCGTGACCTTGCAGGCCATCCAGGAGGCGGCCGAGGCGGCCGGGCTGTTCTTTCCGCTCGATCTGGGGGCGCGCGGCAGCTGTCAGATCGGCGGCAATCTGTCGACCAACGCCGGCGGCAACCGGGTGGTACGGTTCGGCATGTGCCGCGATCTGGTCCTCGGGCTCGAGGTGGTCCTGGCCGACGGGACCATCGTCAGCGAGCTCAACAAGATGCTGAAGAACAACGCCGGCTATGACGTCAAGCAACTGTTCGTCGGCAGCGAGGGCACGCTTGGCGTCATCACCCGCGCGGTGCTGCGTCTGCATCCCAAGCCGGTAGCGGTGTGCACCGCCTTGTGCGGCCTCGACGACTATGACCGGGTCCGCGGCCTGTTGCGCCTGGCGCGGCGTCGTCTGGGCGGTTCGATGTCGGCCTTCGAACTGATGTCCCCGCTGTTCTACAGGCTCGGCTGCGGGGTGGCCGGCCGTCCGGCCCCGCTGGCCGGAGCGCATGGCAGCTACGTCCTGCTGGAAACCATGGGGCCGGATGCCGAGGCGGAGCAGAGCCGCTGCGAACAGGCCATCGCCGCAGCAATCGACGAAGGCCTGGTCAACGACGCGGTGGTCGCCCAGTCATCGGACCAGGCCGCGGGCCTGTGGGCGATCCGCGATTCGTCGGGCAGCTTCAACCAGACCTTCTCGCCCCACATCAATTTCGACGTCAGCATTCCGGTCGGCCGCATCGGGGCCTTCATGGAAGAATGCGCGAAGCGTCTTACCCAGGCCTGGCCGGCGATGGACATCGTTTTTTTCGGCCATGTGGCGGACGCCAATCTGCATGTCACGGTGCATCTCGATGCCGACCCGATGCCGGTCGACGCCATCGACCGCACGCTTTACGGCGTGGTGCGCGACTGGCAGGGCTCGGTCTCGGCCGAGCACGGGATCGGCCTCTTGAAGCGGGACTTCCTGTCCTACTCGCGGAGTCCCGCGACGATCGACCTGATGCGGCGTCTCAAAGGGGCGCTCGATCCCAATCACATCCTCAACCCGGGCAAGGTGTTCCGCTGACGCGTCAGCCAGGGGAGCAACAGGCCGAACGGCCAGTCGACGGAGAACAAACCGGGATTTGATCAAACTCCTGCTATAGTTGCCTTCAGGTTGCCCAGAATTGGAGACGCCGCCAGGTGAATCTCTTGCCCAATGCGTCGATCGGACATCCGCGGCTTCGCTTAAGGCTGGCTTTTGCCTTGCTCGCCCTGTTGGCGGCGGCGGGTATCCTGGGACTCGGCGTCAACGTCTTCACCAACGAGCGCCGCACCGCCATCGACAAGGCGAACGATGCCAATTTGACCGCCGCCCGTCTGTTGGCCGAGCACGGGTTTCAATTGATTCGCACCTGCGACGTCTTGCTCGTGCATATGATCGACGCCGTGTCGACCACCAACGGGCCGGTTCTCCCGGCGCAACATGCCCTCATGCTGCGCTCGCTGGTGTCGCGCTTCACCGAGGTGAGCTTCCTCTTGCTGATCGACGGGGAGGGCAATTTGCGGTGGTCGAGCGCGCTGGAGCAGGTGACACCCATCAACTATGCCGATCGCTCCTATTTCAAGCGCCATGTGGCGGGCGAGGACCTGGTCATCGGCGAACCGATCATCAGCCGCAGCACCGGAAAGTCGATTCTGCCGGTCACGCGGGCCATACGCGATGACAAGGGCAAGCTGACCGGGGTGGTTCTGGCGGCGATCGAAACCCGCTATATCGACCATGTCTTCAATTCGGCCCGGCTGGCCAATAGCGACGCGGTCGCCCTGTTCATGGCGGACGGCACTTTGGTTGCCCGCCAGCCGCCGGTCGGAGTCGGCCAACGGTTCCTGTCCGCAGTTTCCATCGACCGGGTGACCAGGGAGCCGAGCGGCGCCTATGCGACGGTGTCGCCGGTGGATGGGACACCCCGGCTGGTCGCCTATGCCCAGATCGCCACCTATGGCTTGGTGGTGGTCGTCAGCCAGACCACGGCCAACGTCTTCGCCTCGGCCCGGCTGCTTGGCCTGCGTTTCATCCTGGTCGGGCT
This sequence comes from uncultured Telmatospirillum sp., assembly GCA_903858635.1. Taxonomy (GTDB): domain Bacteria; phylum Pseudomonadota; class Alphaproteobacteria; order Rhodospirillales; family Magnetospirillaceae; genus DUZF01. The sequence goes on along the minus strand of CAIOJO010000509.1, from coordinate 16,714 downwards.
GACCGGCTTGTTCATCGTTTTCATCCTTACGCGCTTTGCCCTCGATGCCCTCAAGGGCGAGGAGACCGCGCTGGCCAGCCTGCACATCGCCAATGAGCGGTTGTCGACGGTGGTGGCCGCGGTCCCCGAGGGCATTTTCGGCCTCCACGAGGATGGCCGGATCACCTTCGCCAATGAGGCCGCCTTGGCGATCATCGGGTATCAGGCGGCCGACGTGGTGGGGGCCGACGTCCAACTGCTGCTGCAGAATCCGCAGGATGAGTCCGAATCGGCCGTCGACTGTCCCTTGAAGCAGTCCGTGCAGAGCGGGGCGCACGGCACCGCCGATGCCCAGTTCTGGCGCAAGGACGGATCATCCCTGCCGGTCGAATATGTGGTGGGGCCGATGGCCTTGGCGGGCGGCGGCCGGGGTGCCGTGGTGATCTTCCGCGACATCAGCGAACGCAAGCGCACGCAAGAGCAGATCCGCCAACTCGCCTATTTCGATACGCTGACCAATCTGCCCAATCGCCGCATGTTGGTGGACCGGCTGGACTATGCGCTGGTCCAGGCCAAGCGGCATCGTCGCTCGATGGCGGTGATGTTCCTCGATCTCGACAAGTTCAAGGAAATCAACGACACCCTTGGCCACGACTTCGGCGATGAGCTGCTGAAGGTGGTGGCGACCCGCCTGACCGAATGCGTGCGCGCCGGCGACATGGTCTGTCGGCAGGGGGGCGACGAATTCGTGGTCGTGCTCTCGGAGATCGCCCGGCCCGAGGACGCGGCGACGGTGGCTGAGAAGATCATCGAGCGGGTGCGCAACCCGATCACCGTCAGCGAAGCCGTGCTGCGCGTGACCACCAGCATCGGGGTGGCGGTCTTTCCGGTCGACGGGGTCGATGACGCCAGGGAGCTGATGAAGAAGGCGGATATGGCCATGTATCAGGCCAAGCAGGCGGGCTGCGATCGCTACACCTTCGCCAACGCGCTGGCGGTCAGTCATCCCCAAGTACAACCGTCGGTCCAATGAAGAGAGCCGTCCGGTAGACTTTCGATACTATACGAGAGGCGTCCGCAATCGACCTCTGCGGGACTCGAATCCCGCCCAATGCTCAAGGCCATGCGGCTGGCCGGCGCGCAGGCTGTGCTCAGCAAGCCGTTCGACAGGGACCAGCTGATGACGGAACCGCACAAGGCGCTGGTGGCGCCTTGACGCGACCGGCCCGGCGTCGGGGCAGCCAGGCGGCGGCGATGGCGGCGGCGGTCAGCGGCTGCGAAAAGAGATAGCCCTGCATGATGCTGGCGCCGTGATCGAACAGGAACTCGGCCTGTTCGGTTGTCTCCACCCCTTCTGCTACCACTTCGAGACCGAGGGCCTGGGCCATGGCGATGATGGTCGATACGATGTCCCGTGCTTCCCGCGACGGACCGACGTCCTCGACGAAGGAACGGTCGATCTTGAACAGGCTGATCGGCAGCTTGCGGAGGCTGCTCAGCGAGGAATGGCCCGTTCCGAAGTCGTCGATGGCGACCCTTAGGCCGGCCTCGCGCAGATCGGTCAAACGGCCCGGCGAACGCTGCAGCAGGTCCATAACCGCGGTCTCGGTGATCTCGATCTCGACCAGCCGTTTGGGGATGCCATGCTGCTCGAGGGGTGCCAGAATCTCCGACAAGGGTTGCTCCATCAGCTGAACCGGCGACACGTTCACCGCGATCGGCGGCGGGACGAAGCCCGCATCCAGCCACGCGGCCAGTTGCCGACATGTTTCGTCCATCACCCAGCGGCCGATCGGGATGATCATGCCGTTCTGCTCGGCCAGCGGAATGAAGCGGTCGGGCGGCACCATGCCGCGCTCTGGATGATGCCAGCGGAGAAGGGCCTCCATACCCACCATGCGGGTCGATGGCCATTGGATCTTCGGCTGGTAATGCAACGACAACTGGCCGCGCGGCAGGGCCATCCGCAGATCGGCCTCCAGTTCGAGCTGGTCCTTGACGTCCTGCAGAATGGCCGGGTTGAAGGCGCAGGTCTTGCCGCCGCCGCCGGCCACCGCCAGGTTGGAGGCGGATTCCACCGCCGCCATGAGGCTGGGCAGGTCTTGGCCGTCGGCCGGCCAATGGGCGGTCCCCACCGAGACCGTGGCAAGCCGTTGCAGGTGGCCGATCGACAGGGGACGTTCCATCGCCTGATGGATGGCCTGCGATATGGCCTGGTCGGTCCCCGTCTCGGCGGTGCGCAGCAACAGGCAGAAATGCCCACCGCTCAGCCGCGCGGCGACCGTCTCGGCCGGGCAGGCCTCGCGCAACCGGGTCGCCGTGGCGCGCAACAGGTCATCGCCGATGTCATGGCCGTTGGTCTCGTTGATCAGCGAAAAGCGGTCCAGGCGAACCGACAGGAACAACAGCGTGGCCTGTTCGGCTGCCGCCTTGCCGATCGCTGCCCCGGCTGTTTCTTCGAAGGCGGCGCGGTTCAACAATCGGGTCACCGGATCGCGGATGGCGAAGGCGGCGATGGCATCCGGTCGGGAGGTATGCAGCGGCGCCACGATCAGGCATTGGAGACCGGGCAGGTCGAGGGCGTCGACGGTCTTGACGAAGACCCGTTCCTGGCTGCCGTGGACGGTGCACACCCGGCCCGGCAAGGGATTGCCGCGGATCGGCCCCTGGCCGTCGGCGAGCCAATGGTCGAGATGCGTTTGCCCCAAGGCGTTGGAGGTGCCAAGGAGCCGAGCGGCCGCCCGGTTGGCGCCGTGGATGATCATCCGGTCGTCGACGAAGATGATGCCGTCGGCGATTTCGGCGAGAATCCTCCGGTAATGCTGTCTGTCGATGCGCCCGCTATCCATTGGTCCCGCCCCCGCCGTCAGTTGTGCAAAGCCTTGCGCACTTCGTCCGCGAACCGCTCGACCGTGAAGGGTTTGGCCAACACCGCATGGGTTCCCATTGCCAGCATCGCTTCGACATAAGGTTTGACCAATCCCGAAAGGCCGCCGGTGATGCCGATGATGGGCATGGTGCCATGCCGGCTGCGGACCGCGGCAATCAGGTCGAGCCCGTCGAAATGCGGCATGAAGAGGTCGGTTATCAGCAGATCGAACTGAGCGCCGTCCAACTGTTCCAGGCAGCCCTTGCCGCTCTTGACCCCGATCACCAGATGGCCGTCGCGCGTGAGCATGGATTCGATCATCTCCCGGTACAGCTCGTCGTCGTCGGCAACCAGGATTCGGGCCATCAGGCGACCAACGCCCCGGCCGACCGCCGGTGCCGTAGAGTGGGGGCCGTATGGTCTGCCGGCAGGTCGTTCCGTCCAGCGGGACCCTCCATGATCGCGGCCAGTCTCCGTGCCTGATGCCGGACGCCGTTCAGCCCATGCTGCATTTGGCGGAGCTCATGGTCGTAGCCCAGCGCGCTGCCCTGCAACTGGTCGATCTGGTGGCGGAGCCGGCCGATGGCATTGCGGAAACCACCAATACCGCGGCGGAGCGCCGATTGCCGCTCGTCCAGGGTTGTCAAAGCCCGCTCCAGGCGTCGCCAACCTTCCGTTTCATTGCCAGCCATGGGGGCCCCTCCACAATCCCGATGGCCGCAGCATAGGCCGGGATCGATCGATGGCGGGGGCTGCAGAAGTCGACCATCGGCGGCCAGGCGTATAGCGCTAGAGGTCGTATCGTCGGCGCCATTGTATTAACAATGGATGTCTGGCAAATTCTGAACACAACAATCGGAGGGTGCCGGCCTATGCGGGCGGGCGGTTTTGGCGGACGACCATCCTCTTTATCTGGAGGCGGCCAGGGCCCGCCTGGAACGCCAATTTACCGGCATCGAGATCATCGAAGCCGGTTCTCTAACGCAGGCATTGCAACATCTTGTCGATTCGGCGGCGGTCGACCTGGTATTGCTCGACTATTCCATGCCCGGAATGGAAGGCGAGAGCGGCGTCCGTGCCGCCGTCCAGAAGGCCGCAGGCGCCCCTGTCGTGGTGATGTCCGGGGTCGCGCTGAAGGACGAGGTGTCCGCCTGTGTCGGTGCCGGGGCGCGCGGGTTTCTGCCGAAAACCCTCGATGCCAATCTGTTCAGCGCGGCGATCAGCATGATTCTAATGGGCGGCACCTATATCCCGGTGGAGTTCGCGACGATGGCGCCGGAAGCGCCCCGAACCGAGCGCACCGACCTCTCGGCTCGCGAGATGGAAGTTCTCTGCATGCTGGTGGATGGCCACTCCAACAAGGAAATCGCCCGCCAGTTGGAGATCCAGGAAGTGACGGTGAAGCTTCACGTCACCCGTATCTTCGCCAAGCTCAAGGTGAAGAACCGGTCGCAGGCCGCGGTCAAGGCTCTCGACGCGAACCTGGTGCGCCGCTAGGCGAGGCGTCATCCCGGCCACCCCTTTCGTCATTCCCGCGGAAGCGGGAATCCATTAACGGCTCCGAATTTCCGGTGTCGGCATGGACCCCCGCCTACGCGGGGGTGACGAAGGTAATTCTGTCAAACGCACAATGCTCCAGCATTTCCGCCGCTCCGCAGCGCAGGCCGGCGGGGACGCCGGCCCCACTGCAAAACAATCTTCACACGCGCCTTCGCGGGGATGACGAGGGCAATTCAGTCCCTATTTGGTCGCCAGTTGCTGGGTGATCCACGGCATGATCACCGCCTCGATGATGACTTCGTCCTTCATCGAGGCGGAACGGCCCATATGGCCACCGGTGGGGTTGATCCAGGCATATTTCGCCGTGCCATGCTGCATCAGCAGCAACAGGTCGGAAATCGGCGTCTGGGTATCGTGGACGCCGCCGATCAGCAGCATTGGCGGCGTCGGCTTGTCGATCAGGCCACCCTGGGTCAGGGCCATGGTCGGCATGGTGTCGAGCATTTCCTCGACCGAGGCCTTGCCCAGGATGTAAAGCCGCGACGGAACGAAATCGAACAGGTATTCCTTGGTCTTCAGCGAATCGTTCTGCCAGGCCCGCTGGAAATAGGCGTCGACCGGTCCGCTCTGGAATACCGCGCCCCGCAGCCGGTTGGGTTCGGCCAGGGCGACGCGGGCCGACCAATAGCTTCCCCAGCTCTGGCCGCGCACCACCAGGCGATGGCCGTCCAGGTCATGCCGGGTCAGCAGGTAGTCGATCACCGCCGAATACATGCGTTCGGCCCCCGGCTGGCCGCCGAGCGGCGATTCGCCGGTTCCGGGCATGTCGACCGAGAAAATGGCGATGCCCTTCTCGAGCATCGGGCGGCTGGCATCGGCGGCGCTGTCCTTCCACTGGTCGACTCCACCGATGTTGATCAGCACCGGCGGCGCCCTGATGCCCTTCGGCTTCTGCAGATAGCCGACCACTTCCTTGCCTTCAAAGGGAATGCGGACCCGCTCGATCTTCGGTTCGATCAGCTGGCCATAGGCGGCAAAGGCCTCGCGGGCCTTGCCGTAGGATTCCAGCTTCTTCGCTGCGTTCGGCACCGGCCAACGGCCCAGGGTGTAGTTGCGCCATGCCTGGAAATAGTCGGCGCGCGCCGCCGCGGGAGTCTTTTCGGCCTTGGCCTTGGCCATATAGCGGTCACCCATGCGCATCCACGCGGTGGCCCATTCGTCGCGGTCGAGGCTGGTGATGTGCCCCAGGACGTCGCGCACGTCATCGGCCCGCAGGCCGGCCAACGGGTAGGCACTGCGATCGGCCCGAGCCTGTGCCTCGGCCTTCAGCTCGTCCCAGGTCCGGGTCTGCCAGACTTCCTCGGCCATCGCCGGACGCAGCCAACCGCTCACGGCGGTCAGCATCATGGCTGCAATCATCATCCTGGATTTCACGTTGTCCTCCTTGCCTGGACTCATCCGCTTCGGCTGGGACACCACTTCGGGCGGCATGATGATCTCTTCGGGCACCGGCTGGCCGCGCAAATGATCGATGGCGATGGTGGTGGTCCAGCCCGCCTCGGTGAATCATGGCGTTTATTGCCGTTGGTGGCTTTGCCGTAATCGGTTCGCCACTTTATGTCCGGCGGCGTTGCTTCGCAAGCCGCCGGGCGCCCTGTCCGCCTCGAGATCGGAAGAGTGGACAGCCGGCGTCAACCGGACGCGGGCTCGAGCGCCGGAAAACCGGGGCCCCGCGCCCTTGGTCGAGCCTCAGGAACCGAGGTCGAGCGGCGGCAGGTTGACCGGGCCGTGCCGGAACGGGATCCAGTCCTTGTAGTCGGGCCGATATTGCAGGCCATAAGGCGACTTGAGGAACAGCTTGGGCGGATCGCCGGCCTCGCGCTGGGTGCGTTCGACGTCGACCATATTCGACGGCACGAAGACCTTCTCGAACAGCTCCTGGTTGCTGACCTCGCGTCCGGCCTGCTTGACGTAGTCGCGTGCCGCCTCGCTCAGTTTCCAAGCTTCTTCAACCTGCTCGTAACTCATTCTGCTTTCCCTCGCGCAATCCCGCCTAACGATCTAACGAATTCACCCCGTCCCATGCAAGCCCTATCGCCCCTTGGCATGGCCCGTGGGACAGGATCGGCGGTTGCTTCAGCTGAGTTCGGTCACGCCCGAGGGGAGTTCCTTGCCGGTGGCCGCATCGACTTCGCGCATGGAGACCGGGTAACCCCATAATTCGCGCACGAATCGGAGCGTCTTGGTGAGGGTTGCCGGATCAAGACGCTGATCGTCCTGCAATCGGTGTTCGAGGACCAGCTTACGGTCGCCCAGCAGGTCGACCGAGGCCACATGCAGATCGGGATCGGTGCGGCCGCAATCGTATTCGGCGGCCAGCGCGGCGCGGATCCGGCGGTAGCCCTGGTCGTCATGGATCGCGGTGACTTCGAAATAGGGTTCGTCGGCGCGGTCACGCAGGCGAATCATGCGAAAATCGCGGATCACTTTCGGCCCGAGGAACTGCAGAAGAAAGCTCTCGTCCCGGTAGTCCGCCCAGGCCTCGCGCAGTGTCGCCATCGCATCCCCCGAGCCGGCGAAGTCGGGGAACCAGGCGCCGTCCTCCTCGGTCGGGGCGGTGCAGACCCGCTGGATGTCCTTCATGATGGCAAAGCCGAGAGCATAGGGGTTCATTCCCGAATAGCGTGGATCGGCGAAGTCCGGCTGCTGCGCCACCGCCGTATGGGCGTGCAGGAATTCGAGGAACGAGCCGTCGTCGATCATGCCACGCTCGTGCAGGCGGCTCATGATCTCGTAATGGACGAAGGTGGCGCAGCCCTCGTTCATCAGCTTGGTCTGTCGCTGCGGATAGAAATACTGGGCGAGCATGCGGACGATGCGCAGGATCTCGCGTTGCCAGCCATGCAGAACAGGCGAGTTCTTCTCCAGGAAATAGAGCAGGTTCTCTTCCGGCAGCTCGATCTGCGGGGCTCCTTCCTCCTGCAACCGGCCGGCGTCCTTGCCGCCCAGCTCGACCGCCGGATCGAGGCCGGGCACGGTGGACCACAAGGGATTCCACGTCGTTTCGGCGTAGCTCTGCCGCTCTTTCTGGCGCGCCAGCTCCTCGGCGAGGCTGCGCCGGGGCCGCCGGGCATAACGGTTGATGCCTTGGGCTTGCAGGGCATGGGCGGCATCGAGGACCCGCTCGACGGCTTCGATGCCGTGCCGTTCTTCGCAATGGGCGACGTAATCGCGGGCGAACCCGAGATAGTCGAGGATGCCCTTGGCGTCGGTCCATTGACGGAACAGGTGGTTGTTCTTGAAGAAATGGTTGTGGCCGTAGGCCGCATGGGCGAGCACCAGGGCCTGCATGGTCATGGAGTTCTCTTCCATGATGTAGCAGATGCAGGGATCGGAATTTATCACGATCTCGTAGGCCAGGCCCTGATATCCCTTGCGGTAGAGGGTTTGGTCGCGGGCGAAGCGCTTGCCGAAGGACCAATGCCGATAAAGGATGGGCAGTCCGATCGAGGCGTAGGCGTCCAACATCTGCTCGGAGGTGATCACCTCGATCTGCGGCGGATAGATGTCGAGGCCGAGTTCACCCAAGGCGATTTCGGCGATCGCATCATGGGCCTTCTTCAGGCGTTCGAAGGTCCAGTCGGACCCCTGGTAGAGCAGCGGCACGGGCAGGCTCCTATGGTTGCAGGCCCCCCCTCGTCGCCCGTCTTCCCCGATCGCGGGCTGTCGATTTGCAGGACTGTTAGCTGACTCCCTCGCGGGCGAACAGCTCGCGGAACACGCCAAATATCTGCCCGGCAGCGGTCGCTCGACGCAGCGCCAGGGGCACGTCGGGCCGCAGCAACTCCTCGTAAGCGCGCCACAGCTCGCTGGCGAAGTGCCGGTGGTCGTGGTCGTCGCCCGGTGTGTCGTCCACCTCGAGATAGGCGAAATACTGGCAGGCCGGCAGCAGGAATTCGGTCATCGCTTCGCTGACCCTTGACCGGTCGGAAACCAGGTTGTCGCCATCCGAAGCCTGCGCGACATAAATATTCCAGGCATCCAATGGGTAACGCTCGTGCATGATGCGGATGGCCGCATCCAATGCGCTCGACACGACGGTGCCGCCGGTTTCCCGCGACCCGAAAAAGGTCTCTTCGTCGACCTCCTGGGCTTCGTGCGTGTGCCGGATGAAGATGATATCGACGGCCTCGTAGCGCCGGGTGAGAAACAGATAGAGCAGCATGAAGAAGCGCTTGGCGAGGTCCTTCATGTGTTCGTTCATCGAGCCGGAGACGTCCATCAGACAGAACATGACGGCCTGGGCGATGGGAATCGGCCGGTGCTCGAAACGGCGGTAACGCACGTCGACCGGGTCGATCCATGGCACCGCCCGCCACCGGCGCCGCAGGGCCTCGACTTCTGCGGTGAGACGCTGGGCCGTCTCGATGTCGCCGGCCGCCTCGGCCGCGGCCTGGGCATCCAGCAATTCATCCAGCTCGGTCTGCCGCGGCCGGTGCAGCGCCAGGCGTCGGGCCAGGCCATTGCGCATGGTGCGGAGCACGTCGAGGGCTTGCGGCGAACCGGCGGTGGTGTACCCGGCGCGGGACGGCGTCGAAGACTCCGCCTCCTTGAGCCGGCGCTTGACCATATGCGGCAGCTCGAGATCTTCGAAGAAGATGTCAAGAAACTCGTCACGGCTTAAGGAGAAGGTGAATTCGTCCTCACCGCTGCCCGACTCGGCTCCCTCGCGGCCACCGCCCGCACCGCCCTCAGGCTTGGCAATGCGGTCGCCCTTGACATATTTGCGGTTGCCGGGCAGGACGAAGTCATGGGCACCTCGGGCGCCGCGCCGGAACGTCGGCTCGCCGATGCCCTCGACCGGAACCGGCACGGTCTGGTCGGCATCCACTTCCGTAACCTTCCGCCCGGCGATGGACTTGGCCACCGCCTGGCGGACTTGACCCTTGAGACGCCGCAACAACCGCTGGCGGTTGGGCAGGCTCTTGCCCTTCGGGTTCTGCCGGCGGTCGATGAAGTTCATGGCGATCTCCGGCTGAGGGGACGACGATCGCTCATCCCGCCTTATTCACCCGCATGTACCACTCGACCAATCGGCGGACCTGACGCTCGGTGTAGCCGCGGGTGACCATCCGTTCCACGAAGTCGTGGTGCTTCCTGTCGCTGTCGCTGTCCTGCTTGGATCCGAAGCTGATTACCGGCAGCAGGTCTTCGACCTGGCTGAACATGCGCTTTTCGATGACGCTCCTGATCTTCTCGTATGAGGTCCAGGACGGGGTCTTGCCGCCGTTGGCCGCCCGCGAACGCAGCACGAATTTGACCACCTCGTTGCGGAAGTCGCGGGGATTGGCGATGCCGGCCGGTTTCTCCGTCTTTGAAAGTTCCTGGTCGAGCAGGGTTCGGTTCATCAATTGGCCGGTGTCCGGATCCTTGAAATCCTGATCCTCGATCCAGGCGTCGGCATAGGCGATGTAACGCTCGAACAGGTTCTGGCCGTAATCGGAATAGGACTCGAGATAGGCCTTCTGGATTTCGTGACCGATGAACTCGGCATAGCGCGGCGCCAAGGTACCCTTGATGAAGTCGAGCAGCCTCTTTTCGGTGTCCTCGGAGAACTGCTCGCGCTGCACCGACTGCTCGATCACGTACATCAGATGCACCGGATCGGCCGATACTTCGTGGCTGTCGTAGTTGAAGGTCTGCGACAGCACCTTGAAGGCGAAGCGGGTCGACAGCCCGTTCATTCCCTCGTCGATGCCGGCGGCGTCGCGGTATTCCTGGATGTTGCGGGCCTTGGGGTCGGTATCCTTCAGATTCTCGCCGTCATAGACCCTGAGCTTGCTCAACAGCGTCGAATTCTCGTGCTCCTTCAGACGGGACAGGACGGCGAACTGGGCCAGCATATCGAGCGTGCCCGGGGCGCAGGGCGCCTCGGCCAGGTCGCTGCTGCGCAGCAGCTTTTCATAGATCTTCTTCTCTTCCGAGAGGCGCAGGCAGTAGGGGACCTTGATCACGCAGATGCGGTCGATGAAGGCCTCGTTGGTCCGGTTGTTCTTGAAGCTCTGCCATTCCGACTCATTGGAATGGGCCAGGATGATCCCCTGGAAAGGCATCGCTCCGATGTTCTCGGTGCCGACATAATTCCCTTCCTGCGTCGCCGTCAGCAGGGGATGCAGCATCTTGATCGGCGCCTTGAACATCTCGACGAATTCGAGGATGCCCTGGTTGGCACGGTTCAGTCCGCCGGAGAAGCTGTAGGCGTCGGCGTCGTTCTGGCTGAAGGTCTCGAGGCGGCGGATGTCCACTTTGCCGACCAGGCTCGAGATGTCCTGATTGTTTTCATCGCCCGGTTCGGTCTTGGAGATCGCCACCTGCCGCAGGCGCGACGGCATCAGCCGGGCCACCTTGAATTTCGATATGTCGCCGCCGAATTCGTCCAGCCGCTTGATGGCCCAAGGCGAAGCGACGCCGTTCAGGCGACGGCGAGGGATGCCGTAGCGCTTCTCCAGATCGTCGCCCATGGTCTCGGGGTCGAACAGGCCGAGGGGGCTTTCGAAGATCGGGCTTACTTCGTCCCCGGCCTTCAGCACATAGATGGGAAAGCTCTCCATCAGCAGCTTGAGCCGTTCGGCCAAGGAGGACTTGCCGCCGCCGACCGGCCCCAGCAGGTAGAGGATCTGCTTGCGTTCCTCAAGCCCTTGGGCGGCATGGCGGAAGAAGCCGACGATGCGCTCGATGGTATCTTCCATGCCGTAGAACTCGGCGAAGGCCGGGTAGATGCGAATGGTGCGGTTGAGGAAGAGTCGAGACAGGCGCGGATCCTTGGCGGTGTCGACGATCTCCGGCTCGCCGATGGCCGCCAGCATCCGTTCATGCGCTCCGGCGTAGGCCGTGGAGTCGCGGCGGCAGAGATCGAGATACTCGCCCAGCGGCATTTCCGCCTGCCGGCGGGACTCGTAGCGGTCAGCGAACGCCTTGAACAGCTCTACACTCATGCAAGTCTCCGGACAACACGCGGGGCGGCCGAATAGCGTCCCAGTAACATCTGGGGCGCAGCGATGGGCCGCAGAAGACATATTCTGCAACCGCGCCGTAAAGATTATCTTGCTCGCCGGTGGCGGCTCCCCTTTTGCGTTTCGGCGGCCCGTCGCCCCCCGGCAGTCGTCTCCCCGGGGTGGGGCGACTGCACCTAATGGTTCCAATCGCTTGTCGCGCAATGCCGAAGTGGAGTGGCAACATAAGTTTCGCCAGTTTCTAGAAAGGGGTACCTCAAATGGCCGCCCAAGCCACCCTACTTCCCGGTTTCGCCAATTCGCCGCTTTGTTACGTGACCGGCCGGATGGAGAAGTCGGCACGACGATCGGCGGGGGCGATATACCTTCGATCTTGGACCGGGATGGCGAAATTACAATCTTGACAGTTCGTTGATTTGGCGAAAGAACTGCGAATTAATAACCATTGGACCATTGTGGCCAATTGGTCGTTCCGGGGGCCGGGATTGTTTATCTTGGATTTCGGAGTATAATCGAACAAAACAGTATTTAAGAATGTCCTAATAATATGCTCCAGCCCCACTGCAAATAATGGTGGCAAGCGGGAGCAAGAGATCTAACGATAGGGGAGGGCCGAGCCTTATGACCAAATGGTGGAAGACCCTCCGACTCCAGACTCGCTTTATGATCATTATCGGGGCAGGGGTGCTCAGCCTTGCAATTTGCCTTCTGGCGGCGCTCGACTGGTACGAGACCAAACTTGTCGAAGAGAAGGTCCGGCATTTTTCGGAGAATGAACTCAATTCACTGCACGCGTTGGTGCTCAGCGCCATGGAAAAGCGGGTGGTCGATCGTCAGGATATCGCCATCGACGTGTTCAACCGCTGGTTCGAGAGCCGCAACGCACAGTACCCGGGCAAGCTGTGGAGCGTGTGGTCGCCGGGGATGATCGGCTATATGGCCAAGGAGGAGCCGCAGAAGCCGGCCAAGAAGCCTCTTGACGCGATCGACGAGGAGGCGCTCCGCAGCGGCAAACCGGTCGGACGCTTCGTCGGCAATACCTACCGTTTCAGCGTGCCCATCGTCCTCGGCGTCACCCAAGGTACCGAAGCCCGGATCTGCCTCAATTGCCATATCCGCGAGATGGGCGAGAAGGAAGGCGAGATCATCTCGGTCTTTTCCAGCAGCCTCAATACGGCGGCCGATTTTGCCGAACTCAACCGCCTGCTGGTAACCATCGCGGTCGGCGCGCTGGTTGTCGTGGTGCTCACCGTGCTGGCGATTCGGGCCATTTTCGCCCGCATCATCAATCGGCCTTTGATGCGGATGACGGGCGTGATGGGCAAACTTGCCGCCGGCGATGTCACGGTGGAGGTTCCCGACGTCGAACGGCAGGACGAAACCGGCGACATCGCCAAGGCGGTACAAGTATTCAAGACCAACCTGGTGCGCCAACGCGAGTTGGAGGAGCAGCAACGCAGCGAGTTCGAGGCTCGTCAGAAGCGGGCCCAGCAGATCGAAATGCTGACCAGGGATTTCGACGCCAATGCGTCGCAGATCGTCGATGCGGTGGCGGCCGCCGCCGGACAATTGCAGGGCTCGGCGAAGACCATGAAGGACACCGCCGGCCACACCACGGAAAAGGCCCGCAACGTGTCGGAGGCCTCGGCCAAGGCCTCGGTCAATGTGCAGGCGGTGGCCTCGGCCGCCGACGAGCTGGCGGTGTCGATCAACGAAATCAGCCGTCAGGTGGTCCATTCCTCCGACATTGCCCGCGGCGCGGTGGACGAAGCCAAGCAAACCGAAGGGCAGGTCGGCGAATTGGCGGTTTCGGTCGGCCGCATCGGCGACGTGGTGGTCCTGATCAACGACATCGCTTCCCAGACCAACTTGCTGGCCCTCAACGCGACGATCGAAGCGGCCCGTGCCGGCGAGGCCGGCAAGGGGTTCGCGGTGGTGGCCCATGAGGTCAAGAACCTGGCCAACCAGACCGCTCGGGCGACCGGCGAAATCGGTGAGCAGATCGCCGCCGTTCAGGGACAGACCGAGCGGGTGGTGGTGGCCATCAAGGCCATCTCCAAGACCATTCTTGAAGTGGGCGAGATTGCCGCCGGAATCGCTTCGGCGGTCGAGGAACAGTCTGCGGCGACCAAGGAAATCGCCCACAACGTCGAACAGGCGGCGGCCGGCACGGCCGATGTCAGCCACAATGTGGCCGGCGTCCAGGATGCGGCGGATCAGACCAGTTCTGCCGCCACCGAACTGCTCGGCGCATCGCAGTCCCTGGCCTCGCAATCGGGCCAACTGCAGTCGATGATCGACAAGTTCCTCAATGACGTCGGTCGCGCTTGATAGAATCCGTTTCCGCCCCGGGGCGGGCTCGTTGTAAGAAAGGGCGCCCGTTTTCACATCCGTCGGCCGATGCAGCAGGATAGCAGTAAAGTCTTATCGACCGACGCGGACGGAGCAGCGCTCCCCGATCCGGTTGTGGCGGTTGTCGTGCCGGTCCGCAACGAGGCCGACAACATCCTGCCGCTGGTTGGCGAGATCGACCGCGCCCTCGGCGGCCGTTGGCCATATGAGATCATCTATGTCGATGACGGCAGCGACGATGCCACCCCGGCCCTCCTGCGCGAGGCCAGGCAGCGCTTCGCCGCGCTGCGCGTGGTGCGCCATCGGTCGAGCTGCGGACAGAGCCAAGCGGTGGCCACCGGCGTCAAGTCGGCGCGCGCAGCTTATATCGCCACATTGGACGGGGACGGACAGAACGACCCGGCCGACATTCCATCGCTGCTCGAACGGTTGCTGGCCGAAACGCCGGCCGAGCGGCACCGGCTGCTGATCGCCGGCCACCGCCGGCGCCGCCAGGACAGCCCGCTGCGCCTGCTGTCGTCGCGGATCGCCAATGGCATTCGGGCTCGGCTGCTCGGCGATGCGACGCCGGATACCGGCTGCGGCCTGAAGGTTTTCAGCCGCGAAGCCTTTCTCGATATGCCGCGCTTCGACCATATGCACCGCTTCCTGCCGGCCTTGATGATCCGTCGCGGCGGGCGGGTGGTGTCGGTCCCGGTCAACCACCGGCCGCGGCAGCGCGGCCAGTCGAAATACGGCGTATGGAACCGCCTGTGGGTGGGGATCGTCGATCTGTTCGGGGTCATGTGGCTGCAGCGCCGGGCCCGCCTTCCGCAGATCGAAGACTGAGCATGACGGGAGAGCGCCCCGGGGGCGCGGTGAAGCCCCGCCTGGTGCTCAAAGGCCTGCTCATGATGCTGACTTTGGCGGCATTGGGTTGGGGCATGAAGGTCTCGGGATTCGGCCAAGCCCTCGATACCCATTGGATCGACACCCAGATCCGCGGCCACGGGGTGAGCGGGGAACTGCTCTTCACGGCGCTGGGCGCCCTGGTGGTGGCCGCCGGTCTGCCGCGCCAGGCGGTGTGCTTCCTGGCCGGCTACGCCTTCGGTCTCGGCTGGGGGCTGCTGCTGTCTTCGGCGGCCTCGCTGCTTGGATGCATGGGCTGTTTCCTTTACGCCCGACTGCTCGGCCGTGAGTTGGTGCTGCACAAATTTCCCGGCCGGGTGCGGCGGATCGACGACTTCCTGCACGACAACCCACTGACCATGACGCTGCTCATCCGCTTCCTGCCGATCGGCAGCAACCTGCTGACCAACCTGCTTGCCGGCGTCTCGTTGGTGCGCCCCGGGCCGTTTTTCGCCGGCAGCCTGCTTGGCTATACCCCGCAGACCATCGTCTTTGTCCTGCTGGGCAGCGGCATCAAGGTCGATCCGGTGCTGCGCATCTCGCTCAGCGTCGTCCTGTTCGTTCTGTCAGCCGTCCTGGGGGTCTTTCTATATAAGAGACTGCGGCACGGCCATACCCTGGGCGCCGAGATCGATGCGGCGGTCAGCGGGGACGGCGAAGCTTGAGGGTTTCTGGGAATTGGCCGAATGCGCGGTCGGCCTGCGGCCGCGGTGAGACCTCTTGGTGATCTTGGTGCGCTTGGTGGTCAACCCCTTGATTGCGCCGGAAGACCGGCGCCTGAGGGACAATTCTAATTCAACATTCCAAACTCCTCGGCCACCCGCAGATCGGCCGGCTTGATCACGCTGGCGCTGCACACCTGCACCGAATGCACCCGACCCTCCAGCTGCTTGTCCCAGAAGGCCAGGAAGCGCTGCAACATGGGGAAATCGGGGGTCAGATCCAGCTCTTGCCACACGAAGCTCTGCAGGAGCGAGGGATGGTCCGGCATATGGTAAAGAATCTCTGCCGTGGTGAGACGCCAACCGCGTAGTTGCAATTCGAAGCTCATGGGACCTCCATGCCCCGGGGGGCGACCATCAACCTCTCTAAGATAATGATTGGGGCGCCCCTGGATTCAAGGTATTTCTTCTGAAAAAACAATAGATTAGCAGCATCAGTCGATGACTGCTGCCAACCAAATGGGCGATTCCGCCCTTGACAGACTTGCGGCCCCCCCCTAGATCGTTGGCACTCATTGCGCGGGAGTGCTAACAACACTGCCCGCCGCGAGGGCGTTTTTGCCCTAAACGGATTTTCTGACGGAGGTTCTTATGAAGTTCAGACCGCTCCATGACCGTGTGGTGGTCAGGCGTCTCGAGCAGGAAGAAAAGACCGCGGGAGGCATCATCATCCCCGATACGGCTAAGGAAAAGCCGATGCAGGGTGAAGTGGTCGCGGTTGGCCCGGGTGCGCGCGGCGAAGACGGCAAGATCAATGCTCTGGACGTTAAGGCTGGCGATCGCGTGCTGTTCGGCAAGTGGTCCGGCACCGAAGTGAAGATCGACGGCGAAGAGCTGTTGATCATGAAAGAATCCGACATTATGGGCGTGATCGCCTGAACAAGGGACTGATGAGCCATGGCTGCTAAGGAAGTCAAATTCTCCACGGATGCCCGCACGCGCCTGTTGCGCGGCGTGGATATCCTCGCCGACGCGGTGAAGGTGACCTTGGGCCCGAAGGGCCGCAATGTCATCCTCGAGAAGTCGTTCGGCGCCCCCCGCATCACCAAGGACGGCGTCACCGTCGCCAAGGAAATCGAGTTGGCCGATCGGTTCGAGAACCTCGGCGCTCAGCTGGTGCGCGAAGTCGCTTCGAAGACCGCCGACCTGGCCGGTGACGGCACCACCACTGCCACCGTGCTGGCCCAGGCGATCGTTCGCGAAGGCGCCAAGGCGGTTGCCGCCGGCCTCAATCCGATGGATCTGAAGCGCGGTATCGATATGGCCGTCCTGGCCGTCGTCGCCGACGTCAAGAAGCGCTCGAAGAAGGTTTCGACCAACGCCGAGATCGCCCAGGTCGGCACCATTTCGGCCAATGGCGAGACCGAAATCGGCGAGATGATCGCCAAGGC
>CAIOJO010000508.1 GCA_903858635.1 uncultured Telmatospirillum sp. | reverse complement strand
CTCGGTTATTCCCCACTGCTGGGTAGATTCCCACGCGTTACTCACCCGTGCGCCACTATGGCCGAAGCCATCGTTCGACTTGCATGTGTTAGGCATGCCGCCAGCGTTCGTTCTGAGCCAGGATCAAACTCTCAAGTTGACTTGGCCGGTCATTAACCGGCCAAACGGAGCTCGTCACTAGCCTCACATTTCACGTTAGAGCGTACTCTTAGAGATGCGAGACCAGCTTCGAAGTCCACTTGGACCTCGCGCCGCCTGCGCATCCCTTCCATCGTCTCACTTGTCAAAGAACAATGAGGAAATCTCCTTCCGGAGAAACCTCGTCTCCCAACCAATCTCTCGGTGGGAGGCCGGATATACGCCTACCCGGCAGGGCCCGTCAACTCTTATTCTCCGGCCGGAAAACCTTGGATTTTCATCCTGGGCAACCCCGCCGGAGCCGCGGTTTCTACGCCCCACTTAACATCCTGTCAACCGACTTTTTACGTAGGCCGAAGGGGACGTCTCCTTACAGCAGGGCATTAACACTTTCGTGCCATTCTATCGGCGCCGGGCGAAGGCAGCTTGCCTTTTGGCCCGTAGCCTGAGATAACGGGGAAAAAGCTAGGAACTGCGCCATTTCCAGGCCTTTCCCGGCGGCAACAAGGGGACTTCGCCACTGTTCTTCGTAGCGGGCACCGGGGCCGCGTAATGGGATTGCTCCCACACGCGACCGGGGTCAGGGGAACGGGGCATCGATCCCCTCTAAATGGACGCACGTCGGACCAGCCGGCGAGCAAGGGATCTCTTGCAGGGGAATGCGGCATGAGCTTCACCGCCTCCGGATCGATTCGGATCGCCACCGTGGCCGGCTTTCTAGGCCTTGGCCTGGCAGTCGCAGTCTTGGCCAGCCGGTCGGGCGACACTATCAGCGACCGCCTGCCCGACAACAACAAGCTATCGGTGGAGCTGATCCAACCGGATTGGCGCGCGGTCGAAGGCGAAGATCGGGCCGCCATGACGATGCTGCCGCGCTCCGACAGCGAGATCGAGGACGACGCGAAGCGGCCCATCCTGCGCACGGTCGAAGCGGAACAGGGCGATACGCTGCTCGACCTGCTGCTCAATGCCGGCATCGACAAAGCCGATGCCAACAAGGCCATCGACGCGCTCCGTACCATCTATAATCCGCGCGAACTGCGCGCCGGCCAGGAAATCACCATCACCTTCGAGCGGGTGCCGGGCAGCATCGACGGCCGCATCTTTTCCGCTTTTGCCCTGCAAACCGAGACCGGCCGCCAGCTGACCGCCAAACGCGGCGGCAGCGGGTTCGTCGCCGGCGAGGCCAAGCGGCAGATCTCGCGGCAAGTCTCCCACTATGCCGGCACCATCAAGGGCAGCCTGTTCGAGGCGGCCTTGGCCAACGGCGTGCCGGCCTCGGTGCTGACCGAAATGATCCGGGCCTTCTCCTACGACGTCGACTTCCAGCGCGATATCCAGTCCGGCGACAAGTTCGAGGTAATGTTCGAACGTCAGGTCGATAGCAACGGCCGGGTGGTGCATGACGGCAATATCCTGTTCGCCAGTCTCACCCTGTCCGGCGAGGCGATGCCGATCTATCGCTACACCGACTCGTCGGGCCTGGTGGACTACTACAACGCCAAGGGCGAGAGCGTCAGGAAGGCGCTGTTGCGGACACCGGTCGACGGGGTGAGGATCAGCTCGGGATTTGGCATGCGGATGCATCCGATCCTTGGCTTCTCGAAGATGCACAAAGGCGTCGACTTCGCCGTGGTGTCGGGCACCCCGGTGATGGCCGCCGGCGCCGGCATCGTCGAATATGCCGGTTACAACGGTTCCTATGGGAATTACGTGCGGATCAAGCACGACTCCGAGCATTCCACCGCCTACGCCCATCTGTCACGGCTGGCCCTCGGCACCCGGGTCGGCAAGCATGTCGGCCAAGGCCAGATCATCGCCTATTCCGGCGCCACCGGACGTGCCACCGGCCCGCATCTGCATTACGAAGTGCTGGTGCACCAGACGCAGGTCAATCCGATGAGCGTCAAGTTCCAGTCCGGCAATAAGCTGGCCGCCAAGGAGCTGGCGCGTTTCGTGGCCACCACCAAGCAAACCGCCGGGCTGGTGGCACAGACGCCGATCACCAGCCGCGTCGCCTTGGCCAACAAGCCGTCCAGCAAGGACAACTGACGGTACGAGCAAGCAGCTCACCACGGAGACACGGAGGGCACGGAGAAAAGCAATTCTCTGTGTTCTCCGTGCCTCCGTGGTGAATAAACCCTTATTCCGCCGCCGCTGCGGCGAAGCTTTGGCCGTTGATGACCAGCCCGGTGTCATCGGCCGACACCCGGACCGCCTCGCCGTCTTGAATCTTGCCTTCCAGCAAGAGGGTGGCCAGCGGGTTCTGCAAGGCACGCTGGATGACCCGCTTCAAGGGACGCGCCCCATAGACCACGTCATAGCCGGCATCGCCCAGCCAATGTAGCGCCGCCGCATCCAGATCGAGGGTGATCTTGCGGGACGCCAGCAAGGCGTCGAGACGGCCGAGCTGGATCTCGACGATGCGGTCCATCTGGGCCCGGGTCAGGCGGTGGAAGATCAGAATCTCGTCCAAACGGTTGAGGAACTCGGGCCGGAAGGCTTGCCGCACCACGGCCATCACCTCGCTGCGGACGGCGGAGGAATCCTGCCCCTCCGGTTGGCTGGCCATGATGTCGGCCCCCAGATTGGAAGTCAGCACGATCACCGTGTTGCGGAAATCGACCGTCCGCCCCTGGCCGTCGGTCAGCCGTCCGTCGTCGAGCACCTGCAGCAGCACGTTGAAGACGTCGGGATGCGCCTTTTCCACCTCGTCGAACAGAATCACCTGGTACGGCCGGCGCCGCACCGCCTCGGTCAGCGCACCGCCTTCCTCGTAGCCGACATAACCCGGCGGCGCCCCGATCAGGCGGGCCACCGAGTGTTTTTCCATGTATTCCGACATATCGATGCGGATCATCGCCGTTTCGTCGTCGAACAGGAATTCGGCCAAGGCCTTGGTCAGTTCGGTCTTGCCGACGCCGGTGGGGCCTAGGAACAGGAAACTGCCGATCGGCCGGTTGGGGTCCTGCAGCCCGGCACGGGCCCGGCGCACCGCGTTGGCGACAGCGACCAACGCCTCGTCCTGGCCGACGACGCGGCGTCTCAGGCCATCTTCCATATGCAGGAGCTTGCCCCGTTCGCCCTCCAGCATCTTGTCCACCGGGATGCCGGTCCAGCGCGACACCACGCCGGCGATCTGCTCCTCGGTGACCACCTCGTTCATCATCTTGTTGTCGCGCCCGTCGCTCTTGACGAGCTGACGCTCCAATTCGGGGATCACCCCATAGAGCAGTTCGCCCGCCCGCTCGTAGCGGCCCTCGCGCTGCGCGATTTCGACTTCCGAACGGGCCTGGTCGAGGCGCTCCTTGATCCGGGTGCTCTGCGCCAGACCTTCCTTCTCGGCCCGCCACCGCGCCGACACCTCGGCCGACTGACCTTCCAGTTCGGACAATTCCTGCTGGAGCCGCTCCAGCCGGTCCTTCGAGGCGGGATCGGGCTCTTTCTTCAACGCCTCGCGTTCGATCTTCAGCTGCACGACGCGGCGATCCAGCTCGTCCAGCGCCTCGGGCTTGGAGTCCACCTCCATGCGCAGGCGGCTGGCCGCCTCATCCACCAAGTCGATCGCCTTGTCCGGCAGGAAGCGGTCGGTGATATAGCGATGCGACAGGGTCGCCGCCGCCACCAGGGCCGAATCGCTGATGCGGACGCCATGGTGCAGCTCATACTTCTCCTTGATGCCGCGCAGGATCGAAATGGTGTCCTCGACCGTTGGCTCGGCCACGAAGACCGGCTGGAAGCGCCGGGCCAAGGCCGCGTCCTTCTCGACATGCTTGCGGTACTCGTTGAGCGTGGTGGCGCCCACGCAATGCAGCTCGCCGCGGGCCAGGGCCGGTTTCAGCAGGTTCGAGGCATCCATCGCGCCTTCGGCGGCGCCGGCCCCGATCAAGGTGTGCATCTCGTCGATGAACAGAATAATCTCGCCGGTAGCCGCGATGACTTCGTTCAGCACCGCCTTCAGGCGCTCTTCGAATTCGCCGCGGAACTTCGCCCCGGCCACCAGGGCGCCCAGGTCGAGACTCATCAGCTTCTTGTTCTTCAGGGATTCCGGCACGTCGCCGTTGACGATGCGCAGCGCCAAGCCTTCGACGATGGCGGTCTTGCCGACACCGGGTTCGCCGATCAGCACCGGATTGTTCTTGGTGCGCCGCGACAGCACCTGAATGGTCCGCCGGATCTCCTCGTCGCGGCCAATCACCGGATCGAGCTTTCCTTCGCGCGCCACCTGCGTGATGTCGCGGGCATATTTCTTCAGCGCGTCATAGCTGTCCTCGGCGCTGGCGCTGTTGGCCTTGCGCCCCTTGCGAATTTCTTCGATGGCTCGGTTGAGGCCTTGCGGAGTCGTTCCTGCATCGGCTAGCGCCTTGGCCGCCGGCGTCCCCGCCGCCATGGCCAGGGCCAGCAGCAATCGCTCGGCGGTGACGAAGGAATCGCCGGCCTTCTCGGCCATTTGCGAAGCCTGGTCGAACAGCCGCGCCATCGCCGGGTCCATGTAGACCTGACCGGCCCCCGATCCCTCGACCTTGGGCATCTTGTCGAGGGCCGCCTCGACCGCCTTCAGGGCGGCCACCGGATCGCCGCCCGAAGCCCGCATCAGGTTGGCCGCCAGGCCTTCCTTGTCGTCCAACAGCACCTTGAGCAGATGCTCCGGGGTCAGCCGCTGGTGATTGCTGCGCAGCGCCAAGCCTTGCGCCGACTGGATGAAACCTTTGGACCGCTCGGTGAACTTGTCGAAATCCATGATCTGGGAACCTCCTCAACGACGAGGTCGCCGGCTCCGCTCTGCGGCCGCCGAATGACCCCTCTCGGACTACCCCTAATATGGACCGCATCGGTCGGGCCGCAAGCCGGCGGGCGGCTGTCAGGCGCAACCGTCCTGGTCATCGTCGCACGGTTCGCCCTCGATCTGCACCACACTGTGGGAGTAGCCGAACTCGCCGGCCAGCAGTTGTTTGACCTCGGCCAGGACCACATCGCGATCGGCCGTCCCCTCGACCATGGCGTGCAGCGTCAGCATGTGCTGCCCGGAACTCACCGACCAGGCATGCAGGTGGTGGACCTCCTTGAGACCGGCGACTTGTCCGACCAATGCCCGGCGCAACCGCACGGGGTCGAAATCCTCGGGACTGCCTTCCAGCAGAATATGCGTCGCCTGACGGATCACCTTCAGCCCACTGCCGATGATCAGCAAGGCGATGGCGATCGACAGGATGGGATCGATCGGCGTCCAGCCGGTGGCCAGGATGACCGCCGCCGCGGCAATGGCGGCGGCCGAGCCCAACAGATCGCCCAGGACATGAAGCGCAGCCCCCTGCAGGTTGAGATTGGCCAAGCCCCGCTTGGCGGTCGGATGATCATGGTGGTGATCGTCATGCTCATGCCGATGCAACGCCCCATGGACGCCGACATGTCCGTGTTCGAGCACGCGCAGGGTGACGATATTGGCGGCGAAGCCCACAGCGGCGACCACCAGCATCGGCCAGCCGAGGACCGCCGCAGGGGCCATCAGGCGAAGCGCCGCCTCATAGACGATCCCCGCCGACAAGGCGAGGATGGTCACCCCATTGGCCAGTGCGGCCAACACCTCGAGGCGGCGATAACCATAGGAGCGCCTGTGGTCGGCGGCCAACCGCCCGAAGCGAAAGGCGCCCCATGCCATCATCAGGGACAGGACGTCGACCAGCATATGAGCGGCGTCGGCGAGCAGTGCGAGCGAGCCGGCGACAAGGCCGCCCGCCGCCTCGACCACCATGAAGACAGCGGTCACCGCAAAAGCGATCAGAGTGCGGCGTTCCTCCTCGGCCATCGGCGGAGGAGGACGGGCGGAACGATCGGTATGGATATGGCGGGAGCCGCTCATGCCGCCATGGTGGCGCGGAATTGCCGGCGCGCCAACCCCAACCTCCAAACCAGGTCAGGCGTTGACGGTCTCTGCCTGCCCCTCGTCGCCGCCCTCATTGTCGTCGCCGGAGGAGGAGCCCCCCTCTTCCCGCTGTTCCCGTTCGTCGCTCTCGGCCTCGGACTCGCCGCCGAGATTGTCGTCGGCTGGGGTCGGCAAGCTTCGCATGGGGAGGCGGCCGTTCGCCTGGTTCTGGTTATTGATCACCCGAAAATAATGTTCTGCATGCTGATAGAAGTTTTCAGCCGCGATGCGGTCGCCCTGGGACGAAGCATCCCGGGCTAATGCGAGATATTTCTCGAGGACCTGATGGGCATTGCCACGGATCCGAATGTCGGGTCCGTTGCTGTCATAAGTCTGGTTCCGCGGGGGCAGATGCTTTTTGCCACCACCACCACCACCACCGCCGCCACCGCCGCCACCTCCGCCGTTGGGATTGCGGCCGCGCGAACGCTGCTTGGGGTTTGGTCCTGGTTTCATGACACCTAACATTTTATCGTGTTGCATTAATTAAACCCGCATTGGGGGTTATCCCGGCCTAACTCCGCAGGCGGATGAACGGCGCAGGTATGGGATGACGGCGAATGTAAGGGGCGGAGTCAACGGACTCGACGCGGCCTCGGTCACTGTCGCGCGCGGCAACAACGTAGTCGGGAAAGGCCGATCTTCCAACAAGTTTTTTCAGGTTTGCCGACAATTCACGTCGCCTCCACTGCCGGTCGCGACAGCACTACGCACCGCTCGACCCCAGCCAGGTCCGGTCGCACCCCCAAGAGGGTCAATCCCGTGTTTCGCATGATCAGGCCGACCGCCTCGGCCTGGCCGTGTCCCACCTCCAGCGCCGCAATGCCGCCCGGTCGGAGCAGACGTGCGACGTCGGGGGCAAGAGACCGATAGCAGTCCAGACCGTCAGGCCCGCCTGCCAAAGCGCAGCGTGGCTCGAAAGCCGCCACCTCGGTCTCCAGACCGCCGATATCCTGGTTCGGGATATAGGGGGGATTGGCGACGATTGCATCAAATAATCCGTCGATTCCCCTACCCCAATCGCCAAAGGCGAACCGCCCCCGATGGTCGAGTCCGAGGGCCGCGGCATTGCTCTCGGCCACCCTCAGAGCCGCCCGACTGATGTCCACGCCGAGCCCGCTGGCATGCGGCAATTCCGAGAGCAGAGCCAACAGGATGCAGCCGGTGCCGGTGCCCAGGTCGAGGATGCTGAGCGGCGCATCACGGCCGTCAAGACGGGCCAGCACCGCCTCGACCACCGTCTCGGTATCGGGCCTCGGATCCAGGGTGTCGGCGGTGACGGCGAAGGACAGGCTCCAGAACTCACGACGGCCGAGGATATGCGAGATCGGCTCGCGCCGCTCACGCCGCGCCGCAATTTGCTCCAGACGCTGCTGTTCCGGTTCGCTCAGCTGGCGTTCCGGATGGCTGAAGACGTGGGTGCCGTCGACCTCGAGGGCATGGGCCAGCAGCAGGCGGGCGTCGAGCCGGGCCGACGGTATGCCGGCCATGCGCAGGCGCTCGGTCAGCGCTCGCAGCGCCTCGCCGGAGGTGATCATTCTATTTCGGCCAGGCGGGCCGCCTGATCGGCGGCGATCAGGGCCTCGATCAACTCGTCCAGGGCCTCGCCTTCCATCACCTTGTCGATCTTGTAAAGGGTCAGGTTGATGCGGTGGTCGGTGACCCGGCCTTGGGGGAAATTATAGGTGCGGATGCGCTCCGAACGGTCGCCCGAGCCGACCTGATTCTTGCGATTGGCGGCCCGCTCCGCATCCTTGATCTGCCGTTCCCGTTCATAAAGACGGGCGCGCAGGATCTTCAAGGCCTTGGCCTTGTTCTTGTGCTGGCTTTTCTCGTCCTGGCACTGAACCACCAGGTTGGTCGGCAGGTGGACGACGCGAACCGCCGAATCGGTGGTGTTCACACTCTGCCCGCCCGAGCCTTGCGAGCGGAAGACGTCGATGCGCAGGTCCCGCTCGTCGATCTGGATATCGACCTCTTCGGCTTCCGGCAGCACGGCCACCGTCGCCGCCGAGGTATGGATGCGGCCCCCCGCCTCGGTCACCGGAACGCGCTGCACCCGATGCGCCCCGGATTCGAATTTCAAGCGGGCGAAGACGTTGCGCCCGGTAATGGCCGCCACCGCCTCCTTGTAGCCGCCAAGGCCGGTGTCGTTGACCTCGAGGACTTCGAACCGCCAGCCGTGCAACACGGCGTAGCGCTCGTACATGCGGAACAGCTGGGCAGCGAACAGCGCCGCCTCGTCGCCGCCGGTGCCGGCGCGGACTTCGAGGATGGCGTTCTTCTCGTCGGCCTCGTCCTTGGGCAGCAGGGCCAGCTGCACGCCGCGTTCGACACCAGGCAGACGCTCCTTGAGCGCGTAGTACTCTTCTTCGGCCAGCCCACGCATGTCGGCGTCGGCGGTCGGATCGTCCTTCAACTGGGCCGCCTCGTCCATCTCGGACAGCAATTGGCGCAACGTCTTGATGCCGGCCACCACCGGTTCCAGTTCAGCCAGTTCCTTCGACATGCGCACGAAGTTTTGCGCGTCGTTGGTCACGCCCTCGCCGGCCAGCAGAGCAGACAACTCGGCGTGCCGGGACAATACCCGGTCGAAGGTCTGATCGAGGTTCATCGTCGCCCTTATTCCAGTCGGAACAGGCGCTTGAGCAGCCGCTCCGCCGCTTGCCACTCGCCGCCTTCGGCCTCGCCGGCGGAAGCCATTTCCTTCATCACTTCGCTGGGATCATGCAGCAGCCGATTGAGCAGCAGTCGGGTGGACTTCTCGGCATCGTTGCCGCCTTCGATCAGCACCTGGTCGCGCACCGTTTCGAAATGGCTGCGCAGGGCGACCACCGCCGGCACCGCGACACGGGCGGCCCGGCCCTTGATGAAGCTGGCCAACTCCTCGTCGATGATCCGCCAGGCGTCGCGGGCCGCCGCTTCGCGGGTCGCCCGCCCCTCCATGGCGACCTGCTCGAGGTCGTTGAGATCGTAGAGATAGGCCCCGTCGACCCGATTCACCGCCGGATCGATATCGCCGGGAATGCCGGTGTCGATCAGGAAGATCGGCTTGCGGCGGCGCTTGCGCAGGGCCGCGTTGACCTGCTCGGGAACCAGCACCATGTGCCGGCCGCCCACCGAGGTCAGGACGATGTCGGCCTCGACCAGAAGCTGCGGCAATTCCTCGAAGGCAGCGACATGGCAATTGAGGCTTTCCGCGATGGCCTCGGCCCGGCTTTGCCGCGGTGCCGTCACCACCAGCCGGCGCAGCCCCGCCGCCAGCAAGCTTTCCCCGACCAGTTCGCCCATGTCGCCGGCACCGACCAGCAGCGCCTCGCATTCGGCCAGGTCGCCGTGCAGGTCGCGGGCGAATTGGACGGCGGCCGAGGCGATGGAGACCGGCCGTTCCGCCACCGCGGTCTCGGAGCGGACCCGCTTGGCGGCGCCGTAGGCGGCGGCCAGCAGCGTCTCCAGCTCAGGCCCACACAGTCCGGCGTCCCGCGCCATGCGATGGCAAGCCTTGACCTGGCCCAGGACATGCGGTTCGCCGATGATCAGGCTGTCGAGCGAGGCAGTGACGGCGAAACAATGCCGAATCGCCGCCTGATCGGTCAGGATATAGAACTGGCCGGCCATGCTGTCCGGCGCCATGTTGGCGCGCGCCGCAAAGGCTGCGGTGGCCGCCGCTTCGGCGACGGCGCTGTCGTGATGCATGGCCAGCACTTCGACCCGGTCGCAGGTCGACAGGGCGACCGCCTGGGACAATCCGGCATCGCGCAGGCGCGCCAGAAACTCCGCTTGCGCTGCGTCGTCGACGAAGATGGCATCGCGCAGAGCCAGCGAACTGGAGCGGTGATTGGCGCCCACGATGATGGGCCGGAGAAGGGATCGATCGACGCTCATCGCACTAGCGGAACCGCGCCAGCCGCTCCTCCAAGGAGCGTAGCGGTACTTCTTCCTGCTCGCCGCTGTCGAGGTCGCGGAGCGCCACGGCCTGGCGCGCCAGCTCGTCGCCCCCGACCAGCACGGCGGCGCGGGCATTCACCTTGTTGGCCCGGGCGAGCCGCTTCTTCAGATTGCCCGAATACCCCAACTCGACGGTAAAGCCGGCCCGGCGCAGGCGTTCGCAGAGACGCAACGCCGCATCCTCATCGCCCAGCGGAATCACCGCCAGCGGGCGTTCGGTCGGCGGTGTCGCATCGAGCAGCATGGACAGCCGTTCGACGCCGGCCGCCCAGCCGATGCCGGGGGTCGACGGACCGCCCATCTGGCCGATCAGCCCGTCATAGCGGCCGCCGGCAAGGACGGTTCCCTGGGCGCCCAAGGCAGTCGTCGTGAATTCGAAGGCGGTATGGCAGTAGTAGTCGAGCCCGCGCACCAGGCGCGGGTTGACCGTGGCGGCCAGACCAAGCGCTTCCAACCCGCCCAGGACGCGATCGAAGAACCCCCGCGAGGTCTCGTTCAGGTAGTCGGAGAACAGCGGCGCATCCGTCACCACCGCCCGGTCGCCCTCATCCTTGGAGTCGAGCACGCGGAGCGGATTGCGCTCGAGCCGTTCGAGGCTCTCCTGCGACAGCCGGTGCTTGTGGCCCGACAGGTAGGCGACCAGAGCGCCGCGATAGGCGGCCCGGCTCTCACCATCGCCTAGGGTGTTGATTTCGATGGTCACCTTGTCCCTGACGCCGAGCGCGTCGAGGATATGGGCGCCCAAGGCGATGACCTCGATGTCGGCCTGCGGCGAATCGATGCCCAGAAGCTCCAGGCCGACCTGGTGAAACTGGCGCAGCCGGCCCTTCTGCGGCCGCTCATGGCGGAACATCGGACCGCGATAGAACAGTTTCAGCGGCAAATGCTGCGACAGGCCGCCGGAGATGAAGGCGCGGGCCACCCCGGCCGTCCCCTCGGGGCGCAGCGTGATGCTGTCGCCGGAGCGGTCGGCGAAGGTGTACATCTCCTTGGTCACCACATCCGAGGTCTCGCCCAGGGTGCGGGAAAACACCTCGGTGAATTCGAAGATGGGCGTGGCGATCTCGCCGAAACCGTAACGGCGGGCAATCTCGAAGGCGACCTCTTCGACGCGGCGGTGGCGGCGCGTTTCCTCGGGGAGAAGGTCGTGGGTGCCGCGGACCGGCTGCAGGGCAGACACGAAGGGCGAACTCGCTTTAGTTGGAAGCGGCGGCGACGGCGCTCGGCGCCGCCTTGGCCGCTTCGATTTCGGCAGCCTTCTTCTCGACCAGCGAGACGATATGGTCAACCATGTCGTCGCTGTCGACCTTGTGGTCGGGGCTGCCCGCCACATAGACCATATGGCTGCTGTTGCCGCCGCCGGTCAGCCCGAGATCGGTCTCGCGCGCCTCGCCCGGGCCATTGACCACGCAACCGATGATCGACAGGGTCAGCGGCGTGACCACATGGGACAGCCGCTCCTCGAGCCGTTCCACCGTCTTCACCACATCGAACCCCTGACGGGCGCAGGACGGGCAGGAGATGATGCGGACGCCGCGATGGCGCAGGCCGAGCGACTTCAGGATCTCGAAGCCCGCCTTGATCTCTTCGACCGGATCGGCCGACAGGGAAACGCGGACGGTATCGCCGATGCCCGCCCACAGCAGGGATCCGATGCCGATCGCCGATTTGACCGTTCCGCTGCGCAGGCCGCCGGCCTCGGTGATGCCAAGATGCAGCGGATAGTCGCAGGCCTCGGCCAGCGCCTGATAGGCGGCGACGGCGAGGAACACGTCCGACGCCTTGACGCTGATCTTGAACTCGAAGAAGTCGTTGTCCTCGAGGATGCGAGCATGGTTGAGGCCGCTTTCCACCATCGCCTCGGGACAGGGCTCGCCATAGCGTTCGAGCAGTTCCTTCTCGAGGCTCCCGGCATTGACCCCGATCCGCATCGAGCAGCCGTGGTCCTTGGCGGCCTTGACCACCTCGCGCACGCGCTCGGCCGATCCGATATTGCCCGGATTGATCCGCAGACAGGCGGCCCCTGCTTGCGCCGCCTCGATCGCGCGGCGGTAGTGGAAATGGATATCGGCGACGATCGGCACCTGGACCTGGCGGATGATGTCCTTCAGGGCCTTGGTCGATTCCTGGTCGGGGCAGGAAACCCTTACGATGTCGGCGCCGGCCTCTTCCAGCCGGCGGATCTGCGCCACGGTGGCGTTGACGTCGGTGGTCAAGGTATTGGTCATCGACTGCACGCTGATCGGCGCGTCGCCACCCACCGGCACCGGCCCGACGAAGATCTGGCGGCTGGTGCGGCGTTGAATGTCACGGTAGGGCCTGATGCTCATCACCGTCTCGTCGATTGGGCTGAAAAGGATGCGCCCGGCAACCCGGGCTCAGCCTTATAACGCAAAACCATCGCTCGGACAAAGCGGGTTGAGGCGCTAGCCGGTAATTCTGCCCCCGGCGGCGTCGACATCGTCGGCACGGCAACGCGGAGGGCGGAAATGCGGCCCCGGAGCCGCCCGAAAATGACGCCCTATTCGGTCGGCGCCTCGGGCCGGGCCGCCGGCGATTCGTCTCGCGGGCCATTGACCAAGCGCTCGGGATCGAGCGCTACGTCATGGCGCACCATGCCGACGCCGCCCAGCGATTGGACCGGCTTGCCGTCTACCAGAACCGTCAACACCCCGGCATTGCCCGCGGTCAGCGACAACCCGGCGCGACGCGGCACCGTATAGCTTTCACCTTTGCGCAGCAGCCGGGAACTGACCACTTGACCGCTCGTATCGCGGATCTGAATCCAGCAATTTTCCTCGGCCCGCAGCACCACCCGCGCATTGCTGCGGGGGCCGGCCGGCGGCGCGGCCGGATCGGCGGCGCCACGGATCGCGGCCTCCTGGGTCGGGGCGGGGGCCGGCATCGGGCTGGGGGCGGCCGCAGGTTCGGCCGCCGGCGGCACCGGGGCAGCGGACGGCTTGGCGGACTCGGCCGCCGGCTGTTCCTTGCCTTTGCCCGGCTTGCCCGGCTTGGTGGCGGCCGCCTTGGCCTCCTTGCTATCGGCCGGCTTGGCGTCGCCGGGCGCCATAGCGACGGGCGGAGCCGCCGGCGGCGGCGCGGCCGGCGCAACCGCAGTCGGCGCCGGCGCCGGAGCGGCGTTGCTGGTGTCGTCTTCCGGCGGCGGAACCACATCTTCATGCGGCGCCGACCCCGGCGCTGCGGCTTGCGGCGAGGATGAGGCGACCGACGGCGCAGTCGGCGCGACGGGCGGCACAATGGGGGCGGCGGCCGTGGCCGGAGCGGAATCGGCCGGCTTGCCGCCGTCGGCCGGAGACACCGGCACCATTTCCGAACCGCTGCCGACCGGCCGGTGGATCAGTGCGGCCAGGCGTTCCGGCAGCGGCGGCACGGCGTCGGCCACCGATGCCTCGCGGTTCTGATACCAGTACCAGAACCCGTAGGCGGCAGCGGCAGCAATGATGGCGAACAGCAACAGGGCGCCGGTCGGGATGCTGGCCTCGGACACCGCCGAAGGAAAGACCAACTCGGCGCGGTTGGCGAATTCGGCGTTCTCCTGTTTGAAGCGACGCACGATTTCACTGCTGTCGAGCCCGAGAAACTCGGCATAGCCGCGAACAAAGCCGACGGCATAGGTGGCCCCCGGCAAATCTTCGAAACGGCCGTCTTCTATGGCTTGCAAGTACGGCTGGCGGATCCTGAGGCTGGTCGCCACCCCGGCCACGTCGCGTCCCTGCCGCTCGCGTGTCTCACGCAGTAATGTGCCGACGCCGCCCGCACTGGCGACCGACGCGGTGTTGTCGGCATCCTCGATGTCTGCTGCCACGCTCCGACGTCCCTTACCCGGTGTTCCTGCCTTGCCCGGCCATTCGGCCAGGGTAACGGTCCTTCTTAGCAAGAAAGGCCGTCGAGTTGCAATGGCGGCAAGTCGCAATGCCGCGATGTTTTATCGACAACAAAGGATTAGGGCCGGTTAATTAAGTGCTTCGCTACCCGAATCACAGTAGCAGCGCGCCCCCTCACCTCATTGCAAGCCGAAGAGAACGCAATCGGCGCCCGCCGGCGCTGGCTAGCTTCGCTCCGATGCTCCTTGCAAAGTTCCGGATAAACGGCCAGGCGTTTAGATCGACACACCGTGATCAAGAGCAAAATTACGCAGATATTGTCGCACCGAATGGTCGGGTCGGTCGTACAGGGTCGCCATGTATTCCTCGAGACTGGGAAGGAACAGGCTGCGGACCATCGCCTTCACCGGGCCGATCGACGGCGCCGACATGGACAGGTTGCGGATGCCGACGCCGAGCAACGCCATCGCCTCGAGCGGCCGCCCGGCCATTTCGCCGCAGACCGACAGCTGCACCCCGGCCTTGCGGCATTCGCGGGCGATCCAGCGCAGGAAATTGAGCATGGCCGGAGCCAGCACGTCATAGCGCTCGGCGATGCGCGGATTGCCGCGGTCGGCGGCGAACAGGAACTGCATCAGGTCGTTGCTGCCGATCGATACGAAGTCGACGCGCTTGAGGAGCGCCGGCAACTGCCAGGCCAAGGCCGGCACCTCGAGCATGGTGCCGACCCGCACCCGGTCGGGCGCCACGCCTTGGCGCAGCCGGTGGCGTTCCAGTTCGAGATTGAGGATCTGGCGCAGACTATCCAGTTCGGCCACCTCGGCGACCATCGGAAACATGATATTGAGGTCGCGCCCCAGCCCCGCCCTGACCAGGGCGCGCAATTGGGTACGCAATACCGCCGGGCGATCGAGGGTGATGCGGATCGAGCGCCAGCCCATGGCCGGATTGTCCTCGCGGGCACTGCTCCAATAGGGCAGCAACTTGTCGGATCCGACGTCGAGGGTGCGGAACATCACCGGCTTGCCGTCGGCCATGTCGAGGATTCGGGTGTAGAGATTGGCCTGCTGACCGACGTCGGGCAGCTGCGAACGCGCCATGAACGGCATTTCGGTCCGGTACAGGCCGATGCCGTCGGCACCGGTGCTGTCGAGCTGCGGCAGGTCGACCAGCAGGCCGGCGTTCAGCATCATCCGCACCGATTGCCCGCAGCGGGTGATCGGCGGCAGATCGCGCATGGCGGCATAGGCGGCCACCTTGGCCGCGCGCGACGCCATGTTGGCGGCGAACATGTCCTGGATGTCGTCGGGCGGCCGGGCGAAGACCTGGCCGTTGTCGCCATCGACGATCACCGGGTCGAGGGCTTCGATCTTGGCCAGGGCGTCCTTGACCCGTCCGACCATCGGGATGTCGAGGGCCCGGGCCAGAATCGCCACATGCATGGTCGGCGACCCCTCCTCGAGGACGATGCCGCGCAGACGGCGGCGATCGTAGTCGAGCAGTTCGGTCGGGCCGAGGCTGCGGCACACCAGGACCGCATTCTCCGGCAAATCGGTACTGGCCGCGGTGCCGGCCTGGTTGCCGCGGACCAGGTGCTGCAGCAGACGATTGGCGATATCCTCGAAATCGTGCAGCCGCTCGCGCAGATAGGGGTCGGACACCTGGCTCATCCGCACCCGGGTGTCTTCATGCACCTTCTGCACCGCCGCTTCGGCGGTCAGGCCCGATTGGATGGTCTCGGCGATGCGGGCGGTCCAGCCGGCGTCCTCGGCGAACATGCGGAAGGTCTCCAGCACGTCGCGATGCTCGCCGCTGAAGGCCAGATCCTGCGCCTCGAACATTTCGTCGAGGGAATTGCGCATGGCGCCCAGCGCGGCGCGCAGCCGGGCCATTTCCGCTTCCGGGTCCTCGGCCACCAGCTTCTGCACGACCACCCGCGGTTCATGCATCACCGCCACACCGATGCCGATGCCGCCGGTCAGGCGCGCCCCTTCCATGCGCAGCGGCAACACCGCATTGCCGTCGACCGCGGCCAGTTCCTCGGGATTGATCAGCGCCCCTGACGAGATCAGTTCGGCCAGAACCATGGCCACCGTCTCGAGGGTTTCGATCTCCTCCTCGGTGTAATGCCGCTGGCTCTTGTTCTGCACCACCAGGACACCGATGACGCGGCCGCCGCGGATGATCGGCACGCCAACCAGCGAGTGGAAGACCTCTTCGCCGGTTTCCGGCCGGTAGGCGAAATTGGGATGACTTTGCGCGTCGGCCAGGGCGAGGGGCCGCGCGTGGGCGGCAATGTCGCCGACCAGTCCCTCGCCGACCCGCAGACGGGTCTCGTGCACCGCGGTCTTCAACAGGCCTTCGGTGGCGAACAGTTCGAGCACCTCGCCGGCGCGCATCACATAGCAGGAGCAGACCTCGGCCACCATGTCGGCGGCGATCAATCTGACCGTGTTGTCGAGACGCTCCTGGGCCGAGCCCCCACCCGCCATGACGTCGCGCAGACGCCCTAGCAGGCGTCGCGAGACTGTGCTGGCGGTCGCCTGCATCAGACCACGGCCCCTAGTCGCTCCCGCGTCGTCAGGGCGCCGACCGCCTGATCGATGAGTTCGGAAATGATCTCGGCGGTGGGCTGCTCGCAGGTCACCATGCCGACGCTCTGGCCGGCCATCAGCGAGCCATGTTCGATATCGCCGTCGATCACCGCGCGGCGCAACGCCCCGGCCCAGTAGTGTTCGATCTCCAGCTGGGCCGCCTTCTGGTCGACCACGCCCCGCTTGAAGCGGTCGATGACCTGATGCTGGAAGTCGACGAAGCGGCGCGACGCCGGATTGTTCAGGGCGCGCACCGGGATCACCGGAAAATTGGGATCGACCTGTACCGATGGGGTGGCATCGCGCGCATTGGCGCGAATGAAGGCCTGTTTGAAATTGGCATGGGCCACCGATTCGGTGGCGCAGACGAATCGTGTTCCCAGCTGCACGCCGGCCGCGCCCATCTCGAGATAGGACAGCACCGCCTCACCGCGCCCGATGCCGCCGGCGACGAACACCGGCACCTCGGTCACCGCAGGCAGGATTTCCTGTGCCAGAACGCTGGTCGACACCGGCCCGATATGTCCGCCCGCCTCGGTGCCCTCGATGATCAGGGCATCGGCGCCGAGGCGGATCAGCTTGCGAGCGAACGCCACCGTGGGGGCGAAGCACATGACCTTGGCGCCCCCGTCCTTCAGCCGGGTGATCGCGGCGGATTGCGGCAGCCCACCGGCCAGTACGATGCGGCCGACCCGTAACCGTCCGCACAGATCGATCAATTGATCGAGCTGGGGGTGCATGGTGATCAGGTTGACGCCGAACGGCCGGTCGGTGAGCCGCTGCGTGGCTTCGATCTCGGCCGCCAGCAGATCGGGCGTCATCGAGCCGCAGGCGATCACCCCGAAACCGCCGGCATTGGAGATCGCCGCGACCAAACGGCGTTCCGACACCCAGGACATGGCACCGCCCATGATGGCGACCTCGGTGCCAAGGAATTCCCGGCCCCGCCCCCACAGACTGTCTAGACGCGACCGCGCCGCGCTCATGCCTTCCCCTAACCCAGTGCCTAGCCTTGCAGCTTCCTATTGCGCGTCCAACCCATAGGCGGAATGCAGGGCGCGCAACGCCAGCTCAGTGTACTCCTCGGCGACGAGCACGCTTACCTTGATTTCCGAAGTTGAGATCACCTGGATGTTGATACCCTTTTCCGCCAGGGTACTGAACATCTTTTGGGCGACCCCGGCATGGCTGCGCATGCCGACGCCGATCACCGAGATCTTCACCACGTTGCTGTCGGGAACCAGGCGCTCGTAACCAAGCTCGCCCTTCTTCTCGGTCAGCACCTTGACGCCGCGGTCGAGGTCGGCCTTCCCCACCGTGAAGGTGAGATCGGTGCTCTTGCCATCCTCCGACACATTCTGGACGATCATGTCGACATTGACGTTGGCGTCCGCCAGCGGCCCGAAAATGGCCGCCGCCACCCCGGGACGGTCGGCCACACGGACCAGAGTGATCTTCGCCTCGTCGCGGCTGTAGGCGATGCCGCTCACCAGTTCCTTTTCCACGATCTCGTCCTCATCACAAACAAGGGTGCCGGGGGCATCGACGAAGCTGGACAGCACCTGCACGCGCACCCGGTGCTTCATCGCCATTTCAACGGAGCGGGTCTGCAGCACCTTGGCGCCGAGCGAGGCCAACTCCAGCATTTCCTCATAGGTAATCTTATCGAGCTTGCGCGCCTTCGCAACGATACGGGGATCGGTGGTATAGACCCCGTCCACATCCGTATAGATGTCGCAGCGATCGGCCTTCATCGCCGCCGCCAAAGCCACCGCGCTGGTATCCGAACCGCCCCGTCCGAGGGTGGTCACCCGATTGTCCGGCCCGATGCCCTGGAAGCCGGCGACCACGGCCACCTGGCCGCTCGCCATGCGCTTTTCCAGCTCGCTGGTATCGATGGTTTCGATGCGCGCCTTGCCATGCGCCCCGTCGGAACGGATCGGTATCTGCCAGCCCATCCAGGATCGCGCCTGAACGCCGATCTCCTGCAGGGCGATGGCCAACAGCCCGATGGTCACCTGTTCCCCGGTCGACACCACCGTGTCGTATTCCCGCGCATCATGCAGCGGGGCGATCTGGCGACAATAGTCGACCAGCTGGTTGGTGACCCCGGACATGGCCGACACCACCACGGCCACTTCATTGCCGCGGTCGACCTCGTCCTTGACCCGACGCGCCACATTTTTGATGCGGTCACAATCTCCGACGGAAGTGCCGCCGAATTTCATTACGATGCGCGCCATCGCCCTTCCTTTAAAATGCAGTGGTGATCGCCTGGTTGCCCGCCGCCCGAAGGCGCGTATACATACTCTAAGAGCGAATGGCGACGCAAGTCGCCCCCGCCCGCCGCAAGAAGGAGCAATCGATGGCCCGCAGTGCCGCTTCCACCCGCCCCGTTGGCACCACGGCCTCGCCCGAGGAAGTCGCCCGCTTCCAGGCGATGGCCGAGGCCTGGTGGGACCCGCTCGGCGAATTCAAGCCGTTGCACCAACTCAACCCGCCCCGGTTGTCCTTTCTGAGCGACCGCTTGGCAAGGCATTTCGGCCGCGATGCGACGGCGGAACGTCCCTTCGCCGGCCTGACTCTGCTCGATGTGGGTTGCGGCGGCGGACTGCTGTCCGAGCCGATGGCCCGGTTGGGCTTCGCCGTCACCGGCATCGATGCGGGAGACAAGAATATCGCCGTGGCGCGATTGCACGCGGAAAAAAGCGGGCTGCCGATCGACTATCGTTCGGCCACCCCGGAAGAGCTGAGTGACGGCTACGACGTGGTGATGGCGATGGAGGTGGTGGAGCACGTCCCCGATGTCGGTGCCTTCCTTGCAGCGACGGCCCAGCGCCTGAAGCCGGGTGGGGCATTCGTCGGGGCGACCGTCAACCGCACCGCCAAGTCCTTCGCCCTGGCCATCGTCGGCGCCGAATACGTCCTGCGCTGGCTGCCGCGCGGCACCCATGACTGGCGGAAATTCCTGCGGCCCTCCGAATTCGCCGCGGCGCTCCGTCGGGCCGGCATCCAGAGCAAGCAGTTCGAAGGGGTGCGTTACGATCTGCTGCACGACCGCTGGGAGCGCTGCTCCAATCTCGACGTCAACTACCTGGTCTACGGGGTGAAGGGGTAGGCGCCTGGAGAACCGCAGAGGCGCAGAGGCGATTGGACCTTCCGCGGAAGACAATACGCAGGCCCAGCTACTGACCTACCTCAAGCTGTCGAGGCACCGGCTCGGGCTCCTGATGAAATTTCGATGTGCCACGCCTCCGTAACGGGATTCATCGCCTTGTTCTGACCTCGAACCCTTTGCGTCTCTGCGCCTCTGCGGTTTCTGCCGACGACCTTCCTTCGTCGAAGTGGCGGCCAGTGTGGCGCGGCAGCGTCTCATTTTGAATTGGGTCAGCGCTGTCGAGCTATCCCGCCCCCCTCAAGCCGCCCGCACCTCGCTCAGGAAGTGGTCGACCTCGCGTTCCAGGGTTTCGCTTTCAGCCAACAGGGAATTGGCCGAATGGAAGACGTCCTGGGCCATCTTCCCGGTCTCGGCGGCAACCTGGGCGACGCCGGCGATATTGCTGGCGACGCCCTGCGTGCCGAGCGACACCTGCTCGACGTTGCGGCTGATTTCGGCAGTGGCGGCGCCCTGCTGTTCGACCGCCCCGGCGATGGTGGTCGCCATGGCATTGATATGCTCGATGGTCTGGGCGATGACGTCGATGGCATGCACCGCTTGCTCGGTTTCGCCTTGAATCGACGCCACCTGGGCGGCGATGTCGTCGGTGGCGCGGCCGGTCTGCCCGGCCAGGCTCTTGACCTCGTTGGCCACCACGGCGAAGCCCTTACCGGCCTCGCCGGCCCGCGCACTCTCGATGGTGGCGTTCAGTGCCAACAAGTTGGTCTGCGAGGCGATCCCATTGATCATGCTGACGATCTCGCCGATCTTCTGAGCCGCATCGGCCAGGCCGCCGATCTTGCGGTTGCTGTCCCCCGCCTGTGTCGCCGCCGCCTTGGTGGTGACCGCGGTCTGCTGCACCTGGCGTGAAATCTCACCGATCGAGGCCATCAGTTGGGCCGCCGCCGCCGCCACCGTTGCCACATTGGTGGTCGCCTCCTCCGAAGCGGCGGACACGGCGGCACTTTGCCGTTCCGTCCGTTCCGCCGTGGCCGACAGCGTGTCGGACGAGTGGTGCAGTTGCGCGACGGTGGCCTTGATCTTGCCGAGCATGGCGGTGATGGTCGCGTCGAACTTGCGGGTCGCCGCATCGATGCGGCGCTGCCGTTCCTCACGCGCCGCAATCGCCTGGTCATCCCTTTGCCGCTGCACCTCGGTTTCCATCATGCTTTGCCGCCAACCTTCCAAGGCCTTGGCCAGCGGCCCGATCTCGTCGGCGCGGTCGGTATCGCGCACGGTAATTTCGGCATGGCCGGATGACAGGGCAGCAACCGACTCCATCAGCCGGGCCAACGGCCGGGTGATGGAGCGCGCCGTGACGATCCCGATGGCGATCCCCAAAATCATGCCCAGCGCGAGGGTGACCAGGAGGCTGTTGCGGCCGTCCCGAATCGCCTCCTCCATCGCTTCCTTCTGTTCGAGATTGGCCTTCTGCACCATCTCTTCGACCGTCCGCGCCGCCTCGGCCATCTGTTGTTCGACGCCCCGCAACGGTCCGCCCTTGGCTTGCGCACGGGCCCCTTCGCCGCCGCCGCTGGCCCGGTAGGCCGCGGCATAACTGCGGAAGTTCTGTTCGTAGCTGCGGGCGGAAGCGACGATCTGATCCATTTCCTCGCGATCATGCGCCAGGACGAATTTGGGTTTCAGCCCCTCGGCTTGGGAGATAACCTTGGCCACCTTCTCGGTGAGCAGGTCGACATAATGGTCGGTAGCGTTGAGCATGAAGTTCTTCTCTTCACGCCGGGCATCGAGCAGGAATTTGGTGATCTGGGTGGTGGCCTCGGCCTTGTCGACCCGGTCGCCGATGTTGTCGAGGGAATGCACGGCAATCAAGGCAAGGCCAATGCAAATCGCCAGAAGCAGCGCATATCCGCCAATGATCCGCGTCGGTATTCTGAGATCGGCAAACCGCATGGTGGCCCTCCTTGCAATCGTCACACTTATGCGGCGTGCGGTAGATTGCGTTACAGGCAATATAAATTTGTAGGCGAACAAAGTATTCCGCGTCACGGAAACCCAAGGCTATGATAACAATTGGCAACACCTGTGTCTATTTTTACATTTACCGATACAATTGCGAAAAAAATACAAACAATTTTACGAAACATTCGGCAAATAGCTATTCCGCGGAACGGAACACTCACCGAGACTCGCCGACCATTGAAGATTGATCAGGCTACCAGGGGATCTTTCATGACAACCGAGATTTATAGCTGCAAGGAAGGGCAGTCGCTGAAGCAGGGCAAGCTCGACTATTCGTCCGACATCACCACCAAGGAGCAAGCCGAAGGCGATGCCAAGCGCCGCTGTCAGCGCGACCCGAGCCTGAAGAAGATCGTCTATTACCAGGTCTCTCCCGACGGCGAGTTCCGGAGCTTCTACTCCTACGTCAACCCGCGCGCCGCGGCGGCCGCAGCCAAAGCGGCCGGGCCGGCCAGAAAGGCGACGACCAGGAAGAAGCCCGCCCCGAAGCCGACCCTGTGGGGGCGCATCAAGAAGTCGCTGGGACTGTAGCCCACGGCCGGTGGGGACGCTCAGACGTTTGAACCGCAGAGACGCAAAGGCGCAGAGGCGGTTTGTTTGAATTTGCTCTCTTTCTCGTCATCCCCGGGCTTGACCGATCAAGTCCGGCCATGACGGGAAGGATGGATCGTGCCGCTGCGCCTTTGCGTCTCTGCGGTTCAACTTGGCTGCCGCTGCTCAAGGGGCTCCTACACCACCGGCATCGCACCGGCCAGACGGCCGCCCAGGCGCAGCGGCTCGATGCGTTTGGCCAAGCCGGTGGCGTCGTCCGTTTCAACGAAGACGGCACAAAGGGTGCCCGGCCCCTCGGCCGGACTGAGCCGCTCGCCCGGAATCTTGCGGACGAATCGCGAGATGGCGGCATCCTTCTTCATGCCGATCACCGAGTCGTAGTCACC
This sequence comes from uncultured Telmatospirillum sp., assembly GCA_903858635.1. Lineage (GTDB taxonomy): Bacteria > Pseudomonadota > Alphaproteobacteria > Rhodospirillales > Magnetospirillaceae > DUZF01. Next base: position 3,680 of record CAIOJO010000508.1, on the reverse strand, counting down.
GCACATGCCGGCATCGGTCTGATAGGCGGTGCCACCCGGCAGGATCTGCGCGTCGGCCGTCGGGACATGACTGTGACTGCCGACCACCAGCGAGGCCCGGCGGTCGGCATAATGGCCGAGCGCCATCTTTTCGCTCGAGGCTTCACAGTGGACGTCGACGATCACCGCCTGCACCGCGCCCCCCAACGGGTGTCGCGCCAGTTCGCCGTCCAATGCGACGAAGGGGTCGTCCAACGGGTCCATGAACAGCCGCCCCATCACCTGCACCACCATGACCTTCCTGCCACGCCCCGCCTGATAGACGCCAGCCCCCTTGCCGGGTGTACCCGCCGGATAATTGCGTGGCCGCAGGACGCGGGAGTCGGCCTCGAGAAAGGGGATGATCTCGCGCTGGTCCCAGGTGTGGTTGCCCAGCGTGACCACGTCGACCCCGGCTTCGAAAAAATCCTCGCAGATTTTCGGGGTGATGCCGAAGCCGTGGGCGGCATTCTCGCCATTGGCCACGACGAAATCGAGGCCCAGGCGCTGGCGCAACAGCGGCACTTGCTCGACCACCGCGTCGCGCCCGGCGCGGCCCACCACATCGCCGCAAAACAACAACCTCATGACAAAGCCTCCCGCGCCCCTTCCTCGGTGACGATCCAGTCCAGCCGCTGGTCATGCCCGTCCTGCGGCAGCGCATCCACTTCCTGCGCCGCATAGGCGATGCCGACGGCCAGCATGTGGCGTGTTCCCCGCAGCTGGGCCAGGGTCCGGTCGTAATAGCCCCCGCCATAGCCCAGGCGGCCGCCCCAGCGGTCGAAGCCAAGCAGCGGCAGCAATACCAGGTCGGGAGCCACCGCCGGCGCCGTGGCCGGGGGGTGCCGGGTGCCGTGCGAACCCGCCTCGAGCGGCGCCCCCGGTCGCCAGCCGCGAAACGCCAAGGCCGCCCCCTTCTCGACGACCACCGGCAGGGCGGCCATGCAGCCCAGCCCGGCCAGACGCTCGAGCAGCGGCCGAACATCCGCCTCGTCACCCATCGGCCAATAGCCCGCCACCACTTGCCCCGGCGCCCAGGCGACGCTGTCCAGAAAGGCGGTGGCGATGCGATCGCCCGCCGTCGGGCCCAGATTGGCATGAGCGGCGCGACGGGCCGCCAGGGCTTGCACCCTGAGGGCCTGCTTGACGGCGGCGGCGGACACCGGCTCGCGGTTCACGCGCCGAGGCGACGTCGCCTGCGCCGCCCCAAGCTGAAGGCAAGGAATTGGGCCAAGTTCAAGCTCCTCGTCCCGAGGAGCGGCGCCAAGGGACGCGTCTGCACGGACCGGTCAGACGGTAACCAGATGGAAAAGTAGTTGGAACGGAGCCGCCTCGACCGTCGGCATTGCGATCCCTCCGTGGCCTGCATTTGCAGGTGGGGACCATATACCGAGACCACGATCCCGGCAGAGACAGCCCCCTGGAGTTCATACATTGGCCCCGGGGATAAAAGCTGCCTAACGCATCGCGCAGCACCCGTTCCATGGGTGAATCTAGGCTCTCTCCAGGCGTTCTGCAATGGCCTCGATGCGCTCTGCCAAGCCGTCCAGGCCATCGGCCAAGGCGGCGTCCACCGCCTCGTCCGGCCGCGGCCGGGCGGCGGCGTCCTTGCCCCGCCGTAACTCCTGGATCTCGTCGGCCATCAGCAGCGCGACCATGACCAGCAGCCGGGCATCGCCGACCTGGCCGACCGAGCGCAATAGCGTGTCGGCCCGCCGATCCAGCTCGGTGGCCAGGGTCTGCAGGTATTCCTCCTGCCCCTCGTCACAGCTGACCTCGTAGCTGCGCCCGACGATGGTGATGGAAACGGTCGCCGTCATCGCGTCATTCCTCGAGGACAAACTTCAACCGGCCGATCACCCCGTCCAGGCGGGCCTCGACCAACCGCGTGGTGTGGTCGAGCCGGGCATAATCGTCGCGGGCGCGCCGCAGGTCCTCGGCCAGGAACAGATCGCCATGGGCCTGCCCGGCCGCGCCTTCGAGGCGTTGGACGGCGCGGTCCAAACGCTCGAGGGCCGCTCGGCTGCGCGGCAGTTGGGTCCCTTTGTCATCCAAGGCCTGGTTCTCCGCCCGCGAAATGCCCGGGAAGTTTAGGGTGGGGCCAAGGTGGCGTCAACGACGGCCGGCCCGGCCATTGACAAAGGGGCATTGACAAGGGGGGCGAAACCCTGCCCGAAATGGTGGAGAATTCCTCCAAGGACGCCTCCGAAGTCCCTGGAAACCGCGTTGTTTTGGGATTACACAAGGCCCCTCACCTGCTGTCGGAAGGATCCGCCTCCTTGAAAGCCGCCGTCATCGTGTTTCCCGGCTCCAACTGCGACCGCGACGTCGCGGTGGCGCTCCAAGCCAGCATCGGCGCGCCGCCATTGATGGTCTGGCACCGCGACACCGAACTGCCGGCGGTCGATCTGGTGGTGGTGCCGGGCGGGTTCTCCTACGGCGACTACCTGCGCTGCGGCGCCATGGCAGCCCATTCGCCGATCATGCGCGAGGTCAAGGCGCGGGCCGCCAAGGGGACGCCGGTGCTGGGGATCTGCAACGGCTTCCAGATCCTTACCGAAGCCGGATTGCTGCCCGGCGTGCTGATGCGCAACGCCCAGCTCAAGTTCATTTGCCAGGACGTGCTGCTCCGGGTCGAGACCAGCGACAGCCGGTTCACCCGGCGCTACAACCCGGGAACGGTGCTGCGCTTGCCGATCGCCCATGCCGAAGGCAATTATTTCGCCGATCCGGCGACCCTGGACCGGCTCGAGGGCGAGGGTCTGGTCGCCTTCCGCTATGTCGGAGCGGATGGCCAGGCGACCGCCGAGGCCAATCCCAACGGTTCGTCCCGCAACATCGCCGGGATTTTCAATGCGACGAGAACGGTCCTCGGGCTGATGCCCCATCCGGAGCGCCTGGCCGAACCGGCCCTGGGCGGAACCGATGGTCGCGCCATGTTCGAAGGTTTGGCGGAGGCAGTGTCGTGAGCAAAGCGGAGTCCGCCATTACCCCCGAAGTGATCCGCTCGCACGGCCTCACCCCGGATGAATATGCCCGGGTGCTGGAGATCATGGGGCGCGAGCCCAATATCACCGAGCTCGGCATCTTTTCCGTCATGTGGTCCGAGCATTGCTCCTACAAGAGCTCGAAGAAGTGGCTGAAGACCTTGCCGACCACGGCACCCTGGGTGATCTGCGGCCCGGGCGAGAATGCCGGGGTGATCGACATCGGCGATGGCCAGGCCGTCATCTTCAAGATGGAAAGCCACAACCACCCCAGTTTCATCGAGCCCTATCAGGGGGCGGCAACCGGCGTCGGCGGCATCCTGCGCGACGTGTTCACCATGGGCGCCCGGCCGATCGCCAATATGAACGCGCTCCGCTTCGGCCATCCGGACCACCCCAAGACCCGCCATCTGGTCAACGGGGTGGTGGCCGGCATCGGCGGCTACGGCAACTGCGTCGGCGTGCCGACGGTCGGCGGCGAGACCAATTTCCACGCCTCCTACAACGGCAATATCCTGGTCAACGCGATGACCGTCGGTCTGGCCCAGACCGACCGCATCTTCTATTCGGCGGCGGCGGGGATCGGCAATCCGGTGGTCTATGTCGGCTCGAAGACCGGGCGTGACGGCATCCATGGCGCCACCATGGCTTCGGCCGAGTTTTCCGAGGATTCCG
>CAIOJO010000507.1 GCA_903858635.1 uncultured Telmatospirillum sp. | reverse complement strand
GATCTGCGGTGCCTGCACCGTCTGGATCGACGGTTCGCCCGAAAAATCCTGCGACGAGGATGTCGGCAGCTGCGCCGGCAAGAGCATCACGACCATCGAGGGCCTGTCGCCCACCCCGGGCACGCCGACCCATCCGGTGCAACTGGCCTGGATCGCCCATCAGGTGCCGCAATGCGGCTACTGCCAGTCAGGGATGATCATGGCGGTGGCCGGTCTGCTGAAGGAAAACCCTCGGCCGACCGACGCAGAAATCGACGGTGCCCTGGAAAATATCTGCGCCTGCGGTACCTATCCGCGGGTCCGTGCGGCGATCCATCAGATTGCCGGCCTGTAGGAGGGATCGCATATGAACCAGATCGCCCCCCCCGGGCTGCCGCTCGCCAATGCCGATGGCAGCACCGCCGACGGCACCCCTGGCCAAACCATCGCCCTTGGCCGCCGCGCCTTCCTGACCATCGGTGCCGCCGCCGGCGGCGGTCTGCTGCTCGGGCTGTCCCTGGCGGCACGTGCCGCGTGGGCGGCGACCGCGGCGACAGGACCGACTCCGGTGGGGTCGGCCAGCACGGTGAACGTATTCGTCGTGATCGGTTCCGACAACAGCATCCAACTCATCACCCCCGGCGGAGAAATGGGACAAGGCATCAACGCCGGCCTGGCCCAGGTGCTGGCCGAGGAACTGCCACTCGACTGGGCGACGTTGCGAACGGTTCCCGCGCCATTCGGCCCCCAATACGGTCGCGGCGCGACCAAGTCCCAGGTCACCGGCGGCTCGTTCAACATGCGCGGCTGGTTCCAGCCGATGCTGCTGGCTGGCGCCACCGCGCGCGAGATGCTGCTGGCGGCGGCTCGCCAGGCCCATCCTCTGGCGCCGGCGCCGCTCAAGGCGGTGGCTGGAGTCGTGCAGGACGCCTATGGCGTACAGCTGGCGACGTATGGCCAACTCGCCCAGACGGCGTCGACGATCGTCCTGCCGGGACCGGCGCCGATCTTGTCGGCCGGTGCCGGCTACAAGCTGATCGGCCAGAAGCTGCCCCGCCCGGACATCAAGTTGAAGGTCGATGGCAGCGCCGTCTTCGGACTCGACCTGCGTCTGCCCGGCATGGTGTTCGCCGCGGTGCGCCACTGCCCGACACTCGGTGGCACGGTGAAGTCGATGCACAACGCGCCCGCCGGCATGCAGGCGGTAGATCTCGGCACTGCCGTCGCCGTGGTCGCGGCCAACACCTGGCAGGCCATCCATGCGGCCCGCAACCTTGGCGTGAGCTGGAACTCGCCGGCCGCTTCGGCCCGGTCGCAAGTCGACAGCCAGAGTCTGGCCACGAACGCGCAGTCGCTGATGACCAGCGGCACCCCGGCCACCGCCGAGCGGGTTGGCGATGTCGTGGCCGGCCTCGCCGCCGCGGCCCAGACCCTCAACCTGACGTACTCGCTGCCGCATCTGGCCCATGCCTGCATGGAGGTGTTGAATTGCACGGTGTGGCTGACCAAGGACGCGACGGGCGCCGCTGCCTGCCATATCTGGTGTCCGACCCAGGCGCCCGACTGGGTGGCGGCGACCGCCGCCAAACTGACCGGACTGGCAAGCACGCAAATCACCGTCACCACCACCTATATGGGCGGCGGCCTTGGGCGGAAGATCGAACAGGATTACGTCACCCAGGCGATCACCGTGGCGCAGGCGGTGAACAAGCCGGTGAAACTCACCTGGCCGCGCGAGGAGGATTTCGGTCGTGACTGGTATCGCCCCGCCGCCCTGTCGCAGGTCCAGGTCGGGCTCGACCCCGCCGGCAACATCACCGCTTGGTCCAACCGCATCGTCGCCCCGTCGCTGACCCGATCGCATGGCGGAGTGCCGAAGGGTGGTCTCGACAGCATCGCCATCGGCGCCGCAACAGGATTGCCCTACGCCATGGGTTCGCGGCTGGTGGAATACATCGAACAGGCCACCGGCATCCAGATCGGCTATTGGCGCTCGGTGGGCAAATCGATCAGTTGCTTCGTCGTCGAAAGCGCGATCGACGAATGTGCCCTGGCCGCGGGGATCGACCCCTACCAATACCGGCGCATGCTGCTGGCCGGCAATGCGCCGGCCCTCGCCGTGCTCGACGCCGCCGCCACCCTGGGCGGCTGGGGCAATACACCGCCGGCCGGGCACGCACTCGGGATCGCCTTGTCGCCTGGCTTCGGCAGCCTGTGCGCCCTGGTGGCCGAACTGGCCTTCGCCCCGACCGGGTTGACCCAGGTGGTGCGCTTTGCCTGCGCGGTGGACTGCGGCACGGCGATCAATCCCGATGAGGTGGTGGCGCAGATCGAGGGGGGGCTCCTGCATGGCATGAACGCCGCCCTGTGGCAGCAAGTCCAGTTTCGCCAGGGCGTGCCGCAGGTCCGGAACTTTGATAATTACCCGATGGGCCGCATGGCCGGGTGCCCGAAGATCGATGTCGTCATCGTCAACCAGGGGTCCGCCCTCGGCGGCATCGGCGAGGTCGGGGTCCCCGCCGTCGCTCCGGCCCTGGCCAACGCCTGTGCGGCCCTGACCGGGGTGCGCAAGCGCAGCCTGCCGCTTGGCATCGTCACCGCGCAAGCCAATGACGACTGAAGCTGTGGCCTGATCGATCCGCCTGGACGACAGGGAAACCTTGCACCGGCGACCTGTAACGCGTTACACTGTCACGCGTTACAGGTTGGAGCTATTGATGGCTGAGCCGGCGGAACGGATGAAGGCGATGCGGGCCCGCCGACGGGCGGACGGGCTCCGCGAGTTGCGGCTTTTCGTGCCCGACGCGCGAGCGAAGGCGACGCGGGACCGGGTGGCACGCGAAGTGGCACAGCTTTCTGCCGCGTCCGAGCGCGACGCGTTGAATTGGGTTGAAGCGGTATCCGAGTTCGATGAAACGCGGTGATGTGGTGACGGTGGCGGCGCCCGGCGCCTATGGCAGGCCCCGGCCCGCCGTGATCGTGCAAACGGACGCCTTTCCACCGGAACATACATCGGTGGTGATTTGCCAGACGAGCTCGGCGCTGGTGGACGCCCCCGACTTCCGGATCATGATCGAGCCCCGCGAATCGAATGGGCTACGCGAGCGGTCGCAAATCATGGTGGACAAGCCAACGACGGTCCGGCGGGAGCGGATTGGTCAGCGGATCGGCCGCCTGACGGACGATGAAATCGCACTCATGAATGTCGCACTGGCCTTCGTCATGGGCCTGGGCGACTGACTTACGCGGATCCTGCCACCGGGGCCCACAGCACCTGTTCGATGGTTTCGGCGCCGGTGGCCAGCATCACCAGACGGTCGAAGCCGAGGGCGCTGCCGGCGCTGTCCGGCAGGCCGTGTTCGAGGGCGGCGAGAAAATCCTCATCGATCGGATAGCGGATGCCGTAGAGGCGTTCCTTGAGGCCCATATCGGCCACGAAACGGCGCCGTTGCTCGGCCGGATCGGTCAGCTCGCCGAAGGCATTGGCCAGTTCGAGTCCGCAGACATAAAGCTCGAACCGTTCGGCCACCCGGGCATCATGGCGGCAGGGGCGCGACAGGGCGGCCATCGATACCGGGTATTCGCAGAGGATCAGCGGCGCCCCATCGCCCAGATGCGGTTCGATGCGATCCAGCATCAGGCGAAAGAAGATGTCCTCCCAGCTGTCGGCTTCGCCCGGTGCGACTCCCAGCCGCCGCGCCGCGGCGGCCAATCGGGCGGCGTCGGGGGCCGCGGGGTCGGGCGCGGTGGCCAACAGGTCGATGCCGCAATACTGCTCGAAGGCCTCGGCCACGGTCATCCGCTGCGGTGGGGCGAACGGGTCGCAGCGGCGCTCGCCGCGGCGGAAGGCGGTGACGCCGGCCGCGGTGGCGGCGGCGGCCAGCAGGCCGGCGCAGTCGTTCATCAACGCCTCGTAGCCAGCCTCGGCGCGGTACCATTCGAGCATGGTGAACTCGGGATGGTGGATCGGCGAGCGCTCGCCGTCGCGCCACACATGGGCGAATTGGAACAGGCGCGGTTCGCCGGCCACCAGCAGCTTCTTCATGGCGAATTCCGGCGAGGTATGCAGGTAGAGCCGCCGCCTTGCCGCGGCAAAGGGTTCGCTGAGCTCGGTGGCCAGGGCCATGATATGCGGTTCGAGACCGGGCGAGGCCTGCAGGCAGGGGGTCTCCACCTCGACGAAGCCGCCGGCGGCAAAGAAATTGCGGAGCGCGGTGAGGATGCGGCCGCGCAGGACAAGGTTGGGCCGCCGCGCGGCGTACTGCTCGGGCCGCCACCACTCTTTGCCGGACATGCGGTTTCCTTATATGACTGCGAGGACCGCCGAGATTACCGCCCTTCGACGCGGCGACCAACACTGCCTTGGAGCCCCATGAGCGACCCTCTGCCCTCCCTCCCGCCGCGCCGGCGCAGCCTGCGCCGGGCGGCCGAACTGGCCGCCGCCGGACTGGTGCCGGCCGAACGGATCGCCGCCATCGACGCGGTGGCGGCCCGTTACGCGGTGGCCATCACCCCCACCCTGGTCGACCTGATCGACCCGGCCGATCCGGCCGATCCGATCGCCCGCCAGTTCGTCCCCGACCTGCGGGAACTGGACGCCGCCGCCGACGACCGCGCCGATCCGATCGGCGACCTGGCCCATGCCCCGGTCAAAGGCATCGTCCATCGCTATCCCGACCGCGTCCTGCTGACGCCGCTGCTGCATTGCCCGGTTTATTGCCGCTTCTGTTTCCGCCGCGAGCGGGTCGGCGGCGCGGCCGGCACCCTCGATGACGGCGAACTGGCGACGGCTTTGGCCTATATCGCCGCCCATACCGAGCTGTGGGAAGTGGTGCTGACCGGCGGCGATCCCCTGATGCTGCCGCCGGCCAGGCTGAAGGCCCTGATCGGCGCCCTCGACGCGATTCCCCATCTGCAGGTGATCCGTATCCACAGCCGCATTCCCATCGCCGATCCGGATCGGGTCGACCCGGCCTTGCTGGCCGCCCTCGAAACCACCCGGTCGGCCCTGTGGGTGGCCGTCCACTGCAACCATCCGCGCGAGCTGGGCACCGCCGCCGCGGCGGCCTGCCGGCGGCTGTCGCGGGCCGGCATCCCGCTGGTCGGGCAGACCGTCCTGTTGCAGGGCGTCAACGACGATCCGGCGGTCATCGAGGCCCTGATGCGGCAAATGGTCGCCAACCGCATCAAGCCCTACTACCTGCATCATTCCGACCTCGCTCCGGGCACCAGCCATTGGCGCACCGGCCTCGCCGCCGGCCAGGCGGTCATGCGTCACCTGCGGGGCCGCGCCTCGGGCCTGTGCCAACCGACCTATGTGCTCGACATCCCGGGCGGCCATGGCAAGGTGCCGGTCGGCCCGGTCTATCTCGACGGCGACCAGGTCACCGACTGGCAGGGGCAAATGCACCGCTATCCGCCGGTTTGATTATCCACCTTGATTGCGCACATTCCGCTGCGCCGACGGTTTACCTGACGACGCGCCAAGGGGGCGTCGTCATCGTCGAAGAGGTGGTCCCATGACCATAAACATCGTCCTGCTGCAACCCTTCATCGCCTTGATCGCCGGCATCCTGATCCTGTTGATGCCCCGCCTGCTCAACTTCATCGTCGCCATTTACCTGATCATCGTCGGCATCGCCGGCTTGTGGCCCCACATCCTGCACTGATCTTCGCGGGGATCGGCGAGGTGCTTCCCTGCGTCGTTGCGCCCGGCCGGTCAAGCTGTTAGGGTCCGCGCCAGATTTCCCCAACTCTCTCGGTAAGACCATGAAGATCAACGCGAACCTTATTCGTCCCGGCAACATTCTCGAGCATAACGCGCGGCAATGGGCGGTTCTGAAAATCCAGCTCATCCAGCCCGGCAAGGGCGGCGCCTTCATCCAGGTGGAAATGCGCGACGTCCGCACCGGCACCAAGACCAACGAACGCTGGCGCACCGCCGACACCGTCGAAAAGCTGCAGGTCGAAGAAAAGGATTGCACCTTCCTGTTCGGCGACGCCGACCAGATCACCTTCATGGATGCGGAAAGCTTCGAACAGTTCTCGGTTCCCCGCGAATTGGTCGGCGATCCGGGTGCCTTCCTGCAGGACGGCATGGCCTGCGCGGTCGACCTGATCGAAGGCTCGCCGGTTTCGGTCACCCTGCCCGACAAGGTGACGATGGCCGTGGTCGAGGCCGATCCGGTGGTCAAGGGGCAGACTGCCGCGTCATCCTATAAGCCGGGTATCCTCGAGAATGGCGTCCGGGTGATGATTCCGCCCTTCATCGAGGCCGGGACGCGGATCGTGGTGAACACCGCCGACGCCACCTATGTCGAACGCGCCAAGGACTGATCGCCCCATCCCATGCTGGTCCGTTCCCCCATCCTCAATGTGATGATTGGCGCCGCCCGCAAGGCGGCGCGCGGCTTGTTGCGCGACTTCGGCGAGGTCGAGCATCTGCAGGTCTCGAAGAAAGGTCCCGGCGATTTCGTGTCGGCGGCCGATCACCGGGTCGAGGCGGTGCTGCGCACCGAATTGAAGAAGGCGCGTCCCGACTACGGGTTCCTGTTCGAGGAGGCCGGTGCCGTCGAGGGAGCCGACCCGCACAATGTCTGGATCATCGACCCGCTCGACGGAACCACCAACTT
>CAIOJO010000506.1 GCA_903858635.1 uncultured Telmatospirillum sp. | reverse complement strand
GCCGCAGGCCACCGAGCTGGTGCTGGGGGCGCTGCGCGACAAGCTGTTCGGTCCGGTGGTGATGTTCGGCCTGGGCGGCATTTATGTCGAAGTGCTGAAGAAGGTCGGCTTCCGGCTGGCGCCGTTTGGCCTCGACGAAGCAAAGGCGCTGATCGAGGAGACCCTGCCCGCCGCCCTGCTGGCCGGCGCCCGCGGCCGCAAGAAGATGGACGTCGAGGCCATTGCGGCGACGGTCGTCGCGCTGGGCCGCCTGCTCGAGGAACAGCCCGCGATCGAACAGGTCGACCTCAACCCCTGCCTGGCCTTGGACGACGGCTGCATGGCCGTCGACGCGCGGATCATCTTCACCGCGGAGCAGCCATCGAGTGCAACGACACCGAAGACGGCGGCGCTCGCCCATGCGGCCGGGTAGGACCAAGGACGGCACCGTCGCGAACGGGGCTGGAATAAGCCGCAAACCGGAGTGCAGAGCCACGAACTGGCTTGACCCCGGAGAGTGAATGAATAACCATTCATCCGAAACTGACGGATGGAGGAGTGTTCGAGCATGGGTCTTCCCGGTGGCGTCCCGACAGCACATGTCGACACCTTCCTGCGCGACATGCTGCCGCCGCCCGAATTGTGGCCCGAGTTCGACTATTCGGCTTCACATCTGGCCGGCTACCCCAACCGCATCAATGCGGCGGCCGAGCTGATCGATAAGGCGGTGGCCGAAGGCTTCGGCGGCAAGGCGGTCTACCATTACGAGGACGGTACCTGGACCTTCGCCCATCTGCAGGATCGGGCGGAGCGGATCGCCCGCGTCCTGGTCGAGGATTTTGGCCTGGTGCCGGGCAACCGCGTGCTGCTGCGCTCGGCCAATACGCCGATGCTCGCCGCCTGCTGGTTGGCCGTGCTGAAGGCCGGTGGCATTTGCGTGACCACCATGCCGTTGCTGCGATCCCGGGAACTGACCTATATCGCCGAAAGGGCGCGGATCAAGATCGCGCTCTGCGAGGTCAGCCTGGCCGAAGATATGGAACTGGCCCGCGCCCAGGTGGCCGAACTGAAGCATGTCGGTTATTTCACCCCGCTCGGCGACGGCAGCAACAAGAAGGCCGGGCTGGACCAGACGGCCGATGGCAAGCCGGCCGGATTCGCCAATGTGCAGACGGCGGCGGACGACCCGGCGCTGATCACCTTCACCTCGGGCACCACCGGCAATCCGAAGGGCGCCATCCATTTCCACCGCGATATCCTGGCGGTCGCCGATAGCTGGCCCATGGTCTACACGGTGAAACAGGACGACGTGTTGATCGGCACGCCGTCGATGGCCTTCACCTATGGCAAGGCCGCCTTCCTGATGTATCCGATGCGGCACCGGGCGACCGCCGTGCTGATGTCCCGGCCTACCCCGGAGGTGGTCCTCGAGGCCATCCAACGCCATCGCGCCACCAGCCTGTACGCGGTGCCGACGGCGTTCCATGGGATGCTGCAGGAGATCGGCAAATACGACACCTCGAGCCTCAAGAAATGCACCTCGGCCGGCGAACAGCTGCGCATCAAGCTGTGGGAGGATTGGTATGCGGCGACCGGCGTCAAGATCGTCGACGCCATCGGCATGACCGAAATGCTGACCCATTTCATCTCCGAGACCCTCGAGGTCGAATGCCCCGGTTCGATGGGACGGCCGATCCCCGGCTATAGCGCCTGCGTGTTCGACGACGACGACAACCCGCTGCCGTTCGGCAATCGTGGACGGCTGGCGGTCAGGGGGCCGACCGGCGGCCGCTATCTCGACGACATCGATCGCCAGAGAGGCTTCGTCCGCAAGGGCTGGAACGTCACCGGCGACATCGTCGAACAGGATGCCGACGGACGCTTCTGGTACGCCGAGCGGGCCGACGACATGATCGTGTCGGCCGGCTACAATATCTCGGCGCAAGAAGTCGAAACGGTCATCCTCGACCATCCCAAGGTGGCCGAATGCGCCGTCGTCTCGGTGCCCGATGCGACCCGCGGCCACATCGTGCGGGCCTGCGTCGTGCTGCGCGACCTCAGCCAGGACAGCGACGAAACGGCGCGGGAGATCCAGGATTTCGTCAAAGCGACGATCGCCCCCTACAAGTACCCGCGAGACATCAAGTTCCTCGAACACCTGCCGCGCACACCCACCGGAAAAGTGCAACGTTTTCGATTGAGACAACTTTGAGACCGTTCCGCCAGCCGGACTTGACAGGCGGTATGAGAGCAAACCATTAATAGGCAAAAGCCGACGGGGAATACCGAAGCGGCCGGCATGCCGGCTTTCCAACCCTCGGATAAGGGCAGTCATCAACGATGATCGGGAGGAATGATGCGTAAGCTGAAGTCGCTATTGGGGCTTTCTTGCCTGGCCGGCGCCATGCTGGCCTTGCCACTCGCCGCCAAGGCCGCCGAAACCGTCAAGGTCGGACTGATCCTTTCCTATTCCGGCCAGGCCGCCGCCTCGGTCGAAGAGATGGACAAGGCCATCCGGCTCTATGTGAAGCAGCACGAGAGCGAGCTTGGCGACATCAAGCTCGAACTGATCCGCCGCGACGATACCGGTCCCAATCCCGACATGGCGCGTCGGCTGGCGCAGGAACTGATCACCCGCGACAAGGTCAACCTGCTGACCGGCTTCTATTTCACCCCCAATATCAATGCGGTGGCCCCGCTGGCCACCGAGGCCAAGGTGCCGGTGGTGATCATGAACGCCGCCACCTCGTCGTCGATCAGGCTGTCCCCCTATCTGGTCCGGGTCTCCTTCACCGAGTGGCAGCAAGGCTATCCGCTCGGCCAATGGGCCGCCAAGCAGGGAATGAAGAACGCCTATACCGCGGTCACCGACTATGCCCCCGGCCATGACGTCGAAGCTTCGTTCAGCAAGGCCTTCAGCGATGCCGGCGGCAAGATCGTCGGCCAGGTTCGGATGCCGCTGAAAAACCCCGACTACATCCCCTTCCTGCAGCGCATCAAGGACGAAAAGCCCGAGGCGCTGCTGATGTTCGTGCCCGGCAGCAAGGACGCCACCGCGGTGATGAAGGCCTATTCCGAGCTGGGGCTGCAGCAGGCCGGCATTCATCTGGTGGCCACCCAGGACTGCGTCCCCGATGACGAACTGCCCAATATGGGCGACGTCGCCCCCGGCGTGGTGACGATCGGCAACTATTCGGTCAGTGCCACCCGCCCGGCCAATGTCGCCTTCGTCGCCGCGTGGAAAAAGGAATACGGCCCCGACTCGGTGCCCAATTTCTTCGCCGTCGGCGCCTATGACGGCATGGCCGCCATCTTCGACGTGGTCAAGGCGCAGAAGGGCAAGATCGATCCCGACAAGACCATGGAACTGCTCAAGCACTGGAAGAACGACAACAGCCCGCGCGGCCCGATCATGATCGACCCGGAGACCCGCGACATCGTGCAGAACATGTATCTGCGCCGCCTCGAAAAGGTGAATGGCAAGCTGGCCAATGTCGAGTTCGAGACCATTCCGATGGTCCACGACATGTGGCCGAAACTGAACCCCGAAACTCCGGCTCATTGATCGTCGGCGGACCGGCCCCGACGGGCCGGTCCGCTCCCTTTCCCGCGACCTGTCGAAGACCGAGGAGGTTTGGTGAGCCAAATCCTGCCTGCCATTGTCAGTATCCTGTTTCATGGCGTTGCCTACGCCATGATTCTCTACGTCGTCTCGGTGGGATTGTCCGTCACCATGGGTTTGATGGGCTTCGCCAACCTGGCGCACGGCGTCTTCGCCATGTTCGGGGGCTATATCACCGTCAACCTGATGAACGACTATGGGGTCCCCTTCCTGCCGGCCCTGGTGGTCGCCGTCGTCGTGGTGGCGGCGGCCAGCGTGGTCCTCGAGCGCCTTCTCTACGCCAAGCTCTACAACGCGGGCGAAATCGAACAGGTGCTGTTCACCATCGGCCTGATCTTCATGTCGATCGCCGTCACCAAGTTCCTGTGGGGTCCGTCGCCGCAGCATCTGACCCTGCCCGACTCCCTGAAGGGTGAAATCCAGATCTTGGGGCGCAGCTTCCCGACCTATCGCGCCTTCATCATCGTGCTGGGCTGCGTGATCGCCTTCAGCCTGTGGGCCGCCATCGAGCGCACCCGCTTCGGCGCCCGCATCCGCGCCTCGGTCGACAACCGCCGCATGGCCAAATCGGTGGGGATCAACACCGATCGCCTGTTTTCCTTGAGCTTCGCCCTCGGCTCGGGTCTGGCCGCCCTGGGCGGCGGGGTCGGCGCCGAGATCCTGGCCATCCATCCGGCCTACGCCATCGAGCATCTGGTCTATTTCCTGATCGTCGTCTCGGTTGGCGGCATGGGGTCCATTCGCGGACCCTTCCTGGCGGCGCTGTTGCTCGGCGTCAGCGACACCGCCTGCAAGTATCTGTTCCCCGAGATCGGGGCCTTCTTCATTTACGTCGCCCTGTTCGCCGCGTTGCTGTGGCGTCCCGCCGGCCTGTTCGGACGCGCCTGATCATGGTTCTCCCCCTTCCCTTGACCCGATCGAAGCCGACGGCCGAGTCGCCGGTCGAATTCATGGCCCGCAGCCACCGCTTGCGGTGGTACGAGCTGCTTCCCTGGGTGGTCGCCGCCGGCGCTTTCCTGGTCTATCCGTCCTACCTGGCGCTCGGCGCGCAAGTCATGATCATGGTGCTGTTCGCCCTATCGCTCGACCTGATCATGGGCTATGCGGGCATCGTCACCCTCGGCCATGCCGCCTTCTTCGGGGTCGGCGCCTATACCGCCGGCCTGTTGGCCGTGCACGGCTGGGGCGAACCGATCAGCGCCCTGTTCGTATCGGCGGCGGTGGCCGGGGTGGTCGGCGCGATTTCCGGCTATATCGTGCTGCGCACCACCGGCCTGACCCTGTTGATGCTGACCCTGGCCGTGGTGTCGATGCTCAACGAAGCCGCCAACAAGGCCGGCTCGATCACCGGCGGCGCCGACGGCCTGCAGGGCATCACCCTCCAACCGCTGCTCGGCCTGTTCCGCTTCGATCTTTATGGCCGCGTCGCCTACATCTATTGCGCCCTGGTCCTGTTCGCCGTGTGGCTCCTGGTGCGGCTGCTGGTGCATTCGCCCTTTGGGCGATCGCTCACCGGCGTGCGCGAGAACCTGGTCCGCATGCATGCGATCGGCGCCCCGGTGCACCGCCGCATGGTCACCGCCTACGCCATCGGTGCCGCGCTGGCCGGGATTGCCGGCGCCCTGCAGGCGCAAACGACGCAGTTCGTCGCCCTCAATGTGATGAGCTTCGACCTGTCGGGCGCGGTGCTGATCATGCTGATCCTGGGTGGGGTGGGACGCCTGTATGGCGCCTTCCTCGGCGCCCCGCTCTATATGGTGGCGCAGGATATGCTTTCGCGCCTCGACCCGGTCTATTGGTTCTTCTGGATCGGCCTGCTTCTGGTGATGGTGGTGATGTTCGCCCGGGGCGGTGTCCTGGGTGTCGGCGACGTCATTTGGCATAGGCTGAAAAAATGACCTCTCTCTTGGAAACCAGGCAGCTCTCCAAGAGCTTCGGCGCGCTGGTGGTCACCAGCGACGTCGATTTCCGTCTCGAGACGGGAGCACGCCATGCCCTGATCGGCCCCAACGGTGCCGGCAAGACGACCCTGATCAACCTGATCACCGGACGCCTGCAACCCAGCCGCGGCAATATCCTGATCGCCGGCGAGGACGTCACCTCGACCTCGCAGGCGGCCCGCGTCAAGCGCGGTCTCGGCCGCACCTTCCAGATCAATATGCTGTTTCGCGAACTGACGGTGCTGGAAAACGTCGTCATGACCGTCAGCGAACACCGCGGCCGGGCCGGCGACATGTTCCGCTATGCCTTCTCGCGGCGCGACATCGTCGCCGAGGCTTATGAGCTGCTGGAACGCCTGCGCCTGGGCGAAGATGCCTTGCGCAAGGTGCGCGAGATCGCTTACGGCCGGCAACGCCTGGTCGAAATCGCCATCGCGCTGGCCCTGAAGCCCAAGGTGCTCCTGCTCGACGAGCCGGCGGCCGGCGTGCCATCGGCGGAAAGCCAACTGATCCTCGACGTGATGGCGGAACTGCCGCCCGATATCGCGGTGCTGATCATCGAACACGATATGGACCTGGTGATGCGCTTCGCCCAGAGGATCACCGTGCTGGTCCAGGGCGCCGTCCTGACCGAAGGGACCCCGGCCGAGGTGATGGCCGATCCGCGCGTCAGGGAAGTCTATCTCGGGGAACACCACCATGGCTGATTGTCTTTCCCTCAACCACGTATCGGCCGGCTATGCCGAGACCGTCGTGCTGGAAGACCTTTCGCTCACGCTCCCCGAGGGTGGCACCCTGGCCGTACTCGGCCGCAACGGCGTCGGCAAGACGACGCTGATGGCGACCGTCATGGGCCATACCACGGTGCATTCCGGCGATATCTCCTTTCTCGGCAAGAATCTGCGGACCATGCCGGTCCATCGGCGCGCCGCCAGCGGGATCGGCTATGTGCCGCAGGAACGCGAGATCTTCCACTCGCTGACCGTCGAAGAGAACCTCACGGTGGCCGAGCAGCCCGGCGAGTGGAACATCGCCCGGGTCTACGAGCTGTTTCCCCGCCTGGCCGAGCGGCGGCGCAACATGGGCAACCACCTGTCGGGCGGCGAGCAGCAGATGCTGGCGGTCGGCCGTGCCCTGATGAGCAATCCCCGCCTGATTCTGATGGACGAACCGCTGGAAGGCTTGGCCCCGGTGATCATCGATCTGCTGGTGGCCGCCTTCCACCGGCTGCGCGAGGCCGACGGCCTGACCATCGTGCTGGTCGAACAGTACGCCCGCCTGGCCCTCGAATTCGCCGAGCGGGCCATCGTGCTCGACCGTGGCCGCATCGTCCATGACGGGCCGAGCGAAGAACTGCGCAATGCGCCCGACCGGCTGGCCGCCCTGTTCGGCGTGGTTGGGTAACAGTCCCTACGACAAATCCACCGCGTGGCGTTTCAGATCCTCCAGGGAACAGAAACTCAAAGCCCCTTCATGGGTCGCCCGCAGCACGACACGCGGGGCTTTGCCGGCCGCCAAGGCCTCCTGCCAGCGCGGCGCGCACAGGCACCAGCGGTCGCCGGCTTGCAGGCCGGGAAATCCCCATTGGGGCATCGGCGTCGACAGGTCATTGCCATTCGCCTTCGAGAAGGCAAGGAACTCCGCGGTCATCACCGTGCAAACGGTGTGGCTGCCGACATCCTCGGCCGCGGTGTCGCAGCAGCCGTTGCGAAAGAACCCGGTCACCGGCTTGGCCGAGCACAACTCCAGGCGGCCACCCAGGACATTGCGCGACGGCCGCTGCCGCCCGCCATCGCCGTCACCTCTCGGCATGTCTGCCTCCCTGCCAGATGCGTGAAACAAGATGTTACCAACTGACTGGCGCGCTGTCATACGGATGAAAAGGGCGAGATCTAGACTGTACCCATGATCAAAGTGAGGTTACTCCCATGACAAAGTTCAAACTCGCGATCCTGAGCGCCATTCCGATGGTGTGGGCCGGCGTCGCCCTGGCCCAGGTGCCCCCCACCACCGGTGCCGGCGGGCCGCCCCCGACCGGGCATCACCAGCAGATCAACCGGGCCGAATGGCACAGCAAGATGTGCACCGAGCGTTATGCCCATATGTCGGGCCACCTGGGTTATCTCGAAGCCAAGCTCGACCTCACCGAGCAGCAGCGCCCGGCCTTCAACAAATGGCGCCAGGCGCTTCTCGATGCGGCCGGCAAGGCGCGGTCGACCTGTCTCGCCGCCGCGCCGAAGGGCGACACGCCCCCCACCGTCCTCGAACGCGAGACGATGATGGAGACCATGCTGTCGGCCCGGCTGGCCACGCTGCAGGCGACCAAGCCGGCGTTGCAGGCCCTGTACGACAGCCTCACCCCGGCCCAGCGTGCGGTGTTCGACCGGCCCCACGGCGGCGGCCATCGCGGCCCCGGCATGATGGGCGGCCCGGGCATGATGGGCGGTCACGGCATGGACGGCGGCTGGCGTTAGTCGCCGGCCGATCGAGCAGAGGGCGGCACTCCAAGCATCGGTGCCGCCCGGGCGACTGGCCCCCGGACGACCTGACCATCGTCTCGGTTGACGCGGCCCAAGCGGCGGCATCATGCTGCCGCCGAAGACGATGATCAACCGACGGGGACCATGATGACCCGGTTTCCGCGCATTCTGTTGCTTGCCCTTGCTCTCTCGCCGCTTGCCACCAAGGCCGGCTGGGCACAGGAGCATTGGCACGGTGAGCGCCACCAACGGTTCACCAGCGAACATTGGCGCGAGGGCCGCTGGGTCCACGGCCGACATCTGGGCCGGTTCGGCTGGTGGTGGGTGATCGGGGCGAGCTGGTATTTCTATCCATCGCCGATCCGTCCCTATCCCGAGCCGCCCGTCGTCGTGGTGACGCCGCCGCTCCCGGCCCAGCTTTCGCCCCAATACGCTTACTACTGCCCCAATCCCTCGGGCTACTACCCGGCGCAGCCGCAATGCCCGAGCGGTTGGCAATTGATTCCGGTCAGTCCCCAGCCGGCGGCCCCGCCGCCGCTGGCGACACCCGCCCCCATTCCGGTGGCCCCCTCCATCGACGGCACCGTCGCCGGGGGGCAATTCGGTCACGGCTCGGGTAAACGGGGGGCCACCGCTCTCGGCAGCTTACTCGGCGCCTTTGTCGGCCACGATATGGGAGCCTCGCTGGATCGCGCCGATCAAATCGCCGCCGAACGGGCCGAGCAGGCGGCCTATGGCGCGCCGCTCGGGCAGGCGATCGCCTGGAACAACCCGGAAAGCGGTCACTCCGGAACCATCACACCGTTGCGCGACGGGGCCGACTCAGAAGGCCACTATTGCCGCGAGTTCCAGCAGACCGTCTCGATCGGCGGCAATAGCGAGCAAGCCCAGGGAACCGCTTGCCGGCAGCCCGATGGTAGCTGGCGGCTGGTCAACCGGTAGCCTTCCCTCACTTGGCCCGCCGGTCGTGCCCTGCGACCGCGGCGCGGTCGAACAGAGCGGCGGCAGCTTCCCGGCCCGCCTCGTGCAAATGACCGAGCAGATCGGGATGCGGATTTAAGGCCGAACCGCTGGTAACCCCGAAGAAGCGCTGCTCGATGGCCACCATCTCGACCGGCAGGTCGCGCAGCCGCCGCAAATCGCCAGGCACCAGTTGGGTCCGGCCAAGCAGTTTCTGCATCTCGGCCAAGGCATCCAGTTCGCGCAGCAGGGGCGCATTGAACAAGATGCGCTTGAGGCGGGCGAAGATGTCCGGCGCCGCGGTCAGCAGCCCCGGTTCGCTGTCGGGGGTCAGTTTGACCACCAGGAGCGACCGGCAGTCGGTTTCCAGCACCATCGGCAGGATCGGCGGATTACTGGTAAACCCGCCGTCCCAGTAGGGTTCTCCGTCGATCTCCACCGCCTGATGGGCATAAGGAATGCAGGATGACGCCATCAGCACGTCGATGCTCATCTCGGTTTCGCGAAAGATCCGCTGGTCGCCGGTCGCCACATTGGTCGCCGAGATGAACAGCGGAATCCGGCTTTCGCGGCGCAGACGTTCGAAATCGATCATTCCCGCCAGCAGGTCGCGCAGGGGATTGAGGTTCAAAGGATTGAACTGATAGGGCGACACCACCCGCGTCATCAGGTCGAACTGCAGCCCGGCGCCGGGCAGGCCCATCGGGCTCAACAGCGACATCCGGCCGACCGCCGTCCACAATTCGCGCAACGCCTGCCGCGCCCCGTCGATGCCACCGTTCAACCAGCCCCAGGCCACCGCCACCGCATTGATGGCGCCGGCGCTGGCCCCGCTCAACGCGGCCGGCGCCAGATCGGTCTTGTCGAGCAAGCGGTCGAGCACGCCCCAGGTGAAGGCGCCGTGTGCCCCGCCGCCCTGCAGGGCGACGGCCATTGGCGCCTGGAGAAAATGTCCCGCTTCGGGTTCGTCACGATGATCGTGCACATGCCAAAACATGTCGTGGTCTCCCAAATGACGCACAGACTATGGTCGACGGTTCCACCCTGAATATTATTTTGGGAGGCATTTATTGCCATATCTGAAGAGCAGGCTGCAGCATCTTGACATATCATTCTGTTATATATTGATAATTGACCGCGAAGCGCTGCTTTGCTGCACTGCACCATATTAAGAGCATCGGTTTTCGATTTCAAGTGTGCCCCGCCTATCCACCGGAGGAATTCCGACCGGCGGACGGCACGGACTCCACCCCCTACCCTTCGTAAGGCTATGCAAATGGGGCATGCGACAGGTCCTGCGGCCTCTGTTAAATTTTTGTTGATCGCAAAAGAAAGGGTTGATGCAAAAAGGGGAGGACGACGCATGACGAGTTCTACTGGCGGCCATCCGTACCAAAACGGCCTCGATCGCAACCCGGCCAATTTTGTCCCGCTTACCCCGCTCACCTATCTCGAACGTTCGGCCAGCATCTTTCCCGAGCGCATCGCCATCATCTACGGGCCGATCCGGCGCAGTTGGGCCGAGACCTATCGGCGCTGCCGGCAACTCGCCTCGGCGCTGACCAAGCGCGGCGTCCGCCGTGGCGACACGGTGGCGATCCTGGCTGCCAATACCCCCGAGCTGTTCGAGGCGCATTTCGGCGTTCCGATGACCGGGGCGGTGCTCAATGCCATCAACACGCGCCTGGACGCCGCCACCGTCCGCTTCATCCTGGAGCATGGCGAAGCCAAGGTGCTGCTCACCGACCGCGAGTTCTCGAAGGTGACCGGACCGGCCCTGGCCACCATGGCCAAACGGCCGCTGGTCATCGACATCGACGATCCGCAGCTTTCGGCGGGAGAATCGCTGGGCCAACTGGATTACGAAGCCTTCCTGCAGGAAGGCGATGCCGATTTCGCCTGGCAGCCGCCGGCCGACGAGTGGGAACCGATCTCGCTCAACTACACGTCGGGCACCACGGGGAACCCCAAGGGCGTGGTCTATCACCACCGCGGCGCCTATCTGAACGCCGTATCCAACGCCTTGTCCTGGGAAATGGGCCCGCAGCCGGTCTATCTGTGGACCCTGCCGATGTTCCACTGCAACGGCTGGTGCTTCCCTTGGACCTTGGCGGTCACCGCCGGCACCAGCGTCTGCCTGCGCCAGGTCCGCCTGGAGCCGATCATCGAGGCGATCAAGGAAGAAAAAGTCAGCCATTTCTGCGGCGCCCCCATCGTGCTCAACATGATCGTCAATGCCCCGGCCGAAATGACCCAGGGAATCCGCCACCGGGTCCAGGTGATGACCGCCGGCGCCGCCCCGCCCGCCGCAATCATCGAAGGAATGGAGCGGCTGGGTTTCCAGGTCACCCATGTCTATGGCCTGACCGAATGCTACGGCCCGTCGGTGCAATGTATCTGGCATGACGAATGGGACGCCCTGCCGATCACGGAAAAGGCGCGGATCAAAGCCCGCCAAGGGGTGCGGGGTCCGATGCTGGAAGGCCTGATGGTGGCCGACCCGCTGTCGCTGGCGGCGCTGCCCAAGGACGGCCAGACCATGGGCGAGATCTTCCTGCGCGGCAATAACGTCATGATGGGGTATCTGAAGAACCCCACCGCCACCGAGGAATGCTTTGCCGGCGGCTGGTTCCACACCGGCGATTTGGCGGTATGGCATGCCGACGGGTATGTCGAGATCAAGGACCGCTCGAAGGACATCATCATCTCGGGCGGGGAGAATATCTCGAGCCTCGAGGTCGAAGACGTCCTGTACCGCCATCCCGCCATCCTGGAAGCGGCGGTGGTCGCCCGGCCCGACCCGAAATGGGGCGAAACGCCCTGCGCCTTCGTCACCTTGAAGAGCGGGGCCGAGGTCACCGAAGAGCAGATCCTGGCCTATTGCCGCGAACATCTGGCCCATTACAAATTGCCGCGCAGCATCGTCTTCGGCTCGCTGCCGAAGACCTCGACCGGCAAGATTCAGAAGTTCGAACTGCGCAAGCAGGCGAAGGAGTTGGGGTGACCCCACCGGCACGGAGATCCGGTGCCACTAAGTAATCGGCAGAGGGGCGTCACGGGAACGAGGCGAAGCCTCGTGACTGGCCCGCTGAGGGCCCCGAAGCGAAGCGAAGGAGCCAAGCCCGCGGAGCGGGCGCCCGGCGCTTGAGGGGCATTCTTGAATCAAACAGGCGAAGCCTGTGTCTTTTCCATCCAGGGCCGGCGATCGTTCCGGACATTGCCGGACGCCTTTCCGATGACTAGCCTTTGGCCCCTGTTTCTCATACCCACGCCCGAGGGAGCCGTTGCACCATGACCGCGTATTTTCCGCCGCTCCGCGACATGGAGTTCGTTCTGCAGGAACTCGCCGGCCTCGAGGAAATCTCCGCCCTGCCCGGCTTCGAGGAAGCCACTCCCGACCTGGTCGCCAGCGTCCTCGAAGAGGCCGGCCGCATCGCCGAGGAGGTACTGGCCCCGATCAACGCGGCCGGCGACCGTCAGGGCGCCCAACTGGTGGATGGCGCCGTGCGGACCGCCCCCGGCTGGCGCGATGCCTACCGGACGGTGGTCGACGGCACCTGGACCGGCCTGCCCTTCGACCCGCGGTTCGGCGGCATGGGCCTGCCCGGCCTGGTCAATGCCGCGGTGGCCGAGATGTGGCAGGCCGCCAACATGGCCTTCACCCTGTGTCCGATGCTCACCCAGGGGGCCGTCAACGCCATCGACCACTGCGGCTCCGAGGCACAGAAGGCGCTGTTCCTGCCCAAGCTGGTCACCGGCGAGTGGACCGGCACCATGAACCTGACCGAGGCCGCCGCCGGCTCCGATCTCGGCGCCATCCGGACCAAGGCGGCAAAGTCGGGCGACCACTACCGCATCAGCGGGCAGAAAATCTTCATCACCTATGGTGATCACGACCTGGCCGAGAACATCATCCATCTGGTCCTCGCCCGCACCGCCGATGCGCCGCCCGGGGTCAAAGGGATTTCGCTGTTCATCGTACCGAAGTTCCTGGTCGAGGCGGATGGCAGCCTGGGGGCACGCAACGACGTGCATTGCGTATCGCTCGAACACAAGCTGGGAATCCATGCCAGCCCGACCGCGGTGATGTCGTTCGGCGACGCCGATGGCGCCGTCGGCTACCTGGTCGGCGAAGAGCACCGCGGACTGGAATACATGTTCGTGATGATGAACCATGCCCGCCTCAATGTCGGCATCCAGGGTCTCGGCATCGCCGAACGGGCCTATCAGGCAGCACTGGCCTATGCCCGCGACCGCATTCAAGGCAAGCCAGTCGGCTGCGCCGAGCTCTCGCCGATCGTCGATCATCCCGATGTGCGGCGGATGCTGATGACCATGAAGGCCGAAATCGAGGCGATGCGGGCGCTGGTCTATGTCGCAGCGGCGGCGCTCGACAAGGCCGAACGCCATCCGGATGCCGCGGCCCGGGAACGGGCGAAGCGCTATGCCGAGTTGCTCAACCCGGTGGTCAAGGGTTGGTGCACCGAACTGGGGGTCGAGATCGCCTCGCTCGCCGTCCAGGTGCATGGCGGCATGGGCTATATCGAAGAAACCGGGGCCTGCCAGCATCTGCGCGATTCGCGCATCACGCCGATCTATGAGGGAACCACCGGTATCCAGGCCAATGACCTGGTCAACCGCAAGATCCTGCGCGACAAGGGAGACACCGCCCGTGGGGTGCTGGAGGAGGTGAGCAGCCTGGCGCGCGACCTCGCCCAGCGCAACGACGACGCCTTCCGCAGTATCGGCGCCGCCTTGGCGATCGCCGCCGAAGAGGCTCGTCGCAGCCTCGATTGGGTGATCGCGGCCCAGGCCGAGGACCCCCGCCTGCCGGCCGGGGCGGCAGTCCCCCTGCTGCGCCTGTTCGGCACCGTGCTGGGCGGCCACCAATTGGCCCGCGCCGCCGTGGCGGCAAGGCGGCGCCTCGACGGCGGCGACCCCCAGACCGCTTTCCTGGACGCCAAGCTGAAGATTGCCTGGCATTACGCCGAAAGCGTCCTGCCCCAGGCCTCGGGGCTGGCCGCCGCGGCGACCCGGGGGGCGCGCACGGTGATGACCCTGGCCGCCAGCCAGCTCTAACAGGGTGCGGAAAATCGCTTCCGCCTTCGTCACCCCCGCGAAGGCGACGCGAAGGCGGGGGGCCATGTTGGGGCGAGATGCGAGCCACCGGGGAAGCTCTTTCTTCAACACCAAGATCACCAAGGGTCGCCTGCGGCGACCTGCACCAAGAGCGCCAAGGCGATGGTGCCGAAGAGATGATGCTGCGCCTACACATTGCGGCGTCTTGGTGCTCTTGGCGAAGCCCGCCTGCGGCGGGCGCTTTGTGGTTCACCTCTTCACTGCCGCTGGATCCCGGCTCTCCGCTTCGCTGCGGCCGGGATGACGAGGGTACGGGAGACGGCAACCGACCAGTTAGCGCCCATGCGCCTTCGCGGGAATGACGACAATAGGTTGGACTTATTCCGCAGCCGGCGAGAGAGGCCCGCCCAAATGATAGGCGCCGACGTCGAGAATCAGGCTTTCCCCGCGCGGCAATTCGCCCGGTGGGGCAATGGTCCAATTCCAGCTGCGCTGTGGCGCCGGCAGGTCGAGCCGGTCGATCGGCCGTTCGCGGTCGATCTCGGCCCCGGTGCGGTCGTACCAGCGCCGCCGCCACTCGCTGATCAGGCAGCCAACCCCCGGACCGCTGGCCAGATCGGCCAGATGGGCCCGCATCACAGCGTCGGCCCAGCTTCCATGGCGGTCCTCCCCGTGGGTCGAGGCGTCCAGCGGCAATAGCGGAAGTTGCGTCAGCAGATTGGCCGATATCACCAGGTCCGGCTGGCCGAGCAGGCCGCGCCAGACGGAGAGGTTGGCGGCGGCCTGTCCCAGATCGTCCGACCGGTCGAGACCGAGCAGGTCGTGCTCGAGCAGGGACAGGTTGGGCCGGCCCCCTGCCCGCCGCCGCGCCGCCCGCGAATGGAAGATATCGACCAGGACCACCTGGGAAAAACCGTCGGCCAGCCCGGCCAAGGGGATGTCGAACAGCGGCCCCGATCCCAGAACCACCACCAGATCGCGCTTGGCACAGCGGGCGACGGCGGCGCGGACCGACTGGTGGCACTGCTCGATATGGGGCGCCCACTGCTTGCGACAGCGCCGTTGACGGGCCTCGATGGCGATCGCTTCGGCCGCATAGCCGAGGCGTCGGGCGTGACGGCTGGCAGGTGCGAACCAAAGGCCTATGGCTTCGCGCAACATGACAGGTTTTCCCCCGTCAAACGTATCAGTTGGCAAGATACTAGCAGTCAGCGCCCAGCTTAAATTAAACTGCGATTGGTTAGGAAGACCGTCCTGTCTCTGTGGACGTGTCCTGGAGAACGGAGCAGACCATGCTCATTCCGGTTCAGCAGACACCCATCCCATTCGATCCAGCGCGACAGGCACTGACACCGCCGCCGCCGTCGGAACCGCCGCCGCCGCCGCGTCCGGCCGATGTCCCGATTCAAGCCGGCGACACCCCGCAAGACCAATTCAACGCCAACGCCAACGGCCGCGGCAGCGGCCAGAGCCCGGCCGACGAGCAGCAGCGGGCCGCCGCCGCCGACAAGCTGCGCTCGGCCTATGCCCGGCTGACCCAGCTGCAGATCGACGCCACCGCCGCCTTGCAGTCGGGCGACGCGGGGCGCGCCAAGGAAGTGGCGCAGGAAGCCGCCCAAGTCGCCGAATTCATCCGCACCACCGCCTTTACGCTGCCGATGTCCAATGTCGGCGCCATTCAAGCCGCCGCCGATCAGTTGGCGAACCATGTCCAATTGGGCAGCGCGGGCGGCCAACTTCCCGCCCTCGAGGGTGGCGGCAGCGGCGTGCCGGCGGCCCTCGATACGGCGCGGGCCGGATTGGGCGCGGCGAAATCGGTGGTCGACACCGCGGCATTGTTGCCGCACCACCCCGAACCCGACCGCCTCGAGATCAACGTTCTGCGCAAGCAAGTGATCGACGCGATGGCCAGTGTCGAGGCGATCGCCGCGGCCTTCGCCGAACCATCCCAGCCCACTGGCCGCCTGTCGAAGACCCACGTCGACATCAGGGCGTAAGCCAAGGCTCGGGCGCCAACCTCCCCGGCCGGCGCGCCGGCCGAGGATGTCGGTGCCATTGGCAAGGCCCTTGGCCTGGCTGGGTTGCAAGTGAGCGGCAAACGGGAGTAGGCTCCGCTCTCCATCAGCAGGAAGAGCCATGCGTCCCGAACTGGCGGCAAAATACGACTTGCGGGTTCCCCGCTACACCTCCTATCCCACCGCACCGCATTTCAGCCCGGCCGTCGGTGCCGACCGCTACGGCCAGTGGCTGGCCGAGCTGCCGCCCACCACGCCGCTGTCCTTGTACCTGCACATCGCCTACTGCGCCGAAATGTGCTGGTTCTGCGGTTGCCACACCAAGATCACCCGCCAATACGCCCCGGTCGCCGACTACATGGATTGCCTGTGGCGCGAGGTCGACATGGTGGCCGGCCGGCTGTCGCAGCGCATGCCTGCCAGCCATATCCATTTCGGCGGCGGCAGCCCGACCATCCTCACGCCCGACGACTTCGTGGCCACCATCGAACGTCTGCGCCGCCACTTCCTGGTCGCCGAGGATGCCGAGATCGCCGTCGAGCTCGATCCGCGCACCGCCGACGAAGACTATGTCAAGGCGATGGCCGGCTGCGGCGTGACCCGGGCCAGTATCGGCGTGCAGGACTTCAATCCGGTGGTCCAGAAAGCCATCAACCGCATCCAGCCCTATGAGGTGACGGCACAGGTGATCGGCTGGCTGCGCCAGTACGGGGTCCCCGAGATCAATATGGACCTGGTCTACGGCCTGCCGCACCAGACCGCCGACAGCCTGATCGAGACCGTCGATCTGGCGGTCGGCTTCAAGCCGCGCCGCATTGCCCTGTTCGGCTATGCCCATGTCCCGTGGATGAAAAAGCATCAGCGCCTGATCCCCGAGGCAGCCCTGCCCGACCTGTCGGAACGCTGGCGCCAATACGACACCGCCGGCGCCCGCCTGGTCGAGCATGGTTATATCCAGGTCGGCCTCGACCATTTCGCCCTGGCCGACGACGAAATGGCGGAAGCGCTCCGGGAAAATCGCCTGCACCGCAATTTCCAGGGTTACACCACCGACGAAGCGTCGGTCCTGTTGGGGTTCGGGGCTTCCGGTATCGGCTCGCTGCCGCAGGGCTATGTGGCCAATGAGGGGGCCATCCACGCCTATAAGCAGGTGATCCGCGCCGGGCGCCTGGCCACCACCCGCGGTGTCGCCGTATCGCCCGAGGACCTGTTGCGCCGCAGCTTGATCGAGCGGCTGATGTGCGACCTCAGCCTCGACGTCGAGGCGGTCTGCGCCCGGTTCGGCGCCGACCCGGCGCAGTTCGACGCCGAGCTCGACGGCCTGGCCGGCCTGGAAGGGGATGGGTTGCTGACTCGTGAGGGTCGCCGCATCACCATGACCGAAGAAGGCCGCCCGCTGGTGCGCGCCGCCTGCGCCGTGTTCGACCGTTACCTGCGGGCCGGCGAGACCCGCCACTCGAAGGCCGTCTGAGGGCTGGCCATGGCCGGCCGGCTCAGCGTCATCCAGGCGGACATCACCCGGCTCTCGGTCGATGCCATCGTCAATGCGGCCAATTCTTCGCTGCTGGGTGGCGGAGGGGTGGACGGCGCCGTCCACCGGGCGGCCGGACCGCAGCTGCGCGACGAATGCCGTGGCCTGGGCGGCTGTCCCACCGGATTTGCCAAACTGACGCGCGGCTACAATCTGCCGGTTCGCTTCGTCATCCACACGGTCGGCCCGGTGTGGCGCGGCGGCACCGCCAACGAGGATCTGCTGCTGGCCAACTGCTATCGCCGCTCCATCGAGCTGGCCGCCCAGCACCAACTTGCCAGCCTCGCCTTTCCCGCCATCTCGACCGGCATCTACGGCTTCCCGCCGGAGCGCGCCGCCCCCATCGCGGTGCGGGCGGCGGCCGAGGCGCTGACCAAGGCAACCGGCCTGGCCGAGGTCATCTTGTGCTGCTTCAGCGAGGACTCGGCCGAACTGCACCGCGAGGCCTTGGGTCGGTTGGCCCTGGGCGACTGACTGGCACCGGCTTCGAGCCTGTGAGAAAATTGTTTTCAGTGGGACCGGCGTCCCTGCCGGTCTTTCGCCGCGGAGCGGTGGAAATGCTCAGCTTCCGGCTCCGCCGGAACGCCGGCAGGGACGCCGGCGCCACTAATTTTCTTTTCCGCAGCCTGATCAGATCAGCCGGCGGGCCAGCACCTCGCGCGCCACATCGGCTGCCGCATTGAGGGGCGCATGGGTCCAGGCCGTGGTATCGGCCCCCAGCGGGCGCGCCAATCTCCGCTCGTAGAGCAGCGCATGCAACCGTGCATGCTTGCCATTGACCAATCCGGGCGGCGCGTAGATGTAGACCGGCCCGCCATTGGCGCAGGCCTCCGAGCACATGTTCATCGAGTCCCCGGTCACCACGATGGCATCGGCCATAGCCAGCAGCGCCAGATAAGGGTTATCGCCACCTTCCTCCCAGACATGGAAGAAACGCGGCTCGGGGATGCCGGTCTCGACAACGCGCTGCAGCTCGGGCGCGGTACGCCGGCTGGTGGTCACCAGGATCGATCCGCCCATCCCGCGTGCCACGGCCAGCGTGGCCTCGACCAGCTCGCGACCGCGCTCGGCCGGGAACGGGTAATCCTTGGTGTCGCCGCCGACCACCAGCAACAGATAGGGGCGCGGCAGATTGGCCAGCCGCGTCTGCCAGCGGGCCCGCTCCTCGGCCAACAGACGGGGCACGGCGCGGTGACAGGAGCCCAGCGTCAGCAGCACATTGGCACCGGCGGGAAGCGCATCGTGGATCGGTGTGGCGATCAGATCGAATTCGTCCCGGCCGGGCCAGCCGGGATCCATGATCTGCACCAGCCGGCTGCCCCATTTGCGCTTCAACCAGCGCGCCAGCGGACCGGTGCGGCGACCGGCGGCGACCACCAGATCGGGCCAGGGCGGTTCCAGCCCCTTGCGGCACTCCCGGGTCAGGCCGCGGCGGCTGTCGCCGCGCAGGACGTTGTGCAGCTGTCCCCAGCGGGTGTACCGGACCTCCTTGACGGTGAAGGGCTGCCCCAGTGCTTCGGCCACCCCGACGGCCTGCGCGACATTGCCCGGGCGGTCATCCGCCAGGACCCAAATCCGTTCCCCTGCCATCACCCTCACTAGTCTTAGATTTGCCCCTCGCCGGGCTATTACAGACCTCCAAGGGCTTACGGTTCCAGCCCCATCTTGTCAATGCCGGGCGCTCCGTTCGGACTGTTGACGGAGAGGCGGAGGCGGAGTCACAGTGCCTGCAAATCCCAGCCCCAATTGTCGGTTCCTTCGTCAGGAGACTTTCGATGACGACGCTGACCCGCGAGCAATTGACGGAAATCATCGGCCGCTGCGACGACCTTCGGGTGATCGAGATCATCGGGAGCGGCGCCACCCCTGCCGAAGTGGTCGAGGCCAAGCGCTGGACGGAAGGATACAAACGCACTCTAGGGGAGGATCAACCGCTGCGACCATCGGTGGTCGACACGGTCTGCGATATCCTGCGCGCTGAGGAACCCGAATGGTACGACCAGTGACTGCCTGATGAGGGTCGCATGCCCCGCCCAGCCGATGCCGCGCTGTCCCTGCCGACCGCTGATCCGGCCCTCGAAGGAATCCATGTCGGCATCAGCGGCTGGAACTATACACAGTGGCGGCACGGCTTCTATGCCCATGTGCCGCAACGGGACTGGCTGGCCCATTGCGCCCGCCGTTTCACCGGCATGGAAGTCAATGCCACCTTCTTTCGCTTCATCCGGCCGGAGGTGACGGGAAGCTGGCGCGCGGTAGCTCCCCCCGGCTTCCTCTATGGCCTGAAGGGCCATCGCTTCGTCACCCATGTGTGCCGGCTGGAACAAGTGGCGCCGCTGCTCGAGCGGATGCGGCAAGGCACGTTGCCGCTCGGTCCCCGCCTGGGAGCCGTATTGTGGCAGGTCCCGTCGGGCCTGGTCCGCGACCTCGCCTTGCTGGACGAATTCGCCCGGCGGCTCGATGCCTGGCCGGAGGCCCGTCATGTCGTCGAATTCCGCCACCACAGCTGGATCAGCGACAGCGTGGCGACGCTGATGGCGGAGCGGCGACTGGCCGTCTGCCGCTCGGAAGGAGCCGAATGGCCCGCCTGGGACGTGCTGACCACCGATCTGGCCTATCTGCGGATCTATGGTCCGGTCCAGGGCGGGCCGGCCCGCGATCCCCGCGCCTGGGCCGAGCCGGTGCGCCAATGGCGGGACCAGGGCCGCGTCGTCCATGTCTATTTCGAGGCCGACGGCAACGACGATGCCCCTTACCAGGCCGAGGCCTTGATCGAGCAACTCCGCGGCACCCCTCTTCGCCGCTAAAGTCGCGGCCGGACATCGCCTCGACCTACCCTTCCTGTTGCAGCGCCGAGCCATTCGCCCTATACCCCGGGAAAGGTTTTCCATAGCCGATCCGGGGGCGCCCGCAGTCCATTCGCCCGCCGCCTCGGCGTGCCAATTGGAGTCTCGCCATGAAAACGGTTTCCCGCACGCCTGAGCAAAGGCAGGCCGGCCTCACCACCGCCCGCATCCTCCTGGAGATCGGCGCCGTCAATTTCCGCCCGGAGGAGCCCTATACCCTGACCTCCGGCTGGAACAGCCCGGTCTATATCGACATGCGCCGGGTGATGTCCTTCCCGCGGGCGCGTCGCAAGATCACCGAGCTATCGGCCGATGCCATCACCCGCGCGGTCGGCTTCGAATCGACCGACGCCATCGTCGGCGGCGAGACCGCCGGCATTCCCTATGCGGCCTGGATTTCCGAGGCGCTGTCGCTGCCCATGCTGTATGTGCGCAAGCAGCCCAAGGGGTTCGGCCGCAATGCGCAGATCGAGGGGCATTTCGAGGATGGCGACCGCGTACTGCTGGTCGAGGACCTGGCCTCGGACGGGGCGAGCAAGGTGAACTTCTGCCAGGCCTTGACCAAGGCGGGAGCGAACGTCCGGCACAGCTTCGTGGTGTTCTTCTATGGCGTCTTCCCCGGCGCCCTGAAGACCCTCGAGGAAATCGGCGTGAAGCTGTTGTACCTGTCCAATTGGTGGGACGTCCTCGACGTCGCTGAAGAGGGTGGCTATTTCGACAAGAAGGCCCTGGATGAGGTGCGCAAGTTCCTGCACGACCCGATCTCCTGGTCGGCCCTGCACGGCGGCCGCAGCGCCTGAGGGTTAGGGAACCAGGGGCCGCCGCGGAAACGAATTCCCGCCGCTGCGTGGCGGCACCGGCACGGAGGCCGGTGCCACTGACTGGAACCAGGCAAAGCCTGGTGTCTGGCCCGTTGAGGGGGGCCAAGGGTGCGGATGCACACCGCCCGGCGCCTGAGGGACATTCTATTTATCGCAAGGCCTGTAGTCCATCTTGACCACATCCCGCGCCTTGGCCGCCTGGACGGTGAAGTATCCCCAGCCACGCTTCTGCATCTCGAGAAGCATGGCCCGAATGTCGCGGCAATAGAGGTTCGACAACGGGTAATTGCGGAAATACATGACGATACGGCCGTTCCACATGCCCAAGCGGTTGTCCGCGTCGTCGGCAAATTCGCGCTGGAAGGCCCGCTCGCGGACCTTTGTTTGCGCGGCGAAACGCGGGCCGAACTGGCGGTCGATGTCCTCCCATAGAGCTCTGGTGCCGGCGTTCCACGGCTGACCGTCGCAACCCAGCGCTCCCTCGCGCAGACGCAGGCCCTCGCGGACGTTCTGCTCGGCCGTTTCCTCGGCCTTGCTGAAACACTCGCGGGCCTTTTGGGCCGATGCCGGCGCAGCAAGAAAGCAACAGATCAGCAATAGGGCGAGCAACCGGTACATCGCCTGCAGCCTAACCCCGGTCCGCCACAGGTTCAAAAGATTTGCTGCCGGCAAGAGATTGGGGGACGGGGCGATGGCCTTCCGCCGTTGCCGCTCTTCGGTCATGCTATAGCCTGCCAATGTCTGTCGAGGATCCGCCATGCGCCTTCGCCTTGCCGTTCTGATCGCCGCCCTGTTCGCGCTGCTGTCGCCCCGCCCGCTCCTGGCCGAGGAACTCGGCCGCATCGGTCTCGACATCAAGGGGAACGACATCGTCATCGATGCGTTCGATGATCCCAAGGTCGACGGCGTCACCTGCCATGTTTCCCATTTCGACCGGGGCGCCCTCGACCGCCTGGTCAACGGCAATTGGTTCGAGAACCCGTCGAACACCTCGATCGCCTGCCGGCAGACCGGGCCGATCACCATCAAGGACATCGACACCCGGAGCGAGGGCGAAGTGGTCTTCAGCGAGCGGGCCAGCCTCATCTTCAAGGTGGTCCGCATCCGCCGCGTCGTCGATTACAAACACAACGCGCTGATCTACGTGGCCTATTCGAGCAAGGTGACCAACAGCTCGGCGAAGAACAGCATCAGCACGGTCAGTCTCTACAATAGCGGCGCCAGCCTGCCTCCGAAGAAACATTGAGAACCCGGGGCCGCCGCGCCCTGTTACCTTGACGCCGGCGGGCACGGCCGGCGACTGGGAATCGGGAACCATGCACGGGTTGCGGTGGAGTGTGAGCGTCTTGATGGTTGCCCTCGGCCCGGCTTTGGCGGCCTGCCAGCCGGCCGACGCACCGGTCGCGCGGGAAGTTTTGGATCCGCTCGGCCCGGATGTGACCGGACGGGGCAGCCCGGTGGGCACGCCCTTCGACTACACCGGGTCGTCCGTCACCCCGGCCAGTCCGCCACTGCCCTCGAACTCGCCCTCGGGCGCGCCCAATCAACCGTCCGGCAGTCAGTGAGTCGTCCGCGAATCGGCCTTCGGCCTCAGCGTACGCGGCGAGGGACTTCTGCAGAGACGACTCAGTGAGCCCGCGCCGAGAGCTTGTTTGCCTCTTCCACCATGGACAGCCAGCGCTGCATGGCGGTGCGCACCTCGTCTTCGGTGGCATGGGGCGGGAGCAAACCTTCCCGAGTCAGCAGTTCCTTCACTCGGTTGAACATCCACAGGTGAGAGCTCATCTCGACATGACTTTCCAATGGTCTCATCGTGGCCTCCACCAGGTCGCGCCGTCATGGTCGTTCGGCCGAATGACCAACCGCGCTTGTTCGGCATTATACCACGGTCGGAGGACCGGCTCAAACCGACGGACGGACAGGGATTCCATTGGGAGTGCCGCCAGCCCTTTCGCGTATCAGACCTGCGCCATTCGATGACGCAAGGCCCACAACGCCCGATGACCCAGCAGCAGCGTCATCAGCAGGGCGTAAACAAGCGGCTCCCGGATATCGGCCTTGACCATCCAAACGTAATGCACCGCCGCCAATGGGGCGACCGCATAGACCAGCTTGTGCAGCCGCCGCCAGCGCTGGCCACCCAGGCGACGGACCATGCCGTTGGTCGAGGTGGCGGCCAAGGGCAGCAGCAAGGCGAAGGCGGTCATCCCGGCGGTGATGAATTTATGCTTGAGGATTTCGTTGCCGATGGTGGGCCAATCGAAGAACTGGTCGAGCACGACGTAACAGGACATATGCAGCGCCGCATAGGCGAAGGCCCATAGCCCCAGCATGCGGCGATAACGGCCCAAGGCCGGCCAGGCGGCGAGCTTGCGGAGCGGTGTCACCGCCAGGGCGATCACCAGGAAACGCAGCGCCCAGTCCCCCAGGAAGCGGATGATGGCCTCGATCGGATTGGCTCCCCATTCGCCGAGCAGACCCTTCGCCAGCAGCCACAACAAGGGAACCAGGCAGGCCAGATGGGCGGTGCCCCGCAGGGTCGGCCGCCACCAGGGCAGGCTGGAGCGTCGCGTCGGCGGGGCGGCGCCGGCGAGATGCACCCTCAGAAGTCCTTCTTCAGGTCCATCCCGGCATAAAGCGCCGCCACCTGCTCGCCATAGCCGTTGAACATCAGGGTC
>CAIOJO010000505.1 GCA_903858635.1 uncultured Telmatospirillum sp. | reverse complement strand
TGACGAGAGGGGTGATCCGATCTAATCGCATACCGCTCTAGTGGCACCGGCGTCCCTGCCGGTGTGTGCCGCGAAGATGGTCTAAATGCTAGGCTTCCGGCTCTGCCGGAACACCGGCAGGGACGCCGGTGCCACTGAAAAAAAGCAATTGTTTCACAGGCTGGCCCGCCCCACTGAACCGCATCACTCCTAAGCCCGCTGCAGGGCCTTGGCCAGGTAAGGCCGGAGATATTGCCCGGTGTAGCTCTCGGGGGTGGCGGCAATGGTTTCGGGAGTGCCGGTGGCGACCACGCGGCCGCCGCCGATGCCGCCATCCGGGCCGAGGTCGATGATCCAGTCGGCGGTCTTGATGACTTCCAGATTGTGTTCGATGACCAGCACCGTATTGCCCGTCGCCACCAAGGCCTGCAGCACTTCGAGCAGCTTCTTGACGTCTTCGAAATGCAGCCCGGTGGTCGGTTCGTCGAGGATGTAGAGGGTGCCACCGGTGGCTCGGCGCGACAGCTCCTTGGCCAGTTTGACCCGCTGCGCCTCGCCGCCCGACAGGGTGGTCGCCTGTTGGCCGAGATGGATGTAGCCGACGCCCACCCGCTTCAGGGTCTCGAGCTTGTCGCGGATTGCCGGAACCGCCTTGAAGAATTCCGCGCCTTCCTCGATCGTCATATCAAGGACATCGGCGATGCTCTTGCCACGGAAGGTTATTTCCAACGTCTCGCGGTTGTAGCGCTTGCCCTTGCAGATGTCGCATTGGACATAGACGTCGGGCAGGAAATGCATCTCGATCTTGATCAGTCCGTCGCCCTGGCAGGCTTCGCAGCGGCCACCCTTGACGTTGAAACTGAAGCGGCCCGGCTTGTAGCCGCGGGCTTGCGACTCCGGCAGATTGGTGAACCAGTCGCGGATCGGGGTGAAGGCGCCGGTATAGGTGGCCGGATTGGAGCGCGGCGTGCGGCCGATCGGCGACTGGTCGATATCGACGATCTTGTCGATGTATTCCAGGCCGTCGATGCGGTCATGGGGCGCCCCATGGTCGCGCGCCCCGTTGAGGCGCCGCGCCAGAGCCTTGTACAGGGTCTCGACGATCAGGGTCGATTTGCCGCCGCCGGAGACCCCGGTGACGCAGATGAAGGTGCCCAGCGGCAGGTCCACCGTGATGTTCTTGAGGTTGTTGCCGCGCGCGCCCACCACCGACAACTGCTTGCCGCTGCCTTTGCGGCGGCGCGCCGGCAGCGGAATCTCCCGCTGCCCGGTCAGGTACTGGCCGGTCAGGCTGGCCGGATCCTGCATGACCTGCTCGGGGGTGCCCTGGGCGACGATCTCGCCCCCATGGATTCCGGCGCCGGGGCCCATGTCGATCAGATAATCGGCGGCGCGGATGGCATCCTCGTCGTGCTCGACGACGATCACCGTGTTGCCGATGTCGCGCAGGCGCTTCAGGGTGGCCAACAGCCGGTCGTTGTCGCGCTGGTGCAGGCCGATCGACGGCTCGTCCAGCACGTAGAGCACCCCGGTGAGGCCCGAGCCGATCTGCGAGGCGAGGCGGATGCGTTGCGATTCGCCGCCCGACAGGCTGCCCGAATTGCGGGCCAGGGTCAGATACTCCAACCCGACATCGACCAGGAATCCCAGGCGGTCGTTGATCTCGCGCAGGATGCGCCGGGCGATCTCGCGGTCCTTCGGTTTGAGATGCTGGTCCAATTCGGCGAACCATTGGCGCGCTTCGGCGATGGAAAAGGCGGTGACCTGCGAGATGTCGCGGCCGCGCAGCTTGACCGCCAGCGCTTCCGGCTTGAGCCGGGCCCCCTTGCAGGTCTCGCAAGGCGCGGTCACCTGGAAGCGCGACAGGTCGTCGCGTACCCAGCTGGAATCGG
The DNA here is from genome assembly GCA_903858635.1 of uncultured Telmatospirillum sp. Lineage (GTDB taxonomy): Bacteria > Pseudomonadota > Alphaproteobacteria > Rhodospirillales > Magnetospirillaceae > DUZF01. Next base: position 5,175 of record CAIOJO010000505.1, on the reverse strand, counting down.
TCTCGCGGAAGCGCCGTTCCATGTTCGGGATGACCCCTTCGAACGGGCGTTCGGTGCTGTAGGTGCGCACCCCGTCCTCGTAGCGCATCGGCACCACCTCGTCGCCCGAGCCATAAAGCAGGCCGTGGCGCACCCGCTCGGGCAATTCGGCAAACGGCGTGTCGAGGCGGAAACGGTAATGGCGGGCCAGGCTTTCCAGGGTCTCGTGATAATACTGCGACGAGGAGCCGGCCCAGGGGGCGACGGCGCCGTCGCGCAGCGACTTGCTGTCGTCGGGGACCACCAGGTCCAAGGCGAAATGCATGGTTACGCCGAGACCGTCGCAGGCCGGGCAGGCGCCATAGGGATTGTTGAAGGAAAACAGCCGCGGTTCGATCTCGTCGATGGTGAAGCCGGAGACCGGGCAGGCGAACTTGGCGGAGAACAGGGTCCGCTCGCCGCCCTCGGCGTTCTCGGCGATGACGATGCCGTCGGCCAGTTCGAGGGCCGTTTCGAAGCTGTCGGCGAGGCGGGTGGCGATGCCGTCCTTCACCACCAGCCGGTCGACCACCACCTCGATGTCGTGCTTCACTTTCTTGTTCAGCACCGGCACCTGGTCGATCTCGAACAGCTGGCCGTCCACCTTGACCCGCTGGAAGCCTTTCTTCTGCAGATCCTGCAGGTCCTTCTTGTATTCGCCCTTGCGGCCGCGCACCACCGGGGCCAGCAGATAAAGACGGGTGCCGGGCGGCATCGACAGCACCCGGTCGACCATCTGCGACACCGTCTGGCTTTCGATCGGCAGCCCGGTCGCCGGCGAGTGCGGAACCCCGACCCGGGCGAACAACAGCCGCATATAGTCGTAGATCTCGGTGACCGTGCCGACGGTCGATCGCGGGTTCTTCGAGGTGGTCTTCTGTTCGATGGAGATGGCCGGCGACAGGCCTTCGATCAGGTCGACATCGGGCTTGGCCATCAGCTCGAGGAACTGGCGGGCATAGGCCGACAGGGATTCGACATAACGCCGCTGACCCTCGGCATAGATGGTGTCGAAGGCCAAGGAGGACTTGCCCGAACCCGACAAGCCGGTGATCACCACCAGACGGTCGCGCGGGATGTCGACATCGACATTCTTGAGATTGTGTTCGCGCGCGCCGCGCACGCGGATGAACGACGTCATTCGCTCTCGGATGAGGTTCTGGGCATTCCGCTACATAGGGGGCGGCGATGGCCCGGTCAATCCAAAGCTGCTGGGCAACTTGGCCGGCCGGGGACCGGGCCGATCCGCTTCGGGTGGCAATCCCCAAGCTCCGCCGCCGGTCGCATGCAAAAAACGGCGGTCAGATGACGTGGAAAAGATAGAGCAGAATGATGATCGGGATGGGGATTCCCAAGAACCACAGCAAAGCGCCACGCATGTCCGATTCCTCCCATGGTACAGGTTAACCACCGGAAGTCGCGCTGGTTCCCCGGCCAGCCGCGGAACCGCTTACGAGGCGCTCGACTTCAAGCCGCCGGCCGGGGCCGCCGAGTCGCTGCCGGCCGTCTCTGGGCCGTCGCCGGCGTCGAGGCTCGGCGCCCATTGCCGACCGATGGCGAGGGCGGCGATGGCGGCGACGACGGCGGCAGCGCTTCCGGTCATATAGATGGTGCTGAGTTCGGCATCCCGGGTCAGCATGAAGCCGGCGATCAGCGGTCCAGTGATGGAGCCGGCGCGGCCGATCCCATTGGCCCAGCCGACGCCGGTGGCGCGGAAGGCGGTCGGGTAGATGATCGAGGCCAGGCCATTGTTGCAATTCTGGCAACCGATCACGGTGAACCCGGCCCAGAACACCGCCAGCATGGTCAGGCCAACCGAACTCCCGGTGAAACTGATGCTGCCGATGCACAGCGCCGCCGCCAGATAGGCCAACGGCATGATGCGGCGGGCCCCGAAACGGCCGGTCAACAGGCTCAGGATCACCGCCCCGGCGATGCCGCCGACCTGCAGAAGCGCCGTGGCGATGACCGAATACTCGACGGAAATCCCCCGTGAATGCACCATCGTCGGCAGCCAGCTGGCCAGCAGATAGAGGTTCAACAGGCTCATGAAATAGATGACCCACAGCAGCGGCGTCAGGCGGCTCCAGGCACCGCGGAACAGGTGCTGCACGGTAATGCCGACGGCACCGGGTTCGTCGACGACGAAGTCCAGCGGGGCGGCCTGATCAAGGCTGGGGTCGATCTTCGCCATCAGCCGCGCCACCTGCGGCGCATGGTCGCGCCGCAGGGCCAGGAAGCAGACGGACTCCGGCAGGCGCAGCAGCAACAAGAGCCACAAGCCCAGGGTCAGGCTTCCGGCGCAGACGAAGACGGCTTCCCAGCCCAGGCTGGGGATCAGATGGGCGGCGATGAACCCGCCGACCGCCGAGCCGGCGGGAAAGCCGGTGAACACCGCCATGACAATGCTGGCCCGACGGTGCTTCGGGCTGTATTCGGCGGTCAGGGCCACCGCATTGGCCATGGCTCCGCCCAAACCGAGGCCGGTGACGAAGCGCATGGCGATCAGTTCGCCAAGATTGCTCGCCGCCGTGGTGGCCAAGGTCAAGATGCCGAACAGCAAGGCCGAATAGAGGATGACCTTGCGGCGGCCGAGCCGATCGGCCAATGGCGCCACCAGCAGCGAGCCGCACAGCAAGCCGAACAGCCCGGCCGAAAAGACCGGTCCCAGGGCCCCCTTGGGAAGGTCCCAGGCCTTGCTGAGGGCCGGCGAGACGAAGGCGATGGCCTGGGTGTCGAAGCCCTCGATGAACAGAGTCGCTGCGCACAGCAGGAAAACCTTCAGTCGGAAGCCGCCGATCGATTGACGATCGACAACGTCCGACACCTTGATCACGGTTGCCGGCATCGGTCGCTCCCTTATCGCGCCCCGTCTTCCTTATCGGGACGGGGTGGGCTTCATGCCCTTCGCCTTCACTCGACCTTCGCACCAACCCGGTGGGGATGGAGGTTCGTTCCGTCAGTCTTTGATTCGGCCGCGCGCGAGGTCGTTCAGGTATCGTTCGACGGGAAACTTCTCCCGCACCTCCATCGGCACCTGCACCCGCGAGGCGAAGGGCCGACGCACCGGCCGGGTGGCGTCGATGATCACCTTGGTGGTCATGATGTCGTCGGTCTGCGAGGGCTCGAGGGTGTTGCCCTTGACGTTCTTGATGATGTCCAGGTCCTGATCGGCCTGGCAGCGGGTGGCGAAGGCCCACATCACTTCCTGTTCGTTGAACGGATCGATGTCGGCATCGACGACGAACACGTTCTTCACGAAGTCGCATTCGCCGAGGGCGATCAGCGCCGCCTGCTTGCTCTCGCCGTCGACCTTCTTGTCGATGGAGATGTAGCAGTTGAAGCGGCCGGTCCCCGAATTGGGCAGATGCACCGCCTTGACCGTCGGCACCACCCCCTTGATGCGGTTGAACAGACTGCCTTCCTTGGGAATGGCCCCCAACACCCAGTTATCGGGGTGGCCGACGAAGATGTCCTGGTAGATGGCGTCGCGGCGATGGGTCACCGCCGTCACATTGATCACCCAGCGCAGGCGCTGCGGCCCGTAGGTGCCCGGGAACTCGCCGAACGGTCCTTCCACCTCGCGTACATTGGGGGGGATCTCGCCCTCGATCACCATCTCGGCGTCGGCCGGCACCATGAAGTCCTTGCCCCAGGTCTCGGACGGAACCAGCCGCATCGAGTGATTCATCATCGAGCCGACCAGTTCGTAGTCGTCGACCCCGAACGGCGACACGTTGAGCGCCCCCAGGTAGAAGGCCGGGTGATGGCTGACGACGATGACCACCGGGGTCGGCTCGTTGCGCTCCTCATGCTTGCGGCACATCTGCCAATTGTGCCGCGGCGACATGTGGATGCCGAGCTTCCGCGGCCCTTTGTACATGGTCCGCAGGAAGGCAATGTTGTAATGGCCCTGGTCGGGGTCGCGCATCACCGGCGTCATGTCGATATAGGGCGCCGGATCCATGTGATGGTGGCGGACGATCGGCAATTCCCTGAGGTCGACGGCGTCGCCGGTCTTGATCACCTGCTTGACCGGTGCCGCGGCGGCATCGACCGGGGTCGGGGCGAAACGCCGCGCCTCGCGCCGCGCATACTCCATCGACAGTTCGAGGCGGTGCTGGTCGGCGGCCAGGCCGAGGGCCAGGGCGCAGCGCTTGCGCGAGGCATAAATATTGGTGACCAGGGGAAACGGCGAAACCTGGCCCAGTTGGTTCACCGGCCGCTCGAACACCACCATCGGGTAGAGGCCCTTCTGCTCGAGATTGGCGAGAATTGCCGTCGCCTCGAACGATCCGGGTCGAATCTCGTCGGTGATCCGGAGCATTTCTTCGGGATGGTGCTGTTCGACCAGGGCGATGAACTGGCGCAAGCTGGAGAGCGAGCTGTCGACCGGCTGGCCGGTCAGAGCGGGGTGGTTCATGGCTGCCTCGATTGGTTCGCGGTGGCTAACGGGATGGCGTGCCGCTTGGCCGCCACAGGGTGCCATCGTGCTCGACGACGCTGGCCGCCTCGTCGACATGGAACTGCTCGCCGCAATAGGGGCAGAGAAGCTTGATACCCGCGTGCCTCAGATCTTCATGATGCACGTGGAATTTTTTTTCGCATTTGGGGCAAGCCGGGTCGAAATGCTTCACCATCGACGTCTTCCTCCGCTACGACACATTCATGGCGCGCGCCTCGGCCTCTTCGAGGGCCGTGGTTTGCGGCAAACCCACCGCAAAACGGACTGGTCAACTCCACGCTTGGGCTAACATATTAGGACTGACCAAATACCTATTGCCACTTTAGGTAGTGACTTGACCCCTTGTCAAGACGGCACCACCGGGCCGGGCGGCTCTCATTATGGCGTCGATGGACAATGGTTGGACGTCAAAGGGCGCCCTGAGGCGGGATCGACTTTCTCAACACGAAGAGCAGCAAGGATCGCCTTCGGCGATCTGCACCAAGAACACCAAGCCAATGATGCCGAACCGACGACGTCGCGCCAAACCCCGCGCCCTCTTGGTGTCCTTGGCGAAGCTCGCCTCCGGCGAGCGCTTCTCTAATTGGGGTTTCGGTGTCAACCCCGCAAACTGCCTTCCGACAAACCATTTTTCGTTCCCGCCCCAGGTCTCATGCTTCTCTACGGGGTCAGCACGCGGCTGCCACAGGATG
>CAIOJO010000504.1 GCA_903858635.1 uncultured Telmatospirillum sp. | reverse complement strand
GCCTCGTTCAGTGCCTGGGGATAGGCTCTGTCCACCAGAGCAACCCCCGTCGCGTTGCAAACGCTTTAGTCGACACTTCGAGGCGGGCCACTTCAACCGGCTATCGCCTCACACGGACATGATGGTCTAGCCTGCCACCTCTAAGTCAATGGCACTACTAGCGATACGTGCACAATTACCACCAGAAGAGGCCGCTGTTCTGGTAAGATTTGCTGTGCCTAGAATTCGCGCCTGATTCTTGCCGTCTGTACGTATATAGGTAGAGAGCGTTACGGTTTGGTTCTGGGTGGGATGGGTCGGAGAGTCGGAACCGACGGAAGACCCGGATACCGAATTTCCGCTCTCGTGTCCGGAGGGAATATTATGAGCGTGCCCAATGTAAGTGGCGTCGCCGCCGAGCCTATTTCTGCCGTGGTGTCAAAGGCAACTCAGGCACCCCCGAACACCGTCACTTCCCCCGAAGTCCGACCAAGCCCCTCAGCGTCAGGCTATTCAAACCCGACCATGGCGATCGACGGCACGACCGGGTCGGCGATCGTCGAGTACCGGAGTGCGGCCTCGGGCGAAGAGGTGTCCCAAACACCGTCACGGGCGGCTTTGGAATACGAGCAGACACAGCGGCTGGCGGCCGAGAAGTCAGGCATTGCGAAAAATGGCGGCGGACAACCATAAGGCAATGCGCAACGCGACAGTCCGACCTGAAGGACTGCGCAATGAGATGGAAACCACTCTCATTTGACAGAACCTAAGGAAAGGATGCCGGACTCGCTGTCAGCTTCTTCAGCCAACGCGCATGCCCGCGCCGACCCGGTCGACGAAGGAGTCGATCCGATCGTTCATCCGCACCGTCTGCTCGGCGAGCGCGCCGGCCGCTATTAGAACCTGCCCCGCTGCCTCGGTTGCGGTCTCCGAGCGTTCGGCGATTGCACCGATGGTCTGGGCGACCTGGCCAATGCCCTGGGACACGCTATGAATGGAACGGCTGATCTCGGAGATCGCAGCGCTCTGCTGCTCGGTGGACTCCGAAATGATCGTGAAGCCATTACTGAGATCGCGGATGGTTGTGCCGATACCGCGGATTGCTGAAACGGCCGCCTCGGTGGCGGACCGCATGCTGGCAATCTGGCCGCCGATCTCGGCTGTCGCCTTTGCGGTCTGGTTGGCAAGATTCTTCACCTCGTTGGCGACCACGGCGAACCCTTTGCCTGCTGCGCCAGCCCGCGCTGCCTCGATCGTCGCATTGAGTGCGAGGAGGTTGGTCTGGCTGGCAATGGCATTGATCAGGCCGACCACCTCGCCGATCCGCTGGGCGGCGTCCATCAGGCATTGGATATCCTTGTCGGTCGAGGCCACCATGGTGACCGCCGCCCGCGCCTTCCCTGCTGATTGCGTCACCTGCGACGCCACATCGCGGATGCCGGAGGCGACCTCAGAGCCGGCCTGGGAAATTCGGACAGTGGGATAGGTGGATTTTCTGCCTGAGAGCGGCGACGATGCCGCGCATCAGGGGAGAATACCATGGCAAAGCGTACCCGCCGGAACCACACACCGGCATTCAAGGCGAAGGTGGC
>CAIOJO010000503.1 GCA_903858635.1 uncultured Telmatospirillum sp. | reverse complement strand
GGCCGAAATCTCGCCTGCGGCGCCGGCCGGGCCGGTGGGTGATCCCCCTCCACCTGGTCGACCCCTTCCCTCTGCTAACCCTGCCGGTCGCCCGGCTCCGGGAAGCATGCGCGGCACGCTTCGCCGGTTCATTGAAGGGGAAATTTTCCGATGGCCAAATTGTCCGCCCACGGTTCCGAGTTGTTCCGCTATGCCTCCGAACGGGCGCGCGGCTTGATGGCTGTAATGTCGGACGGAACGATTTTGCGGCGCACCCCGTTTTCCGGCGGGTGGAAGGTTTATGCGCGGAAGAAGGCCGAGGTGCCGTTGGCCGCCTGGACCGAGCAAAAGAAGGCCTTTTACGACCGCCTCCCGGAATGGGCGAAGGTCAGCACCATCCCCAGCGAAACGACCCTGCAACATTGGATGTTTGACGGCGTGGCCGAAACCACGACCGGCGACGACATCGAGCCCGATGGCCGTGGCGCCGATGGCGCTCCGTCCTGGTTGCTGGTGCTTGGACTGATCTAACCCGCCCGCCTCTTCGGCCGGCGCACCGCCGGCCCGGAGGGGCACCACAATCTTTCACGCGATGGTGACCTCCATGGCCTTTCCAAGCTCTTATTTTTCCGTGCAGATCGCCGATTCCTTCGGCTTCGACTTTGGCGGCGACGAGGTGGCACGCTTTCGCCATGAGGGCGACGCCTACGCCTACGGCAAGGGTCTTTCCAGCCGTGAACACGCGCCGCTGGCGGCCCGCGTCACGTCCTACACACCCAAGGCCGGGCATCGAGTCCTTTACCGCCTGACGCCGCCGGCGCCGGTGGCCGCCGCCGAGGCGGCGCCGATCGACGAGGTGATCTATGCACCGGCAATAATCAAGATGGCCGAAACCAAGCGCCAACATGTGAACGGCGCCACCCTTCGCCAGCTCGACGAGCTGATTGCGGCTGCCCGCCAGCTCGACGACCAGGCCGGGCGCTTTTCCCCCATCCCTTCGGCTGGCGATCTGCGCCGCAGCGCCTTCGAGCGCGCTTGCGACAATGCCGACCAGGCGGCCCGCGCCCTTCGTCGCTTCGCCAACCCCCTTTGATTGGAGTTAACCCAATGAGCCACACCAAGACCGTTGCCGTTCAAGCCCAGATTGGCGGCCGGGTGGTTTTTGATGAAACCGTGCCCGGCAAAACCCACCGCCTAGCCTTGATGCGCCGGTGCATGACCTCACTCGACAGCATCGGCGGCGCGGGCGCAAGTGGTGGGCGCCAAAGGTTGGCAGCACTACACCTATGCCGCCGGCGACACATGCGCGGTGCCATGCGCGACAACCGAATGGACCTGATCGCGGACAGTTTGGGCCGCCTCGATGGGCGGCCCAGGGCCCGCAGGGCAGGCCCGCCGCGCCCATATACGCCACTTGCATTTATTTGTTAAGTCCATTAGTTTATTAGTTAGTTCATTACCGGAACAAACAAACGAGGTTGCGCGATGGCTAGGCCAGCAGAATTCACCGATGAGCGGATCCGCGCCAAGATCGACGAGCTGGCCGCCGGCGGCGCCAAGCTCTCGGCTTTCGCCGTTCGCCGCGCCTTGGGCGGCGGCAACATGGGGCGGATCGCCGCCCTTCTCGCCGAGTGGGAGGTGACGGCGGCGCCGGCCGCCGAGGAGGCCGAGGCGATCGAACTGCCGGCCGAGCTGCAGGCCGAGGTTGATACCCGCATGGCCGAACTCTCGGCCGGGCTGTCCGGCACCATCGCCCGCATTCATCGCCGGGCGACGGAGATCGCCGAGGGCCGCGTTGCGGCGGCAGTCAAGGCGGCGCGGGCCGCCGCCGATGCCGCAGAGGCGGAGCTGACCGACGCCCGCGCCGTGCTGGCGACGGCCGACGAGCAGTTGAGTGAACTCGAGCTGCGCCAGGCCCAGAGCGTGACCGAGCTGGTGAGCGCCCGCGAGACGATCACCAAGGGCAAGGAACAATTGGCGGCGATGATCGAGCGGGCCGAGGCGGCGGAGCGGCAGGCCCAACAGTTGACGGCCAGGGTCGACGGCTTGACGGCTGACCTCGACGCGGCCAGCCAGAAGGCCGCCGGCGCCGAGGCCCGCGCCCAGGAGGCCGACGCCGAACGCCGGCGGGTGCTCGACCAGGCGGCCGAGGACCGGAAGGCGGCCGAGGGCCGCGAGGCGGCGCTGCGGCAGCAGATCGCCGAGGACCGGAAGACGGCCGGCGAGCGCGAGGCGGATCTACGGGCGCAGCTCGCCGCCGGTGAGGCCGATCGCCGCCAGCTCGCCGACCAGGCGGCTAGGGACCGGGCCGCCAGCGAGGTGCGCGAGGCGGCGCTGCGCACCGACCTCGCCGCGGCCGAAAAGTTGGCGCATCAGGCCCAGGAACGCCAGGCCCAGCACGAGGCCGAGGCCGCCGAGCTGCGCGGCAAGGTGGCGGTGTTGCGCGAGGAGCTGGCCGCCTGCCAGCAGCGCCAGCAGGCCGACAGCGGTAAGAAAGCGCCGAAGGCGTGACATCGAGGGGGCGACCCGAAGGCCACCCCCCTTCTCTTCGCCGCCAGGTTGTGGCGGGCAATCACTATGCTATAGTCATCGGTGAAAGCGTTTCTCGAAGGCGACCTATTCGGTCGTCCTTCGGGAAGATCGTATAGGCGCCTCCGAGGGTTTTACCCAAGGAGGTCAATCATGGTGGATAGTGCGAAGCGTAGTCCTTCCCGTAATTACTTTTTCAGTGAGGAAATGCGGCGGATGGATACGGTGTTGAGAGGAAGAGACGTCGCCTTTGTCTGCGCCCTGCAGGTTCTGCGGGCGCCGGCGCGGGCGGTCTATCAATTCCGCGAAGATGCCAACGCACAATTTCTGCTGCATGACAACGGCGCCTGGTCACACCGTCACCGCGTTGACGGCACGGTGTACCAGACGGGTCTTGGAGCGGGTAGCCTGGCCGCCTATGTCGGCCGCCTACCAAGGGCTGAGGGGAGGGTTTGAGGCATGTCACAGATTGAACATCGTGGCTATCAGATCATCACCAAAGCGGCGTGGTTGGGCGGTGTTGATGCTCGAATCGAACTCGATGGCCATGCGGCCTTTAAGGAGCATCACATTTCAGCCGATGATCTGGCAGAGCCGGCCTGGGAAATTCGGACAGTGGGATAGGTGGATTTTCTGCCTGAGAGCGGCGACGATGCCGCGCATCAGGGGAGAATACCATGGCAAAGCGTACCCGCCGGAACCACACACCGGCATTCAAGGCGAAGGTGGC
>CAIOJO010000502.1 GCA_903858635.1 uncultured Telmatospirillum sp. | reverse complement strand
GCGGGAGGCCGCATGAGAGCCCTGCCGATCACCATCGGAACCATGCATTTCGTCGGCATCGGCGGCATCGGCATGAGCGGCATCGCCGAGATCCTGCACAATCTCGGCTACAAGGTCCAGGGCTCGGACATGGCGGAAAGCGCCAATGTCAGGCGCTTGCGCGAGCACGGCATCTCAGTCTCCATCGGCCACGATCCGGCCAATCTGGGCGATGCCTCGGTGATCGTGATCTCGTCGGCCGTGAAGGCCGAGAACCCCGAATTGGTGGCCGCGCGCGCCCGGCTGATCCCGGTGGTGCGCCGCGCCGAGATGCTGGCCGAGCTGATGCGGCTGCGCTGGGCCATCGCCATCGGCGGCACCCATGGCAAGACCACCACCACGTCGATGATCGCAGCCATGCTGGATGCGGCCGATATGGACCCGACGGTGATCAACGGCGGCATCATCAACGCCTATGGCACCAATGCCCGGCTGGGCGCCGGCGACTGGGCGGTGGTCGAGGCCGACGAGTCGGACGGGACCTTCATGAAGCTGCCGGCCACCATCGCCGTGGTCACCAATATCGACCCCGAGCACATGGACTTCTACGGGACCTTCGACAAAGTGCGCGACGCCTTCCGCGTGTTCGTCGAGAACATCCCGTTCTACGGCTTCGCCGCGCTGTGCACCGACCATCCCGAGGTGCAGGCGCTGATCCCCCGCGTCGCCGACCGCAAGATCGTCACTTACGGGCTGAACCCGCAGGCCGACGTGCGCGCCACCAATGTGGTCATCGGTTCCGACGGCGCCCATTTCGATGTCGTCATCACCGACCGGGCGACCGGCCAGACCCGTGCCATCGATGGCATCCACCTGCCCATGTGGGGCCAGCATAACGTGCAGAATTCGCTGGCCGCGGTGGTCATCGCCAAGGAACTGCAACTGTCCGACGACACGGTGCGGGCCGGCCTCGGCGGCTTCGCCGGGGTCAAGCGCCGCTTCACCAAGATCGGCGAGTCGCACGGCATTACCGTCATCGACGATTACGGCCACCATCCGGTGGAGATCGCCGCGGTGTTGAAGGCGGCTCGCTCGGCCGCCACCGGCCAGGTCATCGCGGTGGTCCAGCCACATCGCTACAGCCGGGTGCAGAACCTGTTCGAGGAGTTCTGCACCTGTTTCAACGACGCCGACATCGTCATCGTCAGCGACATCTATGCGGCGGGCGAGCAACCGATCGCCGAGGTCAGCCGCGACGCCCTGGTGACCGGACTACTGGAACGTGGCCACCGCAAGGTGATCGCCCTCGCCGCGGTCGACGAATTGCCGCTGCTGGTGCACGAACTGGCCAAAGCGGGCGATTTCGTCGTCTGCCTGGGCGCCGGCAACATCACCAGCTGGGCCCACGCCCTGCCGGCGCAACTCGATGCCCTGGCCGCCGGCCGGCCGTTGCCGGTGGAGGCAGGAGAGTGAACGCCATGCCGACCGCCAGACGCTTCGCCGCTAGCCGCCTGCTCGAACGCCTGCCACCGGTGCGCGGGCGATTGACGGCCAATGCGTCGCTGGGCGGCGTCACCTGGTTCCGGGTCGGCGGTCCGGCCGAGGTGTTGTTCAAGCCGGTCGATATCGACGACCTGGCGACCTTTCTGGCCGGCAAACCGGCGGACGTGCCGGTCACCGTGATCGGCGTCGGCTCCAACCTGCTGGTGCGCGACGGCGGCGTGCCGGGCGTGGTGATCCGGCTCGGCCGGGCCTTCGCCCAGATCGCCTGCGACGGCACCGTGGTCAGCACCGGCTCGGCGGCGCTCGACATCAACGTCGCCGCCAGCGCCTGCGAGGCCGGCATCGGCGGCTTGGAATTCCTGTCCGGCGTGCCCGGCACCATCGGCGGCGCCTTGTGCATGAATGCCGGCGCCTATGGCGGCGAAATGAAGGACGTCACGCGGCAGGCCCGCGCCTTGGATCCGGCCGGCGGCCTGAGGGTACTGGATGCGGCAGAATTGGGTTTCGGCTACCGGCATTCCGCCCTGCCGGAGGGCTGGATCTTCATCGATGCCTTGCTCGAAGGCAGCGCCGACCGCCCGCAAGCGATCGCCGAGCGGATGGCCGAGATTCGCAGCAAGCGCGAGTCCAGCCAACCGCTGCGCACCCGCACCGGCGGCTCGACCTTCGCCAATCCGTCCGGCCACAAGGCCTGGCAGCTGATCGACCAGGCCGGCTGCCGTGGCCTGACCATCGGTGGCGCCCAGGTTTCCGACATGCATTGCAACTTCCTGATCAATACCGGCACGGCCACCGCCGCCGACCTCGAGGAACTCGGCGAAGAGGTGCGCCGGCGTGTCCTCGAGACCTCCGGGGTCGAGCTGCGCTGGGAAATTCGTCGCATTGGCATTCGCGCAAAGGCTGAAGCATGAGCAAGAGGGTTGTCGTCCTGATGGGTGGGTTCTCGGCCGAGCGCGAGGTGTCGCTGAACAGCGGTACCGCCGTCGCCGCGGCGCTGGAGAAGGCCGGCTATGCGGTGGCCACCATCGATGTGCGGCGCGACCTGCGGACCCTGATCGGCGGGCTGGAAGCGACCAAGCCGTGGGTGGTGTTCAACGCCCTGCACGGGCGCTTCGGCGAGGACGGTTCGATCCAAGGCGTGCTCGACATCCTGAAGATCCCCTACACCCATTCGGGGGTGCTGGCCTCGGCGATGGCCATGGACAAGCCGACCGCCAAGAAGTTGTTCGCCTCGGTCGGCATTCCGGTGGCCGAAGGCCGTGTGGTGCACAAGAGCGAGGTGCTGGCCGGCGACGTACTGCCGCGGCCCTATGTGCTGAAGCCGCTCAACGAGGGATCGAGCGTCGGCGTCCACATCGTCGGCACCGGCGACAACACCCGGCCGCTGGCGGCCGAGGACTGGCCCTATGGCGACCTGGTCCTGGCCGAGCGGTTCGTTCCCGGGCGCGAGATCACCGTCGCCGTGATGGGCGACAAGGCCCTGGGCGTCACCGAAATCACCTCGGATCGCGGCTTCTACGACTACACCGCCAAATACGCCGCGGGCGGCTCGCGCCACCTGGTGCCGGCACCGCTGCCGGCGGCCACCTATGACGAGGCCATGGCCCTGGCGGTGCAGGCGCATCAGGTCCTGGGCTGCCGCGGGGTCAGCCGAGCCGACCTGCGTTACGACGATACGGCGGCCGACCAGCCGGGTCGCTTGGTCATGCTGGAGGTCAATACCCAGCCGGGCATGACGGCGACGTCACTGGTCCCCGAACTGGCGGCCCATGCCGGCATCGGTTTCCCCGAGCTGGTGACCTGGATGGTGGAGAACGCGCGATGCGACGGCTGAGCGACATCCGGATCGAGGTGGAAGACCGGCCCGGCCCGCCGCGGCAGAAGGCGCCGCCGCGCGCCCCCAAGGCCGCCGCCGGCCGTCCGGCAAGCCGCCCGCAAGCCGGTCGGCGCCGCTGGACCCCCTTCTGGTGGAAAAAGATGCGGCGAGGCACGCTGCTGTTTGCCGCCATCGGCACGGCAGCCGCCTTCCCCCTCTGGCTGACCCACGCGGTGGCCGGCCATCAGCTGCACGAGCGCCTGACCGGCGACGCCATCACCCTCTCGGCCCGCGCCGGCTTTCGGGTCCAAGACATCTTCGTCGACGGGCGCAACCGCACCCCGCGCGAAGAACTGCTGGCCGCCCTCAAGGTGCAGCGGGGCGACCCCATTTTCGGGATCGACCTTAGCGCCACCCGCCAGCGGCTGGAAGAAATCTCTTGGGTAAAAACGGCGGTGATCGAACGGCGTCTGCCCGACGAAGTGCATCTGCTGATCACCGAACGGGCCCCCATCGTACTGTGGCAAAACAAGGGCCACTACTACCTGGTCGACCGCGAAGGCCAGGTGGTGGGCGACGAGATCGAGGAATATGCCGGCCTGCCGCTGATGGTGGGCGAGGGCGCCCCCGACCATGCGGCCGAACTGGTCCAGCTGCTGGAGGCCGAACCGCCCCTGGCGAAGCGGGTCAAGGCGGCACAATGGGTCGGCGAACGCCGCTGGAACATTACCCTGGACCGCACCGACGGCATCGAGGTGCGCCTGCCCGAGGACGATCCGGCCGCCGCCTGGCACGAGTTGGCCAAGCTCGACCGCGAGCAGAGCCTGCTCGAACGGCAAGTCACCATGATCGACATGCGGATCCCCGACCGCCTGGTGCTGCGCAGCACCGGCCGCAGTCAGGATGCGGCGACCGTCGCACCGACCAAGCGCAAGGCACAACCAGGCAAGGACGCATAGGCACAGGGATGTCGAAGACCAAATTGCGCCATGGACTGATCGCCGCTCTCGATGTGGGCACCACCAAGGTGTGCTGCTTCATCGCGCGCGCCGCCGACGACGGGTCCTTGCGCGTGCTGGGCATCGGGCACCAGCTGTCGCGGGGCATGCGCAATGGGGCGGTGGTCGACATGGAGGAGGCGGAAACCTCGATCCGCGCCGCCGTCGATGCGGCCGAGCAGATGGCCGAGGAGCGCATCCGCGAAGTGGTGCTCAACATCTCGGGCGGCCAGCCGAGTTCGACCAATGTCACCGTCGAGGTGTCGGTCAACGGCCATGATATCGGCGAGCAGGACATCCGCCGCATGCTCGACCACGCCCGGCATCATACCCAGAGCACCGATCGCGACCTGGTGCATTCGATTCCGATCGGCTTCACGGTGGACGGCAACGAAGGCATCCGCGACCCGCGCGGCATGTACGGCGAGCGCCTGGCCGTCACCATCCATCTGGTCACCGCCAATCCGGGGCCGCTGCGCAATCTGTCGACGGTGGTCAATCGCTGCCATCTGGACATCGAGGCGCGGGTCGTTTCCGCCTATGCCTCGGGGCTGGCCTGCCTGGTGGACGACGAGAAGGATCTGGGCGTCACCTGCATCGACATGGGCGGCGGCACCACCACCATCGCCGTCTTTCAGAGCGGCCATCTGGTCCATACCGACACCATCCCGGTCGGCGGCGTGCACGTCACCAACGACATCGCCCGCGGCCTGTCGACCCCGCTGGTCCACGCCGAACGGATGAAGACCTTGTACGGCAGCGCCCTGCCCTCGCCCTCGGACGACCGCGAGATCCTCAAGGTGCCGCTGGTCGGCGAGGACGAGGACGGCGCCACCAATCAGGTGCCGCGCTCGATGCTGGTGCAGATCATCCAGCCCCGCCTCGAAGAGACCTTCGAACTGGTGCGCAGCCATCTCGAAGCGGGCGGCTTCGACAAGGGGGCCGGCCGCCGCGTCGTGCTGACCGGCGGCGCAGCGCAGCTGCAGGGATTGCGCGACCTGGCCGCCATGGTGCTGGACAAGCAGGTGCGTCTGGGCCGGCCGGTGGGCGTGCAAGGGCTGCCGGAAGCCACCGGCGGCCCGGCCTTCGCCACCTGCGCCGGACTGCTGCGTTATGCCTCGCAGCACCAAGCGGTGGACAGCGCCGCCAAGGCCGTGGCGGCGACCGCGGCCAATGGACCATTGGGCCGGGTGGGTGCCTGGCTAAGGAAGAATTTCTAAGAGTTTCACCACGGGTAAGTCGAACAGATCGAGACCGGAATTCAGCGCGGAGGACAACATGATCAATTTCCACCCCAGCAATAACGGCGAGTTGAAGCCGCGAATCACCGTCATTGGCGTCGGCGGAGCCGGCGGCAACGCCGTCAACAACATGATCCAGTCGCATTTGGAAGGCGTCGAGTTCATCGTCGCCAACACCGATGCCCAGGCCATGGCGCAGTCCCGCACCGACCGCCGCATCCAGCTGGGCAGCACCGTCACCCAGGGCCTCGGGGCCGGCGCCCGGCCCGACATCGGCCGCGCCGCCGCCGAGGAGACGCTGGACGAGTTGGTCGGCCAGTTGCAGGGCAGCAACATGGTGTTCATCACCGCCGGCATGGGCGGCGGCACCGGGACCGGCGCCGCGCCGGTGATCGCCCGGGCAGCGCGCGAGCACGGCATCCTGACGGTCGGCGTGGTCACCAAGCCGTTCCATTTCGAAGGCCAGCACCGCATGCGCCTGGCCGAAGCCGGCATCGAGGAGCTGTCGCAGTTCGTCGACACCCTGATCATCATTCCGAACCAGAACCTGTTTCGCGTCGCCTCGGAGCGGACCACCTTCGCCGATGCCTTCAAGATGGCCGACGACGTGCTCTATTCCGGCGTGCGCGGGGTGACCGACCTGATGATCATGCCGGGGCTGATCAATCTCGATTTCGCCGACATCCGCACGGTGATGAGCGAGATGGGCAAGGCGATGATGGGCACCGGCGAGGCGGAAGGCGATAAGCGCGCCCTCGACGCCGCCGAAGCGGCGATCAGCAATCCGCTGCTCGAGGACATCTCGATGAAGGGCGCCCGCGGCGTCCTGATCAACATCACCGGCGGCGCCGACATGACCCTGTTCGAGGTCGACGAAGCGGCCAATCGCATTCGCGACGAGGTCGACGCCGACGCCAATATCATTTTCGGCTCGACCTTCGACGAAAAGCTGCAGGGCAAGATGCGGGTGTCCGTGGTCGCCACCGGCATCGACGTGGCGGCTCAGGCGCAGCCGCGCCCGACGCTGATATCCCTGGTCGACCAGAAGCGTCCTGCGGTGGCCCCGGCCCAAGCCTTCCAGCCCAAGCCGAAAGCCACCCTGGCCGAGCAGATCGCCGGCACCAGCCACGTCTTCCACGGTTCGGCCGCCATCGCCCAGCCGGAACCGACCCGCTACGCCGAGGAACCGGTCATGGCCCTGGGCCACGACCTGGACGAGGAAGAAGAGGCCGAGGCGAGGATCCAGGTCCGGTCCGAGCCGGCGCCGACCATCCGCGAATCTTTCGCGGTGCGGCCCGAACCGGCCCCGGCGATGCGGGCCGAACCGACCATGACGGTCCGCCAAGATCCGCCGATGCGGGCCGAACCGGCTCAGGGCAGCCTGCATATCGACCCGCCGGCGCGTCACGAAGCCCGCCCCGAACCGCGGCTCGATCTGCGCGGCAACGCCCCCATGGCGGCCATGCCGGCGCAGCGGCCGGTGCCCCGGCCGGCGATGCCCGAGGCGGCCGTCGAGCAACCGCGCCGGGCCAGTTTCCTCAATCGCCTGGCCGGCCATGTGAAGCCGGCCGCGCCGCCGGCGCCACGGCAGGAACCGATGGCCGCCGCCCAGCGTCCTGCCCCGCAGCCGCCCGCCCAGCCGCAACCGCAGGCGGTACCGGCACCGCAGGCGACCCGCATCAGCCCGGCCGAGCGCCCCGCCGCCGCCCGCGCCGATGAGGACCTGCTGGACATCCCCGCCTTCCTGCGGCGCCAAGCCAACTGACGAGGGGTCATCCAAAGGGGCGGTGGCATTTTCCGCCGCCCCTTCCCTTTGCCCGATAAATGCAGTAACCATTTGATAGAACGCGACTATTTCGATGCTGCAGGAGCGAAACAAATCGTAACAATGATTGATTTGAGCGTAGCGCACCCCACTGCTAGATGTTGACCTAACAAATACCGGTTCACGGCATAGGTTTGCGTTAATGTTCGATAGCGGCACCCTTCTTGAAGCTTTCCCGACCCTTGGGACCGATGCCTTCGAACGCCTCCCTTCCGCTCCTGTCACCGTCCGCCAGCGAACCCTGAAGACCGCCATCAGTTGCACCGGCGTCGGCCTGCATTCCGGCGCCAAGATCACCATGACGCTGCGCCCGGCGGAAATCGATTCCGGCATCGCCTTCCGCCGCGTCGATCTGGCCGGCGGCGGCGCCTTGATCCCCGCCCATTGGGCCGCGGTCTGCGACACCCGCCTCAACACCTGCGTCGCCGACGCCAACGGCACCGTGGTGCGCACTATCGAACATCTGATGGCCGCCCTGGCCGGCATGAGCATCGACAATGCGCTGATCGACATCAACGGTCCGGAAGTCCCGGTCATGGACGGCAGCGCCGCCCCCTTCCTGTTCCTGATCGAATGCGCTGGCGTGGTCGAACAGGCGGCGCCACGGCGCGCCATCAAGATCACCAAACGGGTGCGCATCGACGACGGCGACAAGTTCGCCATGCTGAGCCCCGCCCGAGGCTCCACCGTCTGCGTCGACATCGACTTCCCGGCCGCGGTCATCCGCCGGCAGAGCTGCCTCTTGTCGATGGCCGGCGGCGCCTTCAAATCGGAAATCAGCCGGGCCCGTACCTTCGGCTTCGAGCAGGAAGTGGCCGCCCTGCGCGCCGCCGGCCTCGGCAAAGGCGGCTCGCTGGACAACGCCGTGGTCATCGCCAGCGATGGCGCCAAGGTGCTGAACGAGGAAGGGCTGCGTTACGAGGACGAGTTCGTCCGCCACAAGGCACTCGATGCGGTGGGCGATCTGTACCTGGCCGGCGCACCGTTGATCGGCCATTTCCATGGCTCCCGCACCGGTCACGACTTGAACAACCGGCTGCTGCGCAAGCTGTTCGCCGACACCAGTGCCTGGACCATGGTGAGCTTGACCCCCGGTACGCTGCGGGCTCCGCCCCGCTTCCAACCGTTGCTCGCGGCTTCGGCCTGATCCTTATCCCCTGAATATCCCTTGACGACGTTTGGGCTCCCGCGTTCGAGCGGGTGAAACAATTGTTTTTCAGTGGGACCGGCGTCCCTGCCGGTCTGCGCCGCGGAGCGGCCGAAATGGCTGTCTTCCGGCTTCGCCGGAACGCCGGCACGGAGGCCGGCGCCACTAATTTTCTCTCCTGACCGAGGATATGGCCTCGGGCTTGGTGTCGCCGGCACCTCCGGTCAGGGACGCTTCCAACCCCCTTGTCGATTCCGCCGCGCGGCATGCTATAGTCTGGGCGGTTTTCATGTGTCCCAGAGCAGGTAATGACGATCTCCCTCCGCGCGCGTGCCATCTGTCTCGCCTTCGCCTTTGCCCTTCCGCTCCTTGCCGGTTGCGCCGACGACCCCCTCAAGGACCAGTACAAGGAACGCGCCGTCGAAGACCTCTACAACGAGGCGATGGACCAGCTGAACGCTGAAGACTACGTCAAATCCGCCAAGTCGTTCGACGAGGTCGAGCGGCAGCACCCCTATTCGGTGTGGGCCACCAAGGCGCAGTTGATGGCCGCCTATGCGAACTATGAGAACAACAAGTTCGACGAGGCGATCATCGCCCTGGATCGCTTCATCCAGCTGCATCCCAGCCACAAGGACGCGGCCTATGCCTACTATCTGAAGGCCATTTGCTATTACGAGCAGATCGCCGATGTCGGCCGCGACCAGAAAATGACCGATCAGGCGCTGAAGGGCTTGCAGGAGGTGGTCGACCGTTTCCCGTCCAGCATCTATGCGCGCGACGCCAAGCTGAAGCTCGATCTGGCGCGCGACCATCTGGCCGGCAAGGAGATGGCGGTCGGCCGCTACTATGAGCGCCAGGAACAATACCTGGCGGCGGTCAACCGCTATCGCAACGTGGTCGACCATTACCAGACGACCACCCATGTGCCCGAGGCCCTGCATCGCCTGATCGAATGCTATGAGGCGCTCGGCCTGACCGACGAGGCGAAGAAGACCGCGGCGGTGCTCGGCTACAATTACCCGGGCAGCGACTGGTACGTCGACTCCTACAAGATGGTCCAGGGAGCGCCGCCGGCGGATCTCAAACCGAAGGATAGCGGCTGGTTCGGCTGGTTGTGGTGAGGGCGGCCTAAAGACCATGCTGCTTGGCCTGTCGATCCGCGACGTCGTCCTCATCGACCGCCTCGATATCGCCTTCCAGTCCGGACTTTCGGTGCTCACCGGCGAAACCGGCGCCGGCAAATCGATCCTCCTCGATTCCCTTGGCCTGGCGCTCGGCGCCCGCTCGGAAAGCGGTCTGGTGCGGCCGGGTGCCGCCCAGCTTTCGGTGACCGCCGAGTTCCTGCTGCCGCCCGACCATCCGGCCGGCCGATTGCTGGCCGAGCAGGCCTTGGCAACGGCCGATAGCCTGATGCTGCGCCGCATCGTCGGCGCCGACGGGCGCTCCCGCGCCTTCGTCAACGACCAGCCGGTGAGCGTCGCCCTGCTGCGCCGCCTGGGCGACAGCCTGGTCGAGATCCATGGCCAATTCGAAAGCCACGGCCTGTTGGACCCCGCCACCCATCGCACCGTGCTCGACGCCTTCGCCGACCTCGATCCGGCGCCGGCCGCCGCCGCCTGGCAGGCGTGGCGCGCCGCCATCGCCGGCCACCGCGCCGCCGAAGCGACCCTGGCCAAGGCACGAAGCGAAGAGGACTTCCTGCGTCACGCCGTCGAGGAATTGAACCTGCTTGATCCGCGCCCCGGCGAGGAAGCCGCCCTGTCCGCCCAGCGCTCGATCCTGATGCATGGCGAACAGCTGATCGAGGGGATGAATGCGGCGCTGCAGGCGCTGACCGCCAAGGGCGAGGTCGAGACGGCCCTGCAAAGCGCCGGGCGGGCTCTGCAGCGGGTCGCCGACAAGGCCGAGGGCAGACTCGATCCGGTCATCGCCGCCCTGGACCGTGCCGCCATCGAAACGGCCGAGGCGCGCAATCTTCTGGAAAAGGTCTCCTCCAGCCTCGACCTCGATCCGGCCGCCTTGAATACCGTCGAGGAGCGGTTGTTCGCCCTGCGCGCCGCCGCCCGCCGCCACGCTGTCGAGGTCGATGCCTTGGCGGCCCGGCGCGACGCCCTGGCCGAGGAATTGCGTGCCCTCGATGCCGGCGGCGACGGGGTAACCCGCCTGGCAGCGGCCGAGAAGGCGGCGCGCACCGCCTATACCGAGGCCGCTGCAGCCCTGTCGCGGGCCCGCCATGCCGCCGTCCGGCGCCTCGACCAGGGGGTAGCCGCAGAACTGCCGCCGCTCAAGCTGGAAAAGGCCAGCTTCCGCACCCGCATCGAGACACTGCCCGAGGAGCAATGGGGCGAGGCGGGGATCGACGGCGTCGCCTTCGAGGTGGCGACCAATCCCGGCCTGCCGCCCGGCCCCTTGGCCAAGATCGCCTCGGGCGGCGAGTTGGCGCGCTTCATGTTGGCCTTGAAGGTGGTGCTGGCCCGCACCAGTCCGGTCCCGTCCATCGTCTTCGACGAGGTCGACAGCGGCATCGGCGGCGCCGTCGCGGCCGCCGTAGGCGAACGCCTGGTCCGCCTGGCCGGCGACCTGCAGGTGCTGGTGGTGACCCATTCGCCGCAGGTGGCAGCCCGCGGCATCCACCATTGGCATGTCGCCAAGCGCGAAGATGGCAATGGCGGCACCATCACCCGGGTGGCGGCGCTGACCGCCGCCGAACGCCGTGAGGAGATCGCCCGCATGCTGGCCGGCGCGCAAGTGACCGATCAGGCCCGTGCCGCCGCCGATAGCCTGCTGGCGGCAGCGCTGGCCTAGCCACCCTCGGCGGTGAGCGGCACGCCAACCGTGAACACGGTGCCCTTGCCGCGGCGCGACCGCACCGACAATCGGTAATTCATCAGGACGCAGAGGCGTTGCACGATGGACAAGCCAAGGCCCAGGCCACGGCGGCGGTCCCGTTCCTCGTTTTCCACCTGGTAGAACTCGTCGAAGATCGCTCCCAACTGGTCCGGCGCGATGCCGATGCCGGTATCCCAGACCTCGATACGAAGCGCGCCGCGCGCTCGCCGACAGGCGAGCAAGATTCCCCCCTTTTCGGTATAGCGGAGGGCGTTGCTGGCCAAATTGGCGACAATGCGACGGAGCATCGTTGCGTCGGTGGTCACCGTGACCTCGGCGCAATGACTCTTCAGCCGCAACCCCTTCTCGGCGGCCAGCGGAGCAATCTCGGCGATGATCGAGTCGAACAGCGCGGCGATGGCGAGCGGCTCCACCACGATGGTTTCCTGCCCGGCATCGAGCTTGGCGAGGTCCAGCAGCGAGGTCAGCAATGCTTCGCCCGACGCCATCGCGCGGTCGAGATTGACCAGAGCCGCTATCTGGCGCGGATCGGCGACCGACGCCTGCAACACCGAATGGAACAACCGCATCGCCTGGAACGGCTGACGCAGATCGTGGCTCGCCGCCGCGAGGAAGCGCGACTTGGCCGCATTGGCCTTATCGGCCTCCAGCTTGGCCAGTTCCAAGGCCCTTTTCGCCTCGACCGAGGCGGTGACGTCGCGGAAGGTTGCGGCGATCAGGCCGTTGAAGGACACCACGAGGTTCTGGAAGGCACCGCGAATACCGTCGGCGTCGTATTCCAGGACGTATTCCAGCGGTGCGCCCGTATCGGCGACTCTGCCATGGTGGTCGATCAAGCCGCCCGCTGCCGTGCTGCCGGGGATGATCTCGCTGATCGGCCGGCCCTGCATCGCCTCGGGACTTGACCGGCAATAGCGGGCCGCCGGCCAATTGGCGTAAACGACGCGCAGGTCGACGGTCTTGCCATGCTCTTTGATCGGTTGGTAAATGATGAAGGCGTCCAATGACGCTTCCTGCGCCGCGCGGAATCGCTCCTCGCTCTCCTTGAGGGCCATTTCCGCCCGGTTGCGCCGCTCTTCTTGCTCGGCAAGGGATTTCGAGGCCGTCTTGAATGCAAGCATGGTGCGATCGACTTCGGGCACGCCGGTCGGCACGAACTCGACCGTTTCGTGGCGTTCCAAGGCCTGAGCCCCCGCTTCCAACGCTTTGATCGGGTCGGCGATCTTGCGTGCCGCCCAGGCCGTCAGCAGAAGGATGATCAGGATGGCCGTACCGCTCGCCAGCCCGCCCCACAGCATGTCGCGCCGGATCGCCCCCTCCATCAACTCCTTCTTGGCGGCCAGTCCGACCGCCCACCCGGTCAGCGGCGATACGACGTTGGCCAGGTCGTATAGATCGCCGTCGAGGGATGGGGTTTCGAACCAGCCGGTCTGGTGCGTCACCGCCCGCCAGCCCGGCGAGGCAGGCTTCCCGACCAGGCGATCATGGCCCTCGGAACGGGCCACGAAATTGCCGCGCTGATCGATCACCACGGCCAGCCATCCCTTGGGGATGCCTTGCCGGTTCAGTGTCTCGAGGAATACATCCGGAGAAAACACGACGAAGACGCAGTATCTGGGATCGCCATCCCACATCACCGGAGCCACCAGGATGATGACCGGAATGCCTGTGCTCGGGCCAATATGGACGTCGGAGATCTGCACCTGCTTGGTTCTGGCGGCGCGCGCCACCAGCGCCATGCCGACCTCGCTGGTCGGCGGCAGAGCCTCGCCGGGCGGTTTCAAACTGTTGAACAGCTGGCGCCCGGACAAATCGGTCACGGCGACCCAGACATCGGGAAAATCCCGGAGGTTGTCGCGGACCCTGTCGCGAAAGGCGGCGACGTCATCGTTGCGCATCGCGCCGCCGTTGGTGAAGGCCTGGGCCAGCGTCATGTACACGCCCAGCTGCGCATCGACCGCGGCCAGAATGGCGCGGGCCGAATAGGTGATGCTTTGCCGCTCGGCTTCACTCTCCCTTTCGGCCTGCTGCAGGACGATCGCCGCAGCCAGCGAAAGCAGGGGAATGGCGACGATCAACACGATCACGATGAGACGCTGGCGGATGCTCAAGCCGCGCGCCGCGGGTTGGGGGTCGGCGGCGGCGCCGATCGGCGTCGCCTGCCCCGTCGAAAATTCCCGTCTTCTCCATTCAGATTGCGCGTTCACGGCACGCCTGCGGCTTGCGGCATCGGGTTCCGGATATTGACCACCAAAACTAGCGAAGCGGGCAAGGATGGCAACGAAATTGGTCGATCTCGACCGACCCTCCCCCAAATGCCTAGGCCATCCGACAGGTACCGAAGCCGGCGTCATCGTGCAGGTTCCGGGTTCAGCACCCGATTTCCGGGGTTTACCGCCTTTCATGACGGCCTCTCCTGTCGGGCTCTCCTTGTCCCGGGGCGGCGTCTGTGCGTCAATAACGGTATGGCCATTCCTTTCGACTTGGCCGCACGGCCGCCCTTCGATGGCGTCTCCGACCTGGCCGCCCATTTCATCGAATGCGGCGCCCTGAACGTCGGGTTGACCCTGGCGCCGGGCGAGCGACTGGCGATCACCGACGATCTGCTCAACGGCACCGTCGGTGATGTTGCCGCCATGTCGATGGCGGCCATCGTCTCGCGCGACAGCCAGATCGCCCGTGCCGCGGTGATCTCTTTGGGCTTCGCCACCAGCCGGTCGCATCGCAGCAAGCGGGCGCGCTACGAGCGCCTGTTCGAGCTGATCGAGCAACAAGCCTTCGACGATTCGGTGCGGGAGTCGATCGACACCCTGATCGCCGCCCGCTTCCGCGAAGCGCAGATCAACGATCTGGTACGGGAACTCGGCGGGGCCATTGCCCCGGCGCGCCAGCGCTACCAGGAATTCCTCGAGATCGTGCGGCTGCTGGAGGCCAAGCGGATTTCCGAGCAGGCCTTCCTCGACGAATTCACCGATTTCACCCGCGCCGTCGCCGGCAAGCTGGATTTTGGCATTTTCGCCGTCTGTGTCGGGCGACTGTTCATCGGCGACAGGATCCCGCTGCTGATCAAGACCGTGCTGTTGCGCCAGGTGCTGCGCTATCCCCCGCTGGTGCGCAAGGAACTGGTCAGCGCCCTCTTGTCTTCGCCCGAGGCCCCAGGCCCCCTGGTGGAGTTCGCGCATACGGCCATGGCCGACGTCATGACCCGCGACGAGATCAAGGAGATCGTGCTGGTCACGCTGCTGAAGCAAAGCTGGCAGATGCGGCGGGCTTCCGGCGGCACCCAGCGCCCCGTGGCGGCAACCCCCCTGTTCTGAAATTCCGCCCGCTCCCATTTGCACGCTTTGGTTGCCAACCCGCCAAGAAAAAGTTATCCCCGCTATCCTCGCAATCCACCGCTGGAACCGCTTTTCAATACGGCCGGCGTCTTCCACGATAGAAGATCGGGTGAAGCCTCTTGGGATGGCCGGAATGGGAACGACAGTCGCCGAAGTTGCAGCATCGATTCGAATCGAAGGGTTGGGGCCGGCAGCCCTCCGCGAGACGGCAGTGACTGCGGCGATGGAAGGGGGCCTCGACTGGCATCAGACCGTTACCCTGGTCGATGAGCTCGAGCGAATGACCGGCCTTCAACTGCACAGCGTCAAGTTGGAGCCGGGTCAGAATTTGCGGTCGCCGCGATAGGGCTCAACAAAATTAGGCCGCTGGGCCGGATATCACCTTTGGGTTGATCCGCGGCAACCGCAAGCCAAGCCAGCCGCCGCGCAGCAGCCTTACTTTGGCGCACCGCCGATCTCGATGGCCTGACCGTGGCCGATCGATCCCAAATAGGCCGCCAGCGCGACGAGGTCGGGGCTGCCGGCCGATGGCGCCGCTCCCGCCAGGCCGCCCTGGATGCATTGGCGGATCTGTCCCTCGAGGGTGATCACCTGGCCGGCACCGCGGCTGAAACGCGGATAGATCGCTGCAGCGTTGACCAGGCTGGCCAGCGTCCTGCCATTGGGCAGCAGCCCGGGCACCTTGCCGCCGCCGCCATGGCAAGTTTCACAGGTCTTGCCGCTGCCGCCGAAGGTCTCATGGGCGAACAGGCTCGCCCCCTTGGCCACGGCCTGCGCCAATGGGTCCCCGGAGGCGTCGCCGGCGGTGGCCATGGTGGCGGCGGACAGCAGCATGGTGGCGCCAACTGCGAAGCCGCCTGTCAATCTGCGGGAAGGTATCTTTCCGGCCATTTATCCCTCCGTGATCACGATTTTGTCCGTTTCCGTCGCCCTGGGGGGAGGACGCGGTTCCGCCGCCGGGATTGGGTGCGGAATTCTTCCGGCAATGGCAATCATTTCCCGCAATGATAATCATTTCCTTTGCGTCTGGCGCCTGGCCCAAAGGCTATCCCCCAACTCTGCCCCCCTTCCAAGCCCGGCACCCTCAGGCACGCAGCCCGAGGTAGTGCTGCCCTATCGCCATCTTCGTGGGCCTTTGCGTCTTGGCGTCTTTGTGGCTAATTGCAGAGCGGTGCCACAATCCACCCGGTCCTCGACTGCCATGACCAGCCAGATCCCCGTCGATCAACTCAGCCCCGCGGACGCAGAAGCCGAACTGGCCCGGCTGGCCGAGGAGATCGCCAGCCACGACCGCGCCTATTATCAGGCCGACGCGCCCACCGTCTCCGACGCCGCCTACGATGCCTTGCGTCAGCGCAACGCCGCCATCGAGGCCCGCTTTCCCGAGCTGATCCGCAGCGACAGCCCGAGCCGCCGGGTCGGCGCGGCGCCGGCCGAGGGCTTCCGCAAACTGCGGCATGCCCAGCCCATGCTGTCCCTCGACAATGCCTTCGACGACGACGATGTTCGCGAGTTCACCGCCCGCCTCCGCCGCTTTCTCGGGCTCGGCAGCACCGCGCCGGTGGAACTGGTGGCCGAGCCGAAGATCGACGGCCTGTCGATCAGCCTGCGCTACGAACGGGGCCGCTTCGTCACCGGAGCGACCCGCGGCGACGGCACCGAAGGCGAAGAGGTCACCGCCAACCTGCTGACTTTGGGCGACCTGCCGAGAACCCTGACCGGGGCCGCCCCCGAAGTGGTCGAGGTGCGCGGCGAGGTCTACATGATGCGGGCCGATTTCCTGCAAATGAACCAGGCCCGCGCCGCTGCCGGGGAAAAGACCCTGTTCGCCAATCCGCGCAATGCCGCGGCGGGGTCGCTGCGCCAGCTCGACCCGCGGATCACCGCCGCTCGGCCGCTGCGCCTGTTCGCCTATGCGCTGGGCGAAGTCAGCCAACCGGTGGCGGCCAGCCACTGGGAGTTTCTGGCCCGGCTGCGCGGCTGGGGGTTCAAGGTCAATGAGCGGGCCCGCCTGTGCAGCGACGTCGACGAGGCGCTGGCATTCTATCACGCCATCGGCGATGCCCGGGCCGAACTGCCCTACGACATCGACGGCGTGGTCTACAAGGTCAACCGCTTCGACTGGCAGGCCCGGTTGGGCCAGGTCAGCCGCAGCCCACGCTGGGCGATCGCCCACAAATTCCCGGCCGAACAGGCCCAGACCCGGCTCGAACAGATCGGTATTTCGGTCGGCCGCACCGGCGCGCTCACCCCTTACGCCATACTGACCCCGGTCACCGTCGGCGGGGTCGTGGTGAGCCGGGCCACCCTGCACAACGAGGACGAGGTCGCCCGCAAGGATTTCCGCGCCGGCGACACCGTGATCATCCAGCGGGCCGGCGACGTCATCCCGCAGGTGGTGGCGGTGATCCCGGACAAGCGGCCGGCCGACGCCCAACCCTTCGTCCCGCCCACCACCTGCCCGGTCTGCGGCAGCCACGCGGTGAAGCCGGAAGGCGAGGCGATCCGCCGCTGCACCGGCGGCCTGACCTGCGATGCGCAGGTGGTCGAACGGCTGATCCATTTCGCTTCGCGCAACGCCTTCGACATCGAAGGGCTGGGCGAGAAGAACGTCGAATTCCTGTACCGCAGCGGGCGCATCGGCTCGCCGGCCGACATTTTTCGCCTGGAAGCCGGCGAACTGGGCAGCCTGCAGCCGTTGCGCAGCCAGCCGGGCTGGGGCGCCCGCTCGGCCCAGAAGCTGTTCGAGGCGATCCGCGCCCGGCGGGTGATCGCCCTCAACCGCTTCATTTATGCCCTCGGCATCCGCCAGGTCGGCGAAGCGACGGCCCGGCTGCTGGCCCTGAACTATCACCGGCTGGACAACTGGCGGACCGCCATGCAGGACGCCGCCGCCCTGCGAAACGGCGACGCCTGGAACCAGCTGACCGCGATCGATCAGATCGGCCCCTCGGTGGCCGGCGACATCGCCGATTTCTTCGCCGAGAAGCATAATCTGCACGCCCTCGACGACCTCGTCGCCCAGCTCGACCGGGTCGAAGATTTTCAAGGTGCCAGCGGGCAGACCGGCTCGCCGGTGGCCGGCAAGACGGTGGTGTTCACCGGCAGCCTCGAGACCGTGACCCGCGACGAAGCGAAGGCCCGCGCCCAGGCCTTGGGCGCCAAGGTGGCCGGCTCGGTCTCGGCCAAGACCGACTTCGTCATCGCCGGCACCGACGCCGGCTCCAAACTGGCCAAGGCGCGCGAACTCGGCGTTACCGTACTGAGCGAGCAGGAGTGGCTGACGCTGATCGGCGCATCGTGACCCCGGGGCATTTCGACGGGGGACCACCCTTGACCCGGCAGGGCCGAGATCCCTTATGTTAAGTACGGCATTACGACCGACACGATAAAGGCCGGGCGGCGCCGCCCGGCCGTATGGGGAGAAACGCGATGATCGTCAGAACGATCCTGAAGGCGAAAACGAGCAATGAGGTGGCGACGACCGTCGCCGAACAGACGGTGGCCGACGCGGCCAAACTGCTTCACCAGCGCCGCATCGGCGCCCTGCTGGTGCTGGATGGCACGGAGAATATCGTCGGCATCATTTCCGAACGCGACATCGTACGCGGCCTCGCCCAGAGCCGGCCTGGGAAATTCGGACAGTGGGATAGGTGGATTTTCTGCCTGAGAGCGGCGACGATGCCGCGCATCAGGGGAGAATACCATGGCAAAGCGTACCCGCCGGAACCACACACCGGCATTCAAGGCGAAGGTGGC
>CAIOJO010000501.1 GCA_903858635.1 uncultured Telmatospirillum sp. | reverse complement strand
CCGACGCTGTTCATCTCCTGCCGCGACGATTTCGAGGCTCGCCTGCAGGCGGTGCAGGCCGGCGGCCTGGCCTATTTCGTCAAGCCGGTGCGGGCCCTCGACGTGGTCGAGCGGCTGGACGAGCTGACCTCCGATGTCCAACCCGAGCCGTACCGGGTGTTGGTGGTGGACGACGAGCCGGAGGTCGCCGCCTATCATGCGCTGCTCCTCGAAGCCGCCGGCATGGTGGTGCAGGCCGTTACCGAACCGGTCCGGGTTCTCCAGGTATTGCGGGATTTCCGCGCCGATCTGGTGCTGATGGACCTCTACATGCCGAATTGCAGCGGTCGCGATCTTGCCCAGGTGATCCGCCAGATCCCCGATTTCGTCAGCCTGCCCATCGTCTTCCTGTCCACCGAAACGGATGAAGGCAAGCAGAGCTCGGCCTTGCGGCTGGGCGCCGACGACTTTCTGAGCAAACCCATCGAACCGGCCCAACTGGTCTCGACGGTGCGCTGGCGGGCCGAACGGATGCGGGCCTTGCACTTCGTCATGGGACAGTTGCGCTTGGCCCGCGACCAGGCCGAGGGAGCGACACGGGCCAAGTCGGCCTTTTTGGCGATGATGAGCCACGAAATCCGCACGCCGATGAACGGCGTGACCACCATGGCGGAAATGTTGGAACAGACCGCCTTGGCCACCGACCAGCGCGAAATGGTCGGGGTGATCCGCAGCTCGGCCGAGATCCTGCTCGCCGTGATCAACGACATCCTCGATTTTTCCAAGATGGAAGCGGGCAAGCTCGACATCGAGAGGGTCGAGTTCGGGCTGTCGGATGTGGTCGAGGATGCCGCCGATCTGTTGGCAGGGCGGGCCGAGGAGAAGGGCCTCGAGCTGGTGGTCGATATCGGCTGGCGGGTCGGCGACAGGCTGCAGGGCGATCCGGTGCGGTTGCGCCAGATCCTCCTCAACCTGGCCGGCAACGCGGTCAAGTTCACCGAGAGGGGGACGGTCGTCTTGCGCGTGCGGACGCTGCCGTCGCCGGATGAGGGAACAATCGTGCTGCGCTTCGAAGTGGTCGACACCGGAATCGGCCTGAGCAACGAACAGCGCATTCGTCTGTTCCAGCCCTTCGAGCAGGCGGACTCGTCCACCACGCGCCGCTATGGAGGGACCGGTCTCGGTTTGTCGATCAGCCGCGAATTATGCGCGTTGATGGGCGGGGCGATCGGCGTCGATTCGGTCTTCGGACAAGGCTCCACCTTCTGGTTCGAGCTGCCCTTCGGGGTGGTGGCGGCCATGCCGGCCGCGACCAAGCGCATCGACGACGCCAGCGTGATCCCGGTCGGTTTCCAGGGCGCGGCCCGCGAGGCGCTCGGCGAGGCGCTGCTGGCCGACGGCATTGCCGACCCGGTTTGGGCCGGATACCAGGATGATCTGGCTGGGCTGGTCGCGGCGCGTTGCCGCGCCGGCACCGGCCAGCCCGTCGTCGTGTTGCTGCGCGCCGGCGGCATCGGGCATGAGGCGTTGGCGGCGGCACACCGCCTGATGGCGTCGCCACTGGCGCCGCCGCCTGTCCTGATGCTGGTGGCAGCCAAGGGACTGGCCGCCAAATTCGGCGACAGCGACCGTCGCGGCCTGTCTTGCATTCTGTCCCAGCCGTTGCGCCGCCAGGCTCTGCTGGCCGCCATTGCCGCCGCGTTGGGTCGTGGCGGCGCGCCCGGCGATGCCCCGCGCAGCGACGCCGATGCCAGCGGCTGGCAGCCGCCGCCGGTTGAAGAAGCGCGCGCCGCCGGCGGCCTCATTCTGGTGGCCGAGGATAACCTGATCAACCAGCGGGTCATCGGCGGCCTGCTCAGCCGCCGCGGCTATGCCTTCGAGATCGTCGGCGACGGTGCCGAGGCCCTGGCCTATTGGAACCGAGGCTCTTACGGGCTGCTGATGACCGACATCCATATGCCGGAGATGGGCGGGGTCGAACTCACCGCCGCCATCCGCCGGTTGGAACAAGGCAGAGACATCCGGTTGCCGATCGTCGCCCTGACCGGCGACGCCTTGCCCGATACCGAGCGTCTGTGCCGCGACGCGGGCATGGACGGCTATCTGACCAAACCCATCGTCAGCAAGGCCTTGACCGAGTTGCTGGATCGCTTTCTGCCCCAAGCGAAGGCCCTCAGGCGGCGGGTCGAAGGCCGCTCACAACGGCAGCCAGTTGACTCCGACCACCCGCCAGCCGCCCGGCAGGGCGTCGACGCGGGTTAGCGACAGGGGATCGACGACGAAGCCGAGAGCAGCCTCGGGCGGCACGTCGAGGGCGATGGCGAGGGCGGCGCGGATGGTGCCGGCATGGGCCACCGCGATGATGTCGCGACCGGCGTATTCGGCGGTCAGGCGAAGGACCGTCTCGCCAACCCGCTCCAGCATGGCGGCGAAGCTCTCGCCGCCGGGTGGGGTGGCCGTCGCCGGGTTCTGCCAGAAGCCCGGCAGGGCGGGGTCTTGGATGGCGGCCAGGTCGTTCCAGGTGCGCCCCTGCCAGCGGCCGAAATCCTGTTCCAGCAGGCCTGGCTCGATCAGCGCCGGAGGCAGCGGCAAGCCGGCCGCTTCCAGCGCGCCGATGGTTTGCCCACAGCGCATCAGGCCGCTTTCCACCAGCACGGCATTGCGCGGCAGGCGCCGGGCGAACAGGCTGAACCATTCGCTGTCCGAGGTGTCGCAAGGCAGGTCGAGGCGCCCGGTGATGCGCGCCTCGGGATCGGGAACCGGAGCGTGGCGCAGCCACCACCAGCGGGTCGAGGGCTGCAGGCTCATGACGCCACGACGGCCAGCAGGGCGGCGGTCTCCGCCACCTGTTCGATGGCGCCCAGCACGTCGCCGGTTTGCCCGCCGATCTGCCAACGGGCCAGGGCCCCCATGCCCCAGGTCGCCACGGCGGCGGCCAGCACCGCGGCCAAGGCGGCGGTATGCGGCAAGGCGACGGCGGCGATGAGCAGGGCGAGAGTTGCGGCGATGCCGGCGGTACCGGCGGCCGGCTGCCCAGCCGATGCGCCGAGACCGTCGGGCCGGGCCGGGACCAGAGCCTGCATCGCCACCGGGATGGCGCCGCGGCCCAAGGCATGGGCGGCGACCAGGGCGCCGGCGACCAGGCCGGGGGAGGCCAGGCTGGCCAGCGCCCCGACCCGCAGCAGCAAGGTCAGCGTCACCGTCACCAGGGCGAAGCTGCCGATCCGGCTGTCGCGCATGATGGCCAGCTTGGCCGCCTTGTCGATGCCGCCGCCGAAGCCGTCGGCGACGTCGGCCAGGCCGTCCTCGTGCAGGGCACCGGTGGCCGCCACCGTTGCCGCCACCGCCAGCACGGCCGCCAACGCGGCCGGCAGCACGAGATGGGCAAGGCCGTAGACGGCGGCTCCCAGCCCGCCCACCACCAGCCCGGCCAGGGGAAACAGGCGCATGGCCTGGGCCAGGGCCCCGGGGGCGATCGCCGCGGACGACCGGGGCAAGGGCAGACGGGTGCAGAAGGCGAGCACCAGCCACAATTCCAGGAGCAGGCCGGGCGTGGCGTTCGGGGAAGTGGGGGGCTGCGGCGAGGCGGGGGTGCTGTCTTCGAACATCGGCCGACCTATTCGCCCATCGACAGGAACAGGCCCTTGACCCGGGCCACATGATAGACACGCAGGAAGACGGCGCCGGCGGCGAGCATGGCGATGGCATTCTCGAGCAGCCCGATGACCATCTCCTGCAGCGGAAAGACGTGGTCGAACATCACCGTCCGCATGCCTTCGAAGATATGCGACGGCGGCAGGAACCAAGCCACCGCCTGCAACCAGTCGGGCAGGGCGCTGAGCGGGTAATAGATGCCGCAGAGCGGGGCGATACCCAGCACGAGGACCCAGGCCAGGCTTTCCGCGCCGAGACCGTAGCGCAGGACCAGGGCGGCGACGGCCAGTCCCACCGCCCAGCCGGTGACCATCAGATTGAACAGGAAGAGGAGCAGCGGCGGCCCCAGCGAGAACAGCGAGTAATGGTAGAGCGGGATGGCCAGCAGGATCGCCGGGGCCAGGCCGAGAACACTGCGGATCAGGCTCATGATCAGCATCGCCACCACCAGCTCGATCGGCCGCAGCGGGCTGACCGACAGATGGCCGAGATTGCGCGACCACAT
The DNA here is from genome assembly GCA_903858635.1 of uncultured Telmatospirillum sp. Taxonomy (GTDB): domain Bacteria; phylum Pseudomonadota; class Alphaproteobacteria; order Rhodospirillales; family Magnetospirillaceae; genus DUZF01. The sequence goes on along the minus strand of CAIOJO010000501.1, from coordinate 3,921 downwards.
CTCCTCGAGAAACGACAGGGCAACCCCCAGATTGCTGCGGAACAACACGTCCCACAGCATCACCGCGCCCAAGAGGACGCCGCTGGCGCGGGCTACCCAGTCGCTGTGGCCGGCGAAGAACTGGCTGAAGAACCCCCAGATCACCACATTGAGCAGCGGCCAATAGATCATCTCGGCCAGCCTGGCCCACGAGCCGCGCAGCAGGTACACATGGCGCAGCACCAGGGCGTAGACACGGCGCCAGGAGAACAGCGACGGGGCGGCTAGGGTGACCGAAGCGGCGGCGGGTACGGTCACTGGGCCGCCACCCATTGCCGGTCGCGGGCGATGTCGAGGAACACCTCCTCCATGGTATTGCGGCCGTAGCGGTCGATCAGCAATTGCGGGGCGCCATGGTCGACGATCTTGCCCTTCTTCATGATCAGCACGTCGTCGCACAGCCGTTCCACCTCGGTCATGTTGTGCGAGGCCAGCAGCAGGGTGGCACCGGTGCGCCGCTGATAGTCCTGGAACGAACTGCGCACCCAGTCGGCGGTGTCGGGATCGAGGGAGGCGGTCGGTTCGTCCAGCATCAGCAATTCCGGTTCATTGAGCAGGGCCTTGGCCAAGGCGACCCGGGTCTTCTGCCCGGAGGACAGCTTGCCGGCCGGCCGCATCAGCAGGTCGCCGAGGTCGAATTGCCGGGCCACCTGGGCGATCCGTTCGGCCGGCCGGGCGATGGCGTAGAGATGGGCATAGACCATCAGGTTCTCGCGCACCGTCAGGCGGTGCGGCAGGTCGACATAGGGCGACGAGAAATTGACCCGTGGCAGCACGCGATGCCGATGGGTCAGCATGTCCTCGCCAAGGACGCAGATCTGCCCCGAGCTCGGCAGCAGAATGCCCAGCAGCATGGACAGGGTGGTGGTCTTGCCGGCGCCGTTGCCACCGAGCAAGGCGGTGGTGGAACCGGAAGGGACGGTGAAGCTGATGTCGTCGACGGCAAGCACCTCGCCATAGCGCTTAACGAGGTGATCCACCTGGATGGCATAGTCGGTCATGGGCTCGAATATGGGGGCAAAACCCCCAATCCGCCAGCAGGTGTGATTCTACCTTCGCCGCCGGTAAAGCCCCTTCTGGCGCGCCTGCTCGGCGACCAGCAGCCCTTCCACATGGCGGCCCTGGAACAGGGTGATCCCGGCCGCCTGGCCGCATTCGATGGCGTCCTGGGCGTCGCAGCGGCAGAGGATGGCGCGCGACGGGCCGCAGTGCCGCACATAGTCGTCGAAGCTGGTGCCGTTGGGCAGCATGCCTTCGGTCATCGCCGGATCCCACAACAGCTTGACCAGGTCGACGCCAAGGCGTTCGCGATCGACGAAGGGCAGCGATTCGAAGTTCACCCCGTCGATGCAGATGCGGTAGCCACGGTCATGGGCGAAGTCGCGGGCGAACAGGAAGGCACCGAGATCGGCGAAGACATCCACCTTCTGCAGTTCCAATACGATGGTGCCGCGCATGCTGGCCTTGACGTTGTCGTCGAAGACCAGGAACTCGGGCGATAGCAGGGTCTGCACATTGAGATTGATGCTGACGTCGCCGGCCACCGTACGGTCGTCGTGCTTGTTCAACAGCGACAGGACGCGCCGGTCGAGGGTTTCGGTCAGCTGCTGAAACAACCAGGGGCTCGACGCCAGATTGACATTGGGCAGCAGCGTCTCGCGCAGATCGGCGATCGAGATGAACAACTCGTAGAACACCGGCTGCGGCGGCGATTTACCGACGATGGCGGAGATTCCCTGGCGCCGCATCATATTGGCCAGGTCGGCGCGGGCCAGCGAGTCTTCCAGCTTGGCCAGCATCGCCGGGGTCAACGCCTCGCCCTTGCGCTGCGGCCTGGGGGCCGCCTGCGAGGTCATGCCCTGGGCCAATTCCTGGGTACGACGCTGGCGCTCCTCGCTGACCATGCGCTGGGCCAGCTGCAGCAGGGAATCGTAGTCGCGTTCCAGCAGGAACCAGTCGGCGAAGCCCGACTTGCTGGCGGCGCGCACCGTCCCTTCGCTGGCCAGCAACGGATCGTCGCTGAACATGAAGCGCAGCCTGACGATGGCGGCTTCGACCTCGTCGAGGGCCGTTTCCTTGAATATGAACATCAGGTCGGAATTGGACAGGGCGAAGATCTGCCCCTTGAGCTGTTTGACCAGGGTGTCGAAGGTGCTGACGGCGATCCGCACATGGTGTTCGCGCCGGTTCACCCCCTGCAGCAACGACAGGCGCATCAGCACGGCGCGACGGCCCTGGCGGTGGCGTTCCAGCTTGTGGATGTAGTCGAGCAGCAGGTTCTCGCCGCTGGGCAGGCGGTTGGCGATGGCTTTTTGTCGTTCGCTGGTGGCGCGGTCGGGGGGAAGCATCGGCTATTCCTCGCGTGACCGGATCTGCGGCGCGCGCATCAGCGGTGAACTGTCCAGCATGTCGTTGTTGCCGCATTCGCCGCGCAACGGGCCGGCGATCACCGCATGGCGGCGGATGCATTGCTGCAAGGTGCAGGCGCTGGCCTTGTCGCAGACATGCATGGTGTAGGCGGCCAGCATGGCGTCGACATGCCGCCCCTGAAAGCGGTGGATGTCGTTCGCCAGGCTCCAGGTGATCGCCGCTTCCGAATCGCAGCGGGCCAGCAGCAGCTTTTCCGAGCCCACCGGCTGGATGGCGGCAGCCACCGCATCGCCATGCTCCGCCTCGCGCAGGTCGGGGCTCCAGGACAGCTTGTAGAGATCGGCGTCGAACTGGATCAGATCGATGAAGCGCAGCGTCAGCTCGTTGAGGCCGTCGATGACCACCTGACAACCACGTTCGCGCAACAGATGGCGGGCGGCATAGTAGCCCCGGCTGTCGGCCAGGACGTCGAGGATCTGCATTTCCACCGAAATGCTGGTGTCCGGCGGCTCGCCCCTGGCGAATTTGTCGAAGGCCGGGCCGAGCACCGTGCTGATGTTGAGGTTGAGGCTGAAGGCGTCGGGCCGCACCTTGAGGTTCATCCCTTTGAGCGCCGCCAGCACGCGCTGGTCGAGGGTCTCGCTGAGATGCTGGAACAGCCAGCGGTTGCTCAACAGGTTGACGTCGGGGGCCAGTGCCGACTGCAGGTCGGCCATGCCGACGAAGAATTCCTGGAACAACACCTGGGCCTTGCCCTGGCCGCTCATGACGATCGCCGACTGGCGGCGGATCAGCTTGGGAATGTCGGCCACGCCGAGCGTCTGCAGGACCTTGTCGAGACCCTTGGGATCGAGCACGCGCGCCGGCGCCGGGGCCTGCGCCTTGTCGCGCAGGCGCTGGCGGGCCTGCTGGGTGAGGGCGCGGGCCAGGGTGACGAATTCATCGTAGTCGTGGTTCAGGTCGAACCAGGTGCAGAAATTGTCCTGGCCGTCGCCGCTGTCGGCAAAGGTGAGCGGATCCTTGGAGAACAGGGCCCGCAGCTTGAAGATCATGTGTTCGACATCGGACGGGTTGGCGTCCTTCAACATGAAGACGATGTCGGAGTTGCCGAGCAGGAACATCTGGCCGCGATAGGCGTTGATCATCGGTTCCAGCATGCGCAAGGCGATGCGGATATGCCCTTCCTGGCGATTCTGCTGGCGCAGGCGGGACAGGTGCAGCTGGATGGCGCTTCGCCCGTCGCGGATGCGGCCCACGCGCTCGGCGGCGCCGAGCAGCAGGCTCTCCTGCGTGACGATTTCTGGGCCGGGCGACCCCGCCACCGGTGCGTTCATCTCAAACCAGACCTTTCGCCTCAACTCCCGCGGCCCGCTTGCGGATCGTTCTTCTAGGCCAATCTAAGAGGAGTTGGTTTAGAAATTACATTAGCGCAGCACTGCTGTCCGGTTAAAACGCGAATAGATTCAATTGGTTAGTTATTTGCGAAGTATCGGGTTTGTATTCGTTGATGGT
>CAIOJO010000500.1 GCA_903858635.1 uncultured Telmatospirillum sp. | reverse complement strand
CCTTCGCCTTGAATGCCGGAGTGTGGTTCCGGCGGGTACGCTTTGCCATGGTATTCTCCCCTGATGCGCGGCATCGTCGCCGCTCTCAGGCAGAAAATCCACCTATCCCACTGTCCGAATTTCCCAGGCCGGCTCTGTCGGCCGGGCGGTCCATTCCCCATTCTCCGAGGCGTTCCGTTGCGGTACCATGCCGCGAGGCCACACTTCATGGTCGCCATCTACGGTTCCGCGTGGGGGCCCAATGGCAGGAGGGATAGATGTTCGAAGCGCCAATCGCGGGGCTCAAGCTTGCCGCGCCAAAATTATTGTCTGGTGCGATTCTGGGATTGCCCTTGACGCTGGTCATCGGTCCCGGCGTCGGTATAGTGGTCGTCGGTGCCTTTGGACTGGCTTGCCTTGGGGGCTATTGGGCCGCTGCCGATTCCCTGGCGCGGCTCCCAAGGGGCTCGGTACTTTCCACCTAACCCGCGATCGACGGTTTTCGGCAGTTCCGCGTGGAAGGGCGAAAGTCAGCTGGGCCCCGCGGTCGCTAAGTGGGGCCGTGAGCTGCAATGAAATGGAGCACTGTGAAGCGTTTGTGGGGCTCGCCGCGCAACACTTCCGCCATGCGTTCAGATTTCACGCTGGTGTTTTCCACTGCGCAGCCGCTGAATGAATTGAGAGCCCGCTTGGGTGCCGAATGTGTTGGGCTTTGGGAGTTGAGCCGGTTGTGGAGGCCCTCTTCGAAAGGCCTGCGCCGTTACCGCATTAGCTTCGAGCGGACGGACGACGCCCGGATCCTGCTTGGTCCCCAGGTCATTTTCGACAAACGGGAGTGAGATCTGGATTATTGGATTTGAGTTCGCACAACCCCTCTATGTGGCCCGCTCGACGCAGCGGCCCCGCAGGGCAAGCCGATCGCGTCGAACGATTGTTCCACAGGCTGATGTAGGGGGCAACTTACCCGAGGATGGGAGCCTTAGCTAAACTGGAGGAATCGAGGGGCATAGCACCTCCGGTTGTTAAACCGCTTTCGCCATTTTCGGATCAGGTCAATTCAGCTACCATATTGCCAGATTTGGCTTGGTTGTTTCCCTGATCCGAGAAGTATAGGCCAGAGGGCGGTCGTTTATGTTGGAAAAATATGGTAAAATGATTGTGGGAAATGTAATTAAGGTGTCTGTTGCTGCGGCTTGCCTCTGGCTGTCACTCTGTGTGATATACATAACAGTTTGCAGCGGGTGGAATAATATCTTCAGCCTCCTCCCGAGTGAATTTTTCATTGTCTTGCTGGCGATCGTATTTCCGATCGCTCTGCTGGCGATTGTCGCCATGATCGCGAATATCGCGACAAACGTCGGGGTGGTGAAATCAGAAATAGCGGCCATAGCCAAACGCGACAGCGGCGGCGGGGAGGCGATGGCCATGCTCGCCCAACTGTTCCGGGAGCATCGTGAGGTGGTTGCCGCTCAGATGAAGGCTCAGGTTGAGGGGACTGCTCAGCTTGTCCAGGTGACCCGCGACAGCCGCGATGGGATCGTCGACGAGTTGAGGTCGCAGCGGGCATTGTCCCACGAAATCACCCAGGAGCTTTCCCTCATTGCCCAGAATCGGGCAATCGCCACGGTCAAGGATACGGTCGCGGAGCCATCTCAACGCATCGACCGGATGCACGCGTTGGCGGAAGTGCTGGGGTTTGCCCTCAACGACCTTAGTATGACGGCGACCCAATTGCTGACCGAGATTCTGGATGCGGTTCATGGCGACAAGGAAGGGACTCGCAAATTCATTGCGACGGTAACCAGTGCGTATTTTGCTGGTGATAAAAACGTGTTTTTCCGCAGCTTGGCCCGTGAAGTCGCCAACGATTCGGATCGCTTGCGCGAGCTCGCAGGCGATGCCGAAGTCGTCCGCCAGCAGATTTCCAAGATCCTTCGTGAGGCGAAGGAGATCAAGTCGCTGGTGACGGCTTGCGACCCGAACGACTTGGTTCGTATCGTCTTTGAGGACGGTGAATTATGGGCCATGGAGAAAGCCTTGGCCGAACACTTCAATACCGATGGGACGCCCATTTAGCAACGATCACGACCAACACCCGGTTCTGCGCCCTAAATGTAACGGCGCAAGAATGGCCCGAGGTGTCGCTGCTGCCGCTTCTAACCTCTTTCAGATCAGCCCCATAGGGTGTGACGATCTTTGTGGCCGACATGGTCGGGATTGTCCCGAGCCGTGTTGAAATTCGCTCGGCAGGCGTCACGGTCTGAACAGGCTACGCGGCCTTGGCGTGCTGTTCAAGATCGGGGTTGATGGAATGCTTGGCCTGATGGGCCAGCAGGGCGGCTCGCAGGGTT
>CAIOJO010000499.1 GCA_903858635.1 uncultured Telmatospirillum sp. | reverse complement strand
CACCATGAGCCCTGCGATGAACACGGCAAGGATGGCGAACAGCAGCATTCCGTAGAGGCCGCAGCCCACGCCGCCGAAGATGATCTCGCCCAGCTGCATGTTGACGATCGGCACCAGCCCGCCGATCGGCGTGAAGCTGTCATGCATCGCATTGACGGCGCCGGTCGACGTGTCGGTCGTCGTGGTGGCGAACAGCGCAGAGTCCGCGATGCCGAAGCGGACTTCCTTGCCCTCCATGTTGCCGCCGGGGGCCATGTCGCTGGCGGTCACGTCGACGCCCATGGCGTGGACCAGAGGATTTCCGCCGGCTTCCTGCCAATAACAGACCCCGATGCCGACGATCAGCATCAGCCCCATGGCGATGAACAGGGCGCGGCCCTGCCGCTTGTCGCCGATCATCCGGCCGAAGCTGAACACCAGGCCGGCGGAGATGAAGATCAGCGCTACCATCTCGACCAGGTTGGAGAGCGCCGTCGGGTTCTCGAACGGATGGGCGGAATTGACATTGAAGAAGCCGCCGCCGTTGGTACCCAGTTGCTTGATGGCGATCTGGCTGGCGACCGGCCCCTGGGCGATCACCTGCTTGGCGCCCTCCAGCGTGGTGGCGTCGGTGTAGGCGTCGAGGTTCTGCGGCATTCCCTGCCACACCAGGACCAGCGTCACCAGCACGGCCATCGGCAGCAGGATGTAGAGAATCGACCGCACCGCATCGACATAGAAATTGCCCAGGGTGCGGCCCTGACGGCGGGCGAAGCCACGCACCAGCGCCACCAGTACCGCCATGCCGGTGGCGGCCGAGGTGAAGTTGTGCACCGTCATGCCCATCATCTGGGTCAGGTAGGACATGGTGCTTTCGCCGCCATAGGCCTGCCAGTTGGTGTTGGTGGTGAAGCTGATGGCGGTGTTGAAGGCAAGGTCGGGCGCGACAGCCGCTTCACCGGCCGGGTTGAGCGGCAGCACCGCCTGCAGTCGCATCACCCCATACATTACGAACAGCCCGACCACGCTGAAGATCAGGGTGGCGAGGGCATACGCCGTCCAGTGCTGTTCCTGGTCCGGCTTGATCAGGCAGAGCTTGTAGATGGCCCGCTCGATGGGCTTGAGCACCGGGTCGAGAAGTGTCCGCTCGCCGGTGTAGACCCGCGCCATATAGGCGCCCAAGGGGATCGCCCCGGCCGTGACCACGGCACAGAACAGGACGATTTGCAAAATTCCCGCTGCGTTCACGGCAGCCTCCTAGAAGCGTTCGGGGCGGATGAGCGCATAGCCGAGGTAGACCAGCAGGCCCGCCACGGTGATCGCGCCAAGGATGAATTCGAGGGTCATGAGCTGGGGTCCTTCACAGATGCTCGCAGGCCCGGACGAACAGGCCGCCCAAGGCGAAGAAAACCAGCACGCCAGCGATGAACACGATGTCGAGCATCGGTGCTCTCCGGTTGAAATTGCAGATGGGGAATTTCTATACCCGACGTCCGTCAAGCTTCCATGCGGGACTCGGTAAAGACGCCGTAAAGACGGCGGCAACCTGGGGCCGGGCTAGGATGAGACGCCGTGCCTTGGTCAGCCTCTGACGACCCCGCCCTTGCGGCGGCGCCGCAGTGCCGCACGGCCACGGTCGATCGCCACCTGCAGGTCGCCCTCGGACAGCCGGTCGCAGCGCAGCAGCAGATGCAGGATGGGATCGGCCAGCAGATCGGCAAGAGCGGGCTCGTCTCCGGCACCGGTGAAAAGGGCGGTCGGCGTTGTCAGGGCGTGGTGGCGGCGCATGTCTGCTCACTGTTGGTGATGGGTTCGATCGAGACGCGGGCGAGGCCGGCGGCGAAAATGCCGAGCTCGCGGGCCGCCCGCTCGGACAGGTCGATGATGCGTCCCTTGACGTAAGGGCCACGGTCGTTGACGCGGACCACCACCGTGGCGCCGCTGTCGAGATTGGTCACCTTGACCACCGACCCGAACGGCAGCGAACGATGGGCCGCGGTGGCCAGACGCGAATTATGCATCTCGCCGCTGGCGGTCCGCCGGCCGTTGTGCTGATAGCCGTACCACGAGGCGATACCGGTCTGGCGGGATGGAGAGTCCCCAGCCCAGGCCGCAGCACCAGGCAGCGGTCCGCAAGCCAACAGAAAGGCGAGGACGGGCAGAAAGGCGTGCATCGAATCCGTCCTTGTCGTCGTTTCGGTGACGGAGGCTAGGCCGAGATGCGATAAGGCCTCGATACGGATGGTGGTTCGGATCCTGTAAGCCCTGTTGATGCATCCTTTACGGAAACTCGCGTGGAAGGACAATCGGCCTAACCGGTAGGCTTTCGGCATCGTCAACAGACTGGACAGATTCCATGTCGATCGCCTTGAAGCAAGACGTTGCCTCGATCTCCCATCTCGCCTCGCCCCATCGCACGCAGGCGCTGATCGCCGCCTCCAATATCCAGCCCGACGACCGCGTCATGGTGATCGGCCGCGCCGCCGTCGATCATCTGCTCGTCCTTGCCCGAACCGGCTGCAGGACGGCCACCGCCATCCGATCGCACAAGCTCTGCCGCGCTGGAGAACCGGCGGATGTCGTGTGGCTCACCGACGTCGCGGCGATCGACGCCGAAACCGCAGCCGCCATCGATAGCCTCGATTCCCCCCGCGTCGTCGCCATCGACTTGACGCGGGACTGCGCCAAGGCCGCCCTGCTGACGGTCACCGAGCAATTGCGGGCCAAGGGCTTGGTCGATCAGGCCATCCACAAGGTGGCCGGACGGACGGTGGTGGTTGCGGCACGGCCGGCCTGGCTGCGACGCGTCATTTGAGGAGGCCTAAGGTGATGACCAATCCTATCGATGGCCTGCACGGTTCAATGGTCGCGCTGGTCACCCCCTTCAAGGACGGCAGCATCGACGAGGCGGCATTCACCCGGCTCTGCGAGCGGCAGATCCAGGGCGGCAGCAGCGCTCTCTTGCCCTGCGGCACCACCGGCGAGGCGCCGACGCTGACCCATGCCGAGCAAAGCCGCCTGATCGAGCTGGCGGTGCGCACGGCAAAGGGCCGGGTCCCGGTGATCGCCGGGGCCGGCTCAAATTGCACCACCACCACCATCGCAATGGTGAAGGAAGCGGAAAGGCTGGGGGCAAATGCCGTGCTATGCATCGTCCCCTATTACAACCGGCCGTCGCAGGAAGGGCTGTTCCGGCATTTCGAGGCGGTCCAGGCCGGCACGACCCTGCCGGTGCTGCTCTACGACGTTCCGAAGCGCACCGGCACCGTTCTCGAGCTCGATACCATCGTCCGGCTGTCGCAACTGCCCAACATCGTCGGCCTCAAGGACGCCTCGGGCGATCTGGCCCGGGCCGCCCGGCTGCGTTATTCGGTCGCCCCGGAGTTCCTGCGCCTGTGCGGCGACGACGGCCTGCTGGCCGACCATCTGGCGCTGGGCAGCCAGGGCTGCATCTCGGTGGTGGCCAATATCGCTCCCGCCTTGTGCCGGTCGATGCATGACGCCTGGGCCGCCCACGACCGCGCCCGCTTTACGCGGATCAATGAAAGCCTTGCCCCACTGAACACCGCCCTGTTCCTCGAGAGCAATCCGGTGCCGGTCAAATGGGCCCTGGCCAAGCTCGGCCTGAGCAGCGGCGAGCTGCGGCTGCCGTTGACCGCCTTGCATGAGCGCTACCAACCGCAGCTGCTGCTCGCCCTCCAGGCCATTATCGTGGACGAGGCCCGGGCGACTGTCGCAAACCTTCGCGTCGCCGCGGTCGCCTGATCACCCTTGGGCCGGCCCCTGTCGCAGACGGGTGAGGCAGGGAACGCCGGTTCCTTCCCGGCGTCTTCCATCACGCGGAGGTCGACCGACTGCCACGCCGCCGCCGGCATTCTGATGGGCTGACCCGCAGCCACCGGGCAACGGCTTCCGCGCGGTTGGCGCGGCCGAGCAAGCCAAATCCATCCAAATAGGATTGGCGATGCGACACCATCCACGACCGCGACAGATTAATATTCATCCAATCATCGCGCCGTGGCATTTCCGACCTATATCAGCTATAAATTCGGCGATTCTAGAAAAGGAAAAAATAAGTGGAAATTCCACGCGATAACTGTTGCCGTTGGATTGACGGCGACGTGAAGTCTGGCACGGCCACTTGGTGCCAAACCCCCACCAAATTTGGCCAACCCTGGTGCAGCGAGCACCGCCGGATGGTCTATGTGATGGGCCGCGCTCCGCTCCTCCGCAAGCTGACGGTGCAGCCGCTGCAGCCGAAAACCCAAGGATCGGGGAACCCATGAGCTTCAGGCCCAACTACAACCAGCAGCGCGCCGACCGCAATCGCGTCAAGGAGGCCAAGAAGGCCGAAAAGCTGCGTCGCCAGCAGGAAGAGGTGGCCGAACGTCGGGCCGCCGCCGAAGGGACAGCCGAAAAGGACGCCGACACAACGGCGTAGGCCAGGGCCGGGCCACCCTGCCCTTTGCGTCGGCAAATATCCTTGCCGCGAATCGCCGCAGGCTTTATCACCCCCTTCACAGACAGAGGAGATGCGGCCATGGCCCGCAAGAAACCGACCGACAACACCTTCGTATTCTTCGATGTCGTCTACCAGGACGGCACCCTCAGCTCCAATCGCAAGATCGCCAGTGCCGAGCTGCTTGGGCTGGAAGGTGATGCGCCGGCCAAGGCACTGATTGAAGCGCAGGACCGCAAGATCGCCCAGATGTCGGGCAATTCGCGCGGCCCCATCAAGACGATCGTCCGCTCCCCCGGCCAGTGAACGCCGCTTCGGTCGCCGCCAACAGATTGAAAACATTGGCGGGCCCTGCGGGATTCGAACCCACGACCTACCGCTTAGAAGGCGGTTGCTCTATCCGGCTGAGCTAAGGGCCCCGCGTGGCAGCGATGGGTTCGCGGCACCAAGGGTGCGCTCAGGCGACCCAGTCGTAACGGAAATTGTCGGCGTAGCTCTTCGGCTTCGGCGTCTTCGCCGGCTTTTCCTCGACGACCGAGTAGCCATAGCCTTCGCGCTTGGCGAAAGCGACCGCCTCGTCTTTGCTGTCGAAGCGCAGTCGGAGCTGCGAGCGGGTATCGCGTGAGCCATTCCAGCCCATCAGCGGGTCGGGTTGCTTGCGATCGCCAGGTTCGAACTCGACCAGCCATTGGCGGCTGTTGGCGCGCCCTGATTGCATCGCGTTCTTCGCCGGACGATAGATGCGGACCTGCTGCATGCCGGAACTCCCTCCAAATCTCTGCCGCCACGACCACCGTCGGTGCGACGCCAATGGGTTAGCACACCGAGGTCAAAGCTTCAACGCAAGTGATGCGGAATCGGCTGTCATCAGGCCGTATCCCCACACCATTTTTCCCACATGCCGCGATAAGCCGCCTCCAGCTTGCGGGCGAAGGCAGCCCCATCGCAAAAAGCCGAGCCTTCCAGACGCGGCCGCAGGCTCGCCCGCAATTCGGCCAGGCGCGGCAGATCGGCGGCCAGACCGGCGGCCAGATCGACATAGGCGGCGGGTGTTGCCGCCACCCAGTCCTGCAGACCGAGCCCGGCGAGAATGCTCTGGCTCATCCGCCCGCTCCACCGGCTGCCGGCCAAGCTGACCAGCGGCACGCCCATCCACAGGGTGTCGGCGGTGGTGGTGCCGCCACCGAAGGGAAAGCTGTCCAGCGCAATGTCGACCCGGCCATAGGCGGCCAGCGCTTCGGCCACCGGCGCATGCGGCTCCAGGATCAGCCGCTCGGTGGCGATGCCACGCCGCCGAAAGGCCTCGACCAAGCCTTGCCGCACGCCGTCGTCGGCCAGGCTCATGGTCTTCAGCAACAGCCGCGAGTCCGGCAGCCGCGACAGCAGCTCCGCCCACAGGGCGATCGTCGCGTCGGCCAGCTTCGGCCGGCGGTTGAAGCAGCCGAAGGTGATGCAGCCATTGGCCAGGGCCGGCGGCGGGCCCACCGGGATGGTCTCGGCACGCGGGGCGTAGCACAGATAGCAACCGGGCAGACGCCACACCGCCTCGCTGAAGAACGGCTCCTCGCCCTCGGGAACGACGACGCGGTCGGCCAGCACATAGTCGATCGAATCCAAGCCGGTGGTGCCGAAATAGCCCAGCCAGGTGACCTGGACCGGGGCCGCCCGCAGGGCGAACAAGCCCAGCCGGTGCCCCGAACTGTGGCCGGACAGGTCGACCAGGATGTCGATGCCGTCCTCACGCACCAATTCGGCCGCCTGGTCATCGGTCAATTGGGCGATCGGCCGCCAGTGGTCGGCCGCCTTCCGCAGCAGGGCGGCGACCGGGTCGTCCGCCTCGCCGTTGGCATAACAGAACAATTCGACGGCGGCGGCATCATGGGCCGGCAAGACGCGGGCCAGGAAGGTGCCAACCGGATGGTCGCGCAGATCCGCCGAGACATAGCCGATCTTCAGCCGCCGGGCGACATCGGTCCGGTTGCCGAACAAATGCGGCGCCCGGGAAGGCTCGAAGCGCCGGGCGAAACGCCGGGCCTTGTGCAGCAGCAGGGCATTGTCGGTGTCGCTGGCGTAATGCAGCGCCATCAACAGGGCACTATGGGCCAAGGGATAATCCGGCCAGGCGGCCACCGCCCGTTCCAGGGCGACCGCGCCGGCAGCCAAGGCGCCTTGGTCCACCAGGCTATTGCCGAGATTGGTCCAGGCGTCCCCCCGGGCCGGGGCGAGGGCCAGGGCATGCCGGTAAGAGACCGCCGCCGGACCGAGCTTGCCCTGTCCGCGCCGGATATTGCCCAGATTGTACAGCGCCTCGACATGGTCGGGACGGATCAGCAGGGCGCGGCGGCAGGCCACCGTCGCGGCTTGCCAATCGGCCTGACTCTCCCAGGTGCCGGCCAGGCCGTTCCAGGCATCGGCCAGATCGGGTTTCAGCGCCAAGGCCCGCCGGTAGGCGGCGATCGCCGCACCGGAGTTGCCGCCGCCCTGCAGGACATTGCCGAGATTGCCATGCGCCTCGGCCAGATCCGGCGCCAGGTCCAGCGCTTGGCGGAAGCGCGCCTCGGCCTCGGCCGGGCGCCCCAGTTCGAACAAGGCGACGCCCAGATTGGTGAAGAGTTGGGGAAAATCGCCCCGCTGCGACAGCCCCTGCTGGTAGATCGCCACCGCCGCCTCGAGATCGCCCGCGGCACGCAGGACATTGCCCAGATTGGTGTAGGCCTCGGCGTAATCCGGCCGCAGCGCCGCGGCACGGCCGTAGCAGCGGGCCGCCGCCGCAGACCTGCCCCGGTCGCGCTCGGTGTTGCCCAAATTGTAGTGCATCTCGGCGAAATCGGGGCGCAGCGCCAGCACTTGCCCGAACCGACCGGCCGCGGCTGCCAACGCGCCCTGTCCCCGGAGGGCGTTGGCCAGATTGACCAAGGCCTCCAGGTAGTCGGCCTTCAGCCGCACCGCCTGGCCGAAGGCGCGGATCGCTTCGGCGGGCCGCCCGGCCGCCTGCAGGGCGATGCCGAGACTGTTGTGGAAATCGGGGAACCGGCGGTTCGCCGCAATGGCCCGGCCGATCAGGTCGATGGCGGCGTCCGGCCGGCCGCATTGATCGGCGATGACACCCAGCAGATGCAGGCTGTCGGCATGCCGGCGATCGACGGCAAGGACCTGGCGATAGCAGGCCTCGGCCTGGTCCAGTCGTCCGGCCTGATGAAAGCGCATCCCCGCCGCGAACAGCTCGACCACACCATTGGCGACGGGCGGCGGCGCACCGGGCGCCCCGCCGCCCCTCTTCGAACCGGCGCGCCGCTGCTTGCGGTTCATCGGCCGCTGCCGCGGGAACGGTCTGGCGCGACCCCCGGTCGCAGATGATCAATCGGCAGCATTCGGGTATCCGGCGGGGAATGAACGTTCGGCCGCGCCCGATAATCGATTTGGCGCGAGAGGATTCAAGTCGCAATGGGGTACCATAGCTGTGGCGAATCTTCAACGTAAGCTCGGGGCCGGCTTATCGTCTCGGCCTTGCCAAGAGTGGGAAAATCCGCCTCGCCCCCAGGGTCAGGGCGACATTGAGATATACGGCCCGCGCCAAGTTAATCACAATCTTCGCAACGCGGCAGGCAGCGAATTCGATAGATGGGGCCCAAACGCCGTTGCATAACCAATCGGCGGTATACGAATGGGGACCGGCAGTCGACCTCTGGAACCCACACCGACCGATGATGTATCCTATGCTGAACATTATGAGCCAATTGGTTGTGTGAATATTGATGCTGCAGCAGCACCTGTCAGCCGAGGAAACGGCCGCATCCGGGAAGGTGTTGGTCGCGGTGATCGACGCCAGCGCCAGCCATCGCCGTCAGGTCGCGCAGGCGCTGACGCCGATCTACCGGACGATTACCTTCGACAATGCCGACGCGGCGATCGCCCCGCTGCGGGAGGCGCCACCGCGCGCCATGTTGGTCGACCGGTCGGCGCTGCGGCTGGATGCCTACCAATTCATCAAGATGCTGCGCCGGCAGAGGTCTTTCGCCGAGGTCCCGGTCATTTTCACGGACAATGCCGATGAAGGCAGCGTCCAGTCCGCTGCCCGCGAATGCGGTGCCGATGCCTACTTGGCGAAGCCGTATCGCCGCAGTTCCCTGATCCGGGTCATTTCGCGGCAGATCAGCAAGTCCGTCGAGCGCAAATGGGAAACACTGCCGTCGCTGCCGCGCAATGCGCTGGTCAGCACCCTGGACGTCTTCACCCGTATCAGCGACGTCATGGAGAAGGGGGAACCGATCGCCTATGCCACGGTTTTGACCGCCTGCGGGCCCTTGGTCGAGGCGGTCGGCATGCGCGAATACAAGGACATCCTGAAAGGGGTGCGCGATCACGACAACTATTCCTATGCCCACAGCGTGGGAACCGCCACCTTGTTGCTGCTGTTCGGCTATACCATTGGGCTCAAGGAGCCGGACCTGTCGCTTCTGGCCACCGGCGGTTTGCTGCACGACGTCGGCAAGCTGTCGATCCCGCCGGAGGTGCTGGACAAGCCGCCGGCAAGCTTCACAGCAGAAGAACACAAGGTGATGCAGAGCCATGTGCCGCTGACGCTTCAATATCTCGAACGATGTCCCGACATCCCCAAGAAACTGCTGGCAATAGCCGCCGAGCACCACGAGAGGCTCGACGGCAGTGGTTATCCATTGGGGCTGAAAGGCGGCGCGCTCAACGAACTGGCGCGAATGGCCTCGATTGTCGACGTTTTCTGCGAGCTAAGCGAAAAGCGGACCTATCGGCCGCCGCTGGATGCCGAACAGGCCTTGCGGGTCATGACCGTGGACATGGCCGCCAAGCTCGACCAGAAGATGCTGGGCCTGTTCCGCGAGATGCTCCTGGACGCAGGGAACTAGGCGAAACCGCACGGATCCAAACCTGGCGAGCCCCTAAGGTTGGATATCGAAATCGCCCTGGGCTTCGGTCAGTTCCAGCATCCTTACCACGGCTTTTTGCGGCGACTTCAGTCGGATCTTGACCCCGGCACCAACCTCCTCCTTGGCAATGTACAACAAGCCGAGACCGACCGAGTCGATCCGGCCGACACCGGCGAGGTCGAAGGTCACCTGCTTGCCTTTCAGGTTTGCCAGCTGGTCGATGATCTTCTTGAAGTCCGCGTGTGCCGAGAAGTCGAGGTCGCCGGATATACGGAAACAGACCCCCAAAGCATCTTCAACAACCTGATAGTTCATCTTGCAGGCCTCGTTAAATTTTAATTATGACGGTCCGGCCGCCGTCCCTGCTGGTGACCGATCGTGCCAGCTTGCGGATCAGAGCCAAACCCCGACCGTGTTTGGCGGATGGCGACACGGCATTCTCGACCTGACGATCGAAATCGAAGCCGGCGCCGCGGTCGGAGACGGTGATTTCCAGCTGATCGTCGGCGGTCGGAATGACGGTGACCTCGATCCGCTTGTCGGCACGGGCGGGGTCGTCCAGCCCTTGGCGCACGGCTTCATTATAGCGGTCGAGCCCCGGTTTGGTATCCCGCAAGCTGCTCTGGATGCCGAGACAGCCGTGCACGATGGCGTTGCCGATAACCTCGCCGAGGATGATGTCGATGGCTGGCCAATCACGGTCGCCGGGGTATCTCTGGCTGATCGCTGCGAAGAGCAGGCTGGCTACGCCGGCCGACCAGGCGCTGCCTGCAGTGAGCGAAATGCAGAGCCCATCTTGCTCGGTCGCCTCCAGGCTGGTCTTGCCGACATCGCCGAGACCCGCCGCGGAGATTTGCAGAAAGCCATTGTAGGGCGGTGCCAGGCCGGTGGCGAGTGCCTCGGCTGGTCGCGACGCCAGCAGGAACGGCGCGACAGCGACGACGCCGGTTTCAACGGTGGCGTCGGGAGAGCGCACTTCGGTGAGCCGGGTGATACAAACCGCGGTCATGTCGTCGTCCATGGGCGACCCGACGGTGTCGGTGAAGCGGCCCACCAGACCAGGAATGTCAAGACCGGGAGCGCTGTGGAAGGCCTGAACCATGCCGAGCAGCCCATCCTCGCCGACGGCTTCGTTGTCGCCGTTCAGCGATTCGATCATCACATCGCTGTAGAGGAACAAGCTGCTGTGCAGCGGGAATGGCACCACCCGGTTGACATACTGCGCGGTGGCGGCCAGCCCCAGCGGCTTGCCCCGGGTGTCGAGCCATTGTGTGCCACCGTCGCGGTCGAACAGCAGCGGACGCGGGGCGCCTCCCGCCGCCCAGGTCAGCGTGCCCGCCGCCGGATCGACGATGCCAAGAAAGATGGTGGCATATTGCCCACGCGGCAGGAGCTTGCACAGCGTCCGGTTGAGCCTCCCCAAGGCGGCGGCCGGATCGTCGATCCGCCCCTCCAGTTCGCTGAGCAGCGCATGGAGGCGAAAGACGTTCAAGGCGGCACCGACCCCATGCCCGGAGAAGTCGAACATGTAGAACACCGCACGGCCATCTTCGCTTTCGGCACAGCCCCACAGATCGCCGCCGATTTCGATGGAAGGCTCAAAAAACCCGTCGACCGCAAGCCCATGGGTTTGCACAAATCCTTCGAGCCGCTTACGGGGGGGAAGAAGGTCGAACTGCATGGTTCGGGCCAGCGACCGTTCTTCTTCCAGCTGCTCGTTCTCGGCGACCAGACTGTGTGCCAAGTCGTCTGCGGAGATCTTACCTTGGCGATGGGCATTGTTGCGGATGATCGCAGAGCGGACCGAGCGCAGCACCATGGTTTCGGAGGTGTCGCCTTTGACCAGGTAATCCTCGGCCCCGGCCGCCAGCGCCGGCTCGCCCAGGCCCCGCTCTTCGCGGCTGGTCAAGATGACGATGGGCAGGGTGGGCGCCGCAGCCTGTAGTCGGGACAAGGATTCAAGGCCCCGCGAATCCGGCAGGTCGAGGTCGAGGAGGACGACATCGAAAGCGGCGCTGATGCCAATCCGCAGGATGGCATCGGCGAGCGTTCCCTCGTGAATGAGGATGAAGCTCGGCGTGCGGCAGCCCTTTAGGGTGTTGAGGATCTGCTCGGCATCACTGGTCTCGTCCACAACAGCCAGCATGCGCAACCGCGGCGGTAACATGTTCAATTCATCCGCCGGAGTGATCTCGCTTTCATTGCCGAACCCGCTCGATGAATTTCGCCGCCTCGCCGTTGAGTTCCTGCACCACCTCGGCCAGACTGCCGGCGCTCCAGATCACCCGCATGGTGCCGGCGCTGGCCATGGTTGATGATTTGGCGAGCTCGGTCACGCTCTTCGAAACCACCGCGGCCTGAGCCGCCACTTCGTTGATATTGCCGGCGATTGCACGGGTGGCCGCTTCCTGTTGCTGGACCGCCCCGGAAATCGCCGATGAGGCATTATCGAGCGAGCGGATGGTCCCGACCACGGCCTCGATGGTTGTCGCCATGCCGCGAGCCGACTCCTGCACGGCGGTGATCTGCCGGCCGATATCTTCGGTGGCCTTCCCAGTCTGGGTGGCCAGGTTCTTGACCTCGCCGGCCACCACGGCAAAGCCCTTGCCGGCTTCACCGGCGCGGGCCGCCTCGATGGTGGCGTTCAGGGCCAGCAGGTTGGTCTGGGCGGCGATGTCGTTGATCAAATTGACCACCTCGCCGATGGTTTTGACCGCCTCGGCCAATCCAGCCATTTGCTGGGCGGTGGCGTTGACCTCACTCACCGCCTGGCGGGAAATGTCGCCGGAATGGGCCACCTGCTGCGCGATCTCATTGACCGCCTGAAACAGTTCGCGCGTCGCCTCGGTCGCCGCCGCCGCCCGTTCAATGGTATTTCGCGTCGCATCGCCGAGTTCCAGCGAATGGCCGCCGCTGTGTTGCGAGCGGGTGGCCATGGTCTGGGCGGTGGTACCGATTCCTTTGGTCGCCTGCTCGACGGCGGCGACCTTGGCGTTCACCGTCTTTTCGAAGATGTTCGAGAGTTCGATCACCGCCTGCGCACGCTCGCTGGCGGCGCGCTCGCGCTCCTGTTCCTGAGCGGTGCGGAGCCGTTCCGTCTCCTGCATGGCATCCCGGAAAATTTGCACCGCATCGGCCATCGCCCCCATCTCGTCGGGCCGGTGGGTGAAGGGAATTTCCACCGACAAATCGCCCGCGGCCATCGTCGCCATGGCGCCGGTCATCCGGGTCAAGGGGGTGTTGATGACATGATTGAACAGCAGGCGGGTCAGCAGCATGACGACCACCGAAGCGATCAATCCTCCCCCGATCATCAGGATGATATTCTGCTGCGCTTCGGCATATTCCTTGGTCAGGTCGAGGCTGGACGAGAACACCGAAATGACCCCGCCCTTGTCCTCGCCAATCATCTTGGCATGGCAGCCGACGCAGGCGTTCTGTTCGGTGCCCGGGGTCACTCCGTAGACGATGGGGATGCTGTATCGGTAGAATCCACCGACAAGGCGTCCGACCGGAGCCCCCGTCCGCACGACTTCTTCGTCGACCTCATCCTGCGGCCGCTTCAGCGTCGTTTTCGGGTCGCTGGCGGCCATGTACTTGGTCGTCTTCGGTCCCCAAGCGGTCCACAGCTTGCCCGGGTAGTCGAGATTGCGACTTTCGAACCATTTGTTGAACACGTCATAGGCCACCGTTCCCGGCGATTCTTCCTTCTTGCCACCGGATAGATCGTCGTCGAACGACAGCGCCGCAGAACTCGCCTGGGCCCGCCGCTCCATGGCGCTGTTGACCAGGGAGCGCATCGACATGAGTTCATTCTCGGAGAACCGCTTGGCCTTGGTTTCGATGTCCATCTGCTGGCTCACACCGAAGGCGACAATCGCGCCGGCCGACAGCACAAGAGTTCCAATGGCGGCAATGACCATGAATCGTCTGCGCAGCGACATAGAGCGGGTATCCTTCGTCCGATTATCAAATGTCTTGGAAATGAATTACTGGACTGGAATGGCAGCATAGAACCGCCCGTTAAGGGGCAGTGACTCTAGATGTATAGCGTCGACTGCCATTCGTATAGTGCCAAAGGTTGTAGCGCGATACGGCGACGCCGCCTGAGCAATTCTGTCTTTCTTTTTTTTAATTATAGTTTTTATCCAATTTGCATAACAGGACTGGCGCCCATGCGACCTTGGGTTTGGCCGACGCCGGGCACGGTAGCGGGAGCAGCCGCCTTCGCTCTAATGTCGCGACACAAACTCTCGGCTGCGACGACAATACGACGTCAACCACATGCTATTGCCTTAATATTATGCTGTACGATAAAGACCATTCCTCAGGATACTGATGGCATCTTGTCTCTACTTTCTTCGCTGCACTGTCCCACATGGTAGAGCCATTGATACTCACTTGACCCTTCTGGGCCAATTTTGTTGCGGCCTCGACGCACACCTCGGGCCCAAGGCCGTCGGTCGACACCGTCAGGGAGTCGCCGGCGACCCTGACCTTGATTTTGTGTCCGCCGACGGTGACCGGCGCCCCGCTGCGCGCGGCTTCCTCCATCTTCGAGGCAAGGGAAAGTCCGGTCAGAGGCGGCCCGGAGCCGATAGGGAGTGACAGCAATCCGATCGACAGGAGAAACAGGCCGACCACAGCGCTCCCGGCCAGCGCAACGGCGGCCCCCCATCCCCACTGGCCGCTCTTATCGGGGATCGGCGCCGCTGCACGCGGCGCCCGTTGCCGTTTCGCCTTTTTCAAGATTCGCACACAGGCGATGGCTGCTCGCCGCACTTGTGCAACCTGCTGGTCGTAGGACTCCGGATGGATTTCTTCGATTTGGCGCCCCAGTTCGTTGACCAGCGGCACCAACAGCGCCTGATCCTCCGGCCGGCGCAGCAGGAGGCGCAGTGCCGTCTTCACCGCCTCAAACAAGAGATGCTTCTCGGTGAAGCGAGGAAGCGCCTCAAGGATTTGGTGAAATTCAGCTTCCTCCTCACGATCACGCGGCGAATTCATATTTCCATCCAGCGTGTCGGGTACCCCAACTGCCAGTCCCCATCAAATATTCGCCTGGCGGAGGCCGCGCCACAGCACCATCGCAGGTCGGACTTGCCCGAGCCCCGTGGAATGGCCATGACTCCCGCCGGATCGAGCCCATTGCTCCCCTTGCTGACAGCATATGCCACCTCCGGTCATCGGAGAGGCGGCAAAGGTCGAGCACCGGCCGGCATTCGTATACGCTTAATGGTGGAGTCTGCCTGAGTGGATCCGGAAGCTGCGCCGAGTTTCTTATTACGGCAACATGTATCGACTATGTTGACACGCGTCGCGCTCCGAGTTACCGTATCGACAGTGATGATACCGGAGGCCCCATTGACCGACAAACACGCGCCAATTGACGCAGCAGCGTGGCGGCCCAAGCTACTGAAAGACCAGTGAGGGTGGAAATGCGAATCAACGTAAAGAAATGGGGCAATAGTGCGTCGGTCCGCATTCCGGCAGCGATCATGGAAGCCGCCCACTTGAAGCTCGACGACGTAGTCGACGTGCGGGAAGAAGGCGGCAGAATCGTGATTGAACCGGTTCGCGCGAAGGAACTCGACCTTGCCGAATTGATTGCATCGATCACACCCGAAAATCGGCACGAGGAAATCGGCTTCGGCCCGCCGGTCGGCAAGGAAATGCTCTGACGATGGGCGCTCGATATATTCCCGACGTCGGTCATATCGTTTGGTTGCATTTCGACCCGCAGCTTGGCCATGAACAAGCAGGACATCGACCGGCACTCGTGCTGTCGCCGGCAGCCTATAACACCAAGACCGATCTCTTGCTCTGCTGTCCGCTGACCCATCAGATCAAGGGATATCCCTTCGAGGTGCCGATCGCCGGCGACCCGCCCTCCGTAGTCCTGGCCGATCAGGTCAAGAGCTTGGACTGGGTACAGCGCAAGGCCAGTTTCAAAGGACAGGTGAGTTCGGATGTCCTTTCCGCGGTGAGGACCAGGATCCTCGCCCTGGTGGGGAAGCCGTGACGGGCAACCAAAGCGTCGCGCCTGCAAGTGAGTGAAGGCATGCCGAGATCGTCGGACCAGCAGCGCGTCTTGACCCTTGGGTTTCCGCCTCTACGACAAATCGGGTGGCTCAATGGCGCCCTCTTTGATCGCTGGACCACGAGCGAGTACGATGTCGCAATAGTTGACCCACATCTAATTGTTGGGCCGGCAGCGAATGTCTTGAATACTCGTGAATTGGATGCCTGGGAGGCCAAGATTGCGCGGCAGCGCGAGCAGTTTATCTCATTTATTGACGATCATAACGGCAGCCTCATCATTGTGCTTCGCACACGCGATGTCGAGGACATCGTGATGTATCCGCACCCTCTGCCTATCGGCCTTACCGTTTTTGAAGATATTATTAAACCGCGACCGAATCGCGGCGATAGCATTGAGGCCGCTGGTCCATTGCAGAATTTGCTAATGCCCTTCGCAAATTGTCTGAGGCGCTCCGCTCTTCCGGGAATTTCACCCAAGCCCGAGATGATTCCGCTGTTTCAGGTATGCCGAACCAAAGAAGTTGCTGGTGGTGCATTTCCCTTTATGGGCGGCGGCATCTTGGCATTTGTGCCATCTTTTTCTCCCCCTTTCTTGGAACGGTCGACATTGGACGACTATCTGGCCGCGATGGTCGCAATGCCTGCGGCCTTACGTGCCAGCCTCGAGCAAGCTATAGGTACCGCACAGGCCCCTCCGGCGATCGTAGCGCAAATCGACGAAGCTACAGCCGGTCTTGCGAACGCACTCCCGCTAGTTGAGGCGGCTTGGCGTGTTACGGGAATGCCGCAGGATAACGGCAGAAAACTTGGTCGGGGCGAGAGGATTCGGTAGCCGGAGGATTAGGGAATGCTCTCGCTAACTATCCTCGGGAAGGGATCGGTATTTTCGGTGGTCGTGCCCGGAGGGGTCCATGTCACCCATGGTCGGGTGGAAGGAGGACCCTACGGCGGTCCGGCATTGGGAATAGGCTCGGGCCGGAAGTAACTGTGTAGAGACCGCAGTTGGCCCAACTTTGCCGAAGAATGCAGGTGATAGGAGGGGCTGCTCCCCGTTCGACAGCGGACATTGGCCGAGTGGGACCTGCTGCGCTTCCACCTGAAACCATCGGCGGTCTATTTCAACGCCACCGAGCGTTGCAACCTCCAGATTTCGGGCAGTTGGCGACTGTTGAGCCACAGGCGGCGCAACGAGCCAAGCGCTTCAATTGAGCCGATCTCATGCGACGCCCATGTTTCCTGACCGGTTGATCCAAAGGAGCCCGGGCCGGTGTCTTGCCGATTGAGCGGGCGCCCACCACCTTGGCACAAATCCGCAAGCAGAATTGATCGGCCGGGTCCTCGCCCCGAGTTACGGGATGGATGGAGGTTCCTGGCCAATGGCGCAGATCTTTTCACCCGGTGCGGATACCTGGCTGCGGTTTGGCGTGACGGGGGTCGCCGTCGTCGTTGTCCTCACCGTTTTGCTCAGCGGATTCGTCACCTCTAACTATCGGACCAACATGAATTTCCGACCCCACCAGCCGGTGCCGTTCAGCCATGAGCACCATGTCGGCGGCCTGGGATTGGATTGCCGCTACTGCCATGCTGCGGTGGAGGTAAGCCGCCATGCCGGCTTCCCGCCGACACATACCTGCATGACCTGCCACAGCCAGCTATACACCGACGCAGCGATGCTGGCGCCGGTCCGCCAGAGCCTGGCCAATGCCCAGCCATTGCGTTGGTCCCGCGTCGCTAAATTGCCGGATTACGTCTATTTCGACCACTCCATCCACATCGCCAAGGGCGTCGGCTGCTCGACCTGCCATGGCGAGGTCCAGAAGATGCCGCTTCTCTACCCGGCACACGCCCTGACCATGGAATTCTGCATCAGCTGTCATCGGGATCCCGCTCCGTATCTACGGGCCAGTCAGGCCGAGGTGTTCGACATGACGTGGCAACCGCCGTCCAATCAGCTGAGCCTGGGCGAACAGCGTGTGGTCGAACGTGGGATTGCCGGGCGCAATCTCACCGACTGTTACACCTGCCACAGGTGATGCCCGTGGACCTGCCAGCGAAGGATCGCCTCCAGCAATTGGCCCAGCAGGGAGGCAAGCGCTTCTGGCGGGGGCTTGAGGAACTCGTCACCGATCGCGCGGTGCAGGACTGGCTGGCTGTCGAATTTCCGGCGGCGTTCGAGGATGGTGTGGCCCGACGGGACGTGCTGAAGACGATGGCGGCGTCGCTGGTGATGGCGTCGCTGTCGGGATGCGCGCCTGCACCCGAAACGCCGGCGGTTCCCTACGTCAACCAGCCAGTGGGTTACGTTCCCGGTGTGCCGCGGTGTTTCGCTACGGCGGTTCCCTTTGATGGTTACGCTCAGCCGGTGCTCGCCGAATGCCATGCCGGGAGACCGACTCGACTCGACGGCAATCCGCAACATCCCATGAGCCAGGGTACGATCAGCGCCTTCACACAGGCGACGGTGCAGCAGCTTTACGACCCCGATCGCTCGGACACCGTCACTTACCGGGGGCGAGTCAGCACTTGGGGGACGTTCGACGCCGCTTTGCTGGCGGAAACTCAACGCCTGAAACTGGTTGGCGGGAAAGGGCTTCGCCTGTTGACCGGTCTCCACAGCTCGCCGACTTTGCTGCGCCAGATCGCCGCCCTTAAAAAACTCTATCCGGAGATGCGATGGCATGGCTACGTGCC
Source organism: uncultured Telmatospirillum sp. (assembly GCA_903858635.1). Classification (GTDB taxonomy): domain Bacteria; phylum Pseudomonadota; class Alphaproteobacteria; order Rhodospirillales; family Magnetospirillaceae; genus DUZF01. Next base: position 7,463 of record CAIOJO010000499.1, on the reverse strand, counting down.
CATCGGCCGGTCACGCTTTGACGCAACCCGGCAAGCATTCGGGCGTTCCCTGCTGGCATTGCCGCGGCTCGACGTGGCGAGTGTGGTGGTCAGTCTTGAAGACGACTATTTGGGGCCGGGACCCCAGCAGATCGCCGCCAGCCTGGCCTGGTCCAAGCAAAGACGAGGCTCTCAGGGCCTACCTTTGTTGTTCGTTGCCGAAAGCACGCCGAGCCTGACCGGAGCCATGGCTCATCGGCGCGTGGCCACCGCTTCGGCGCGAATTCCTCTTCTGGCGGCAGCCTTGGCCGGCCAGACTCCGGCATTGAATTCGGCGGAAACGGCTTGGGTGGAGGCCGTGGGACAGGCCGTAAAGTCGAATCCAGGCCGGGTCGTGATCAGCGCCGGCGAAACTCAGCAGGCGGATGTCCAGGCGCTGTGCCTGTCGCTAGCCCATCGGTGGGGCGAGCCTGGCCACACCGTCACTTATTCCGACCCCGTGGTGGCAGAGCCCGAGTCCGCTCTTGCCGAACTGGTGGCCGACATGCAGGCCGGGCAGGTGGGGTCGCTGCTCATGATCGACGTCAATCCGGTCTACGCCAAGCCCGGCGCGCTGGCGTTCGGAGAGGCATTGGTCCGCGTCCCGCTCAGCATCCATGCCGCGGGACTTTATGACGAGACCTCCGCCTTGAGCCAATGGCATCTGCCGGTGGCTCATCCTCTGGAAAGCTGGAGCGACTGCCGCGCTATCGACGGCAGCGTGACCATCCTGCAACCGCTGATCGCGCCCTTGCGCCAAGGGCGGACCATTCACCAGATCCTCGATTCGTTGTTGGGCCGGATTGGCGGGGATCCCTTGACGCCGGTTCGCGAGACCTGGCGGGGCAAGCTTGACGAGCCGGCTTGGCGGCAGGCCCTCGAGGCGGGTTTGGCGCCGAACACGGCCTTCGCCAAGGTGTCGGTGACGCCGCGGCCAATAGCAGCCCTGGCCTTTTCGGCTCCGCCGGCTGGTACTGAGGCGATCTTTCGTCCCGACCCCACCATTTGGGATGGTCGTTTTGCCAATTGCTCATGGCTCCAGGAGTTGCCGAAGCCGGCAACCAAGGTGGTGTGGGACAATGTGGTCGCCATCAGTCCGGACCTGGGGCGGCGACTGCAGATCGCCAGCGGCGGCATCATCGAAGTGGAGGTTGATGGTCGAACCTTGCGTGGCCCTGCCTGGATCCTGCCGGGGCAGGCGGCGGACACGGTGACCCTTACCCTGGGCTACGGGCGCCAGCGCGGCGGTACGGTGGCCGACGGACACGGTTACGATGCCTATGCGATCCTTCCGGCGCAGCCAAGCCCCTCCTATGCCGTCAAGATCAGCAGCGTAGGCCGGGATCATCACCTCGTTTCAACCCAACTTCACCATGCCATCGATGGCACCGATCTGGTGCGCGTGGTGGCCCCCAATGAAGGCGTGGAGGACGCCGCCGAGACCGTCGTCGGCCATCCCAACCGACCGAGCCTCTATCCCCGCCATCTTTATGACGGTTACGCCTGGGGGATGGTGATCGACAACGATCTGTGCATCGGCTGCAACGCCTGCGTCATCGCCTGCCAGTCGGAAAACAACATCCCTACGGTCGGCAAGGCGCAGGTGGCGGTGGGGCGGGAAATGCACTGGCTGCGCGTGGACCGCTATTACGAAGGCGACCGCGATCATCCCTTCACCCATTTCGAGCCAGTTCCTTGCATGCATTGCGAGAACGCCCCCTGCGAACTGGGCTGCCCGGTCAACGCCACCGTTCACAGCCCGGATGGCATCAACGAGATGGTCTACAACCGTTGCATCGGCACCCGCACCTGCGCCTCCTATTGCCCCTACAAGGTGCGGCGCTTCAATTTCTACTTCTTCTCGCGCAATGCCCCGCCCTTGGAGCGGGCCCATCGCAATCCGGAGGTTACCGTCCGGTCGCGGGGTGTGATGGAGAAATGCACCTATTGCGTCCAGCGTGTGGAGAAGGCGCGCGTCGAGGCCGACCGCGAGGGGCGCACCATTGCGGACGGCGCCGTGCGAACCGCCTGCCAGAATGCCTGCCCGACGGCCGCCATCGCCTTCGGCAATTTGACCGATCCGGACAGTCAGGTGGCGAAGAAGCGCGCCGACCGACGCAACTACGGCTTGCTCGACAAGCTCAACACCTGGCCACGGACGACCTATCTGGCACGCATTCGGCGCAATGGGGCGGAGGAGGCGTAGATGGCACCTCCCGTCCTGCCTGTCGACAAGCCGCTCAGCCACGTGGATGACGAGATTGCCTCCATTCCACTCGATTTTCCCCAGCGCAAAGGCTGGCTGGCCGGAGCCGGCGCCAGTCTGCTGCTGTTGATGGGGTTCTTCCTTTCGGCGGCGGTCCTGTTCGTCGCCGGTGTTGGCATTTGGGGCGTCAACTCCCCGGTGTTCTGGGGCATGGCCATCATGAATTACGTTTGGTGGGTTGGCATCGGCAACGCCGGCACTTTGATTTCCGGCCTATTGCTCCTGTTACAGCAGGATTGGCGAAATGCGCTAAACCGGTCTGCCGAGGCCATGGCGGTGTTCGCCATCGTCTGCGCCGGTGTTTTCCCCATCCTTCATCTGGGCCGACCCTGGCTGTTCTACTGGATGTTCCCCTATCCCAGCGAAATGGGCGTGTGGCCGCAGTTCCGCAGCCCGCTCACCTGGGACGTATTCGCCATTCTTATTTACCTCATCGTCTCAATCCTGTTCTGGTACACCGGACTGCTCCCTGATTTGGCGACCGTTCGCGATCGAGCCAAAGGGCGTCCGGCGCGACTCGCTTATGGAGTGCTGGCCCTCGGTTGGCGGGGTTCGGCTGTGCATTGGCGGCGCTGGCGCCAAGCCTATTTTTTCTTGGCGGCGATCGCCGTGCCACTGGTCTTTTCGGTGCATAGCGAAGTGGGCATGCTGTTCGCCGCCGGTCAGCAAGCCGGCTGGCACAGCACCATGTTTCCGCCGTTCTTTGTCGTCGGTGCAGCCTTTTCCGGCTTCGGCGTGGTGACCATGCTGGCCATCGCCATCCGCCAGGCACTGCATCTTGAGGACCTGGTGACCGAGTTTCATCTGGATGCCCTGGCAAGGGTCACCCTCGGTCTGGCGATCCTCATGACCTATTGCTACTGGTGGGAGATTTTCGACGCGATCTACTCGGGCGACCGCTACGAGATCCGGGGAGTTGATGACCGCTTGAGCGGTGCCTATGCCTGGAGCTTCTGGATCACCCAGTTCCTAAATTGCGTCGTGCCGCACATCTTCTGGAGCCGCTGGGCCCGGCACAACCTGGTCGTTCTTTTTGTCGTCGGGTTGGCGGTTGCCGTCGGCATGTGGTTCGAACGCTTCATGCTGGTGGTCACCACCCTCTATCATGACTATCTGCCCTCCTCCTGGAATTATTACATCCCGACATTCTGGGACTGGGCGGTGTTTGCCGGAACCATCGGGCTGTTCCTTTTTCCTTACTTTCTGTTCGTCCGCTTCCTGCCGGTCATTTCCATCTCTGAAATCAAGGAGAAGGTGTTCGAACTCCAGGGAAGAAGGCAGACATGACGGCGCTGCTGGCCGAATTCAAAGAACCTGGAGCGCTGCTGGAAGCAGCTACCCGGACCCGGGCCGAAGGCCTGCGCATTCTTGATGCCTTCACGCCGTTTCCCGTCGAGGGCCTCGATGAGGTCCTGGGGCTGAAGGACCAGAGGATCAATTGGCTGGGATTTGCCGGATTGGCCTTGGGGGCGCTCCTGGGATGGCTCCTCCAGTGGTACCCCAATACGGATTACCCCCTCAATATCGGCGGCCGACCAACGGTGGCGCCGCCCTCGTTCACGGTGCTGACTTTCGAGTTCGCCGTATTCCTTGCGGCCTTGTTCATGTTTTTCGGCCTACTGTTCCTCAACGGATTGCCGAAACTGCACCATCCGCTTTTCGCCGTGCCCCGGTTCGAACTGGCCACTGGCGATCGCTACTTCCTCATGGTGGATGTTCCCGACCAGGCAAGCCGCCGCTTTGTTGAAGCGCTGCATCCCGAGTCTGTCGCAGAGGTGGAAGCATGAGGGAACGCGTCCTCTGCCTGCTCGTTCCCCTGCTACTGGCTGGCTGCGATGACTACCATATGATCGACCAGCAGAAGATGGAGGATGACGGCGCGGCTTCTGCCTTGCCCCGCGGGCAGACCGATCAGCCGCCGGTAGCCGGCACGGTGGCGCGCGGCGACTCCCTGCGCGAGCAACAGTCGAACCAACGTCCACCGATGACGTCAGCCTTGCTCGAACGCGGGCACGAGCGCTTCGACATCTATTGTTCGCCCTGCCATGGCCATGTTGGCGACGGTCAAGGGATGATTCCTCAACGGGGCTTTCCCCACCCGCCGAGCTTTCACCAGGATCGGTTGCGCCAGGCGCCCGACAGTCATTTCCTTGATGTCATTACCTCCGGCTATGGCGCCATGTATTCCTACGCGGCGCGTGTCCAACCGTCCGATCGCTGGGCCATTGTCGCCTATATTCGGGCCTTGCAGCTCAGCCAGAACACCCGCCTGGCCGAGCTTCCCGCCGACCTCAAACAACGGCTTGAAGCTGGGGGGTCGCCATGAACTCCCGCTTCGAGGTTGGCGTCGCCACCATGGCTCTGGCCGGGTTGGCGCTGTTTGCGCTTTCTGCGGCGGGAAACCCGCATGCCGGATTGCAGGGTTGGCTGGCCGCGGCGGTGGCCTGGGCGGCCGTTTCCCTCGGCTGCCTAATCGTCACGCTGATGCGAGTGCTGGTAGGAAAGGGGGTGGAAGGAGGGTATGGACCGGCGCTAGGGGCCGCCAGTTGGGCTGTGTGGCTGGTCGGCCTGGCTTTTATCCCGGTATTGCTTGGTCTGGCCGTTCTTTTCCCGTGGGCTACCGTACCGCCGGAGGGGAACTTTCAGAAGCTGTGGTTGCAGTCCGGATTCTTCATCGGGCGCAACGTCGGCTATTTCCTGCTGTGGACCGTTATTGCGGGGCTGGTTCCGGCGAGCGGCAGCCGTCCGCTGGCGGTCGTCGGGGTCATCATCGTCGGTGTTACGGGCTCGATGGCCGCTCTGGACTGGATGATCTCCTTACAACCGCATTTCCATTCTTCGATCTATGGCATGCTGTTCCTTTCCCACGCGGCCCTGGTCGGCTGGTCGTTCGCCGCCGCCGCAACGCTGTTTTCCGGCAGGCCGGTTGCTCCGCAAATCGCCGCGGGCTATATCATCGCCGGCGTTGCGCTCTGGGCTTATCTTTCCTTTTGCCAGTATCTGGTGGTGTGGAACGGCAATCAACCGGACGAAATCCGTTGGTATCTGTTGCGCGAACACCATGGCTGGGGCGCCCTGTTCTGGGCCGCTTCCCTGCTCGAGGGCGTTGTCCCTCTACTTTTCCTGATGCCAGGCCGGGTGCGGGCGAGCCGCGCCGGGGTGGCGGCCATCGCCTTGATCCTCGTTCTCGGCGGCATGGTGGAAATGGCCGTCTTCGTTCTGCCGTCCTTCGGTGGCGACACCCGTTCAGGTCTGTCGGCGCTGTCGGCGGCTGTCGGCTTGGGCGGTTTATGGTTGGCAATGTTCGGCCGCCGATTTCGCAAATTGACGGCTACTGCGGCGGAGACGGGCCATGCCTGACGAAACGGACGAGAGCGTTTCGCAAGGCTTCGAGCTTCGCGACCTTGCTCCGCGGCGAGTTGGATTGCTGGCCTATGGCCTGGTCGGCATGGCGTTCTCGCTGGCGGTCGTCGTCTATTTGCTCTGGGGATTGTTGCTCTCTCTGATCAAACACCCTTCCCTGTCGCCGGTGGAACTCTCACGGATCGTTCCACCCGAGCCGCGGCTGCAGACTTCGCCGGAAACGGATCTTGCCAGACTGCTGGCCCGCGACCGCCAACAACTTGCCAGTGTGGGTTGGGTCGATCGTAACACCGGTACCGTGCACATCCCGGTGGACCGGGCCATGCAAATCCTGGCCGGACGAGGATGGCCAAATCCCCAGGAAAATGGGAGCCGACAATGAGATGGGCCGGGTGCCTCCTGTCGTTCGTTCTCATTCTTTTGGCGACGGTGGCCGCCGCGGGGACAGCGTTCGATGCAACAACCGAAGCTGGCATAGACAAAATTGCCGACGCCCATTTGCCGGGCGACGCCCCGTTCGTCGACCAAACCGGCAAGCAGGCTCGATTCGACAACTATTTCGGCGGGCCACCGCTCGTTTTTGCCGCTGTCCAATATCACTGTCCCAATCTGTGCGGTCTGACCCTCGACGGTCTGTTCGGCGGACTGGCCGGTGCCGGATTGGTGGCCGGGCGGGACTACCTGGTGGTGGTGATGGGCATTGATCCCCGCGAAGGGCCGGCGGAAGCATCTAATACCTTGTCGAAGCTGAGCGGCCGTTGGGCGATCGACCAAAGCGCCGTGCATTTTCTGAGCGGCTCTGCTGCCGCCATCACCCGGGCCAGTGGCGCCATGGGACTGCGCAGTGGCTGGGATGATGAGCATCAGCAATTTGCCCATATTGCTGCGGTCGGACTGGTGACGCCTGATGGCCGGCTGGCCCGGTGGATGACCGGAGTACAGTTCGATCCGCGCAGTCTGCGCCTTGGCCTGGTCGAAGCCGGCAAGGGCAAAGTCGGCACATTCAAAGACCAGGTCCTCTTGCTGTGTTACGGCTTCGACCCGATCCATGGCCGCTATGGTTGGGTGGTCCAGCGCCTGCTCGAGGTCATTGGATCCGCCACGCTGGGAGGCCTAGGTCTATTTGTATGGCTGGCGACGCGCCGCGAGCGGCGGGGAACCTGATGGAACCTTTAGTGTCGGCGCCTCCCATCGGCCTGCCCGCTTTGTCTTCCTACGCAGCCGAATACGACTGGCTGTTCTTCGGAATGTGCCTTCTTTCCCTATTCTTCATGGTGCCGATTATCGGCTCCATCGTCTACTTCGGCATCAAATACCACAAGGGCAGCTCGGCCGACCGCACGGAACGTGTCCGTCCCCGAACCCAACGGATCATCGAGCTTTCCTGGACCACCATACCGTTCCTGCTGACTCTCATTTTCTATCTTTGGGCGGCACGGCTCTATGTGAACTGGGCGACACCGCCCGAAGGCGCGCTGGAGATCGACGTTGTCGGCAAACAATGGATGTGGAAGTTCCAACATCCGGGCGGACAGCGCGAAATCAATACGCTCCACGTCCCGACCGGCCAACCCGTCAAACTGGTGATGACCTCGCAGGACGTCATCCATAGCCTGTTCGTGCCGGCGCTCCGCATCAAGATGGACGTAATCCCAGGTCGCTATACCCACCTGTGGTTGGGATTGTCCCGAGCCGTGTTGAAATTCGCTCGGCAGGCGTCACGGTCTGAACAGGCTACGCGGCCTTGGCGTGCTGTTCAAGATCGGGGTTGATGGAATGCTTGGCCTGATGGGCCAGCAGGGCGGCTCGCAGGGTT
>CAIOJO010000498.1 GCA_903858635.1 uncultured Telmatospirillum sp. | reverse complement strand
TCGAGCAGGGCACGCAGGCGCGATTTCTCGCCAAGAAACATCGCCGTCAGGGGCATCAGGGTTCTCCGAATCTGGGCGATTCAGAGAATCACGCCCAGCGCAAGCCGTAAACCTCGTTAACCTGAGTTCGGAGCCCTGCCCGACGCCGACCGAGACTTGACGACGGCGCGCATTGTCTTTCCAATGGAAGACCGGGCCTTCGATCCGGGCCCGAGGGCCGGCGAAGACTCGGACAAAGAGCTCATCCAGCAAGCGACGGACATGTCCTATTCCTCCCTGCGCGACTTCATGGCTCGGCTCGAGGCCGAAGGCCGCCTCGTCCGGGTCTCGGAACCGGTTTCGCCGATACTCGAGATGACCGAGATTCAGACCCGCTTGCTGGCCGAAGGCGGTCCGGCCGTCCTGTTCGACAATGTGGTTGCGGCCGATGGTTCGCGCTATGCCATGCCGGTGCTGGTCAACCTGTTCGGCACGGTCGAACGGGTGGCCTGGGGGATGGACCGCGAGCCCCATCAGCTGCGCGAAATCGGCGAGACCCTGGCCTTCCTCAAGCAGCCCGAGCCTCCCGGCGGCTGGCGCGAGGCGCTGGAAATGCTGCCGCTGTTGAAGACGGTGATGGCCATGCGGCCGAAGACGGTGAGCTCGGCGCCTTGCCAGGAGGTGGTGCTGACCGGCGACCAGGTCGATCTGTCGACGCTGCCCATCCAGTCCTGCTGGCCGGGGGAGCCGGCCCCATTGATCACCTGGCCGCTGGTGGTCACCGAAGGTCCGCAGGCCGATGCCGACCGGCGCGATGGCTTCAATCTCGGCATCTACCGGATGCAGGTGACCGGTCGCAACACCACCTTGATGCGCTGGCTGCGGCATCGCGGCGGGGCCCAGCACCATCAGCGCTGGGGCCGCGAGAAGACCGACGCCTTTCCGGCAGCGGTGGTGATCGGCGCCGATCCGGGTACCATCCTGGCGGCGGTCACCCCGGTGCCCGACACCCTGTCCGAATATCAGTTCGCCGGACTCCTGCGTGGCCGCAAGGTGGAGCTGGTGGACTGCAAGACGGTGCCGTTGAAGGTGCCGGCCCAGGCCGAGATCGTCCTCGAAGGGCATGTTTCCTATACCGAGATGGGCGACGAGGGCCCCTACGGCGACCATACGGGCTACTACAATGCGGTCGAGCGCTTTCCGGTCTTCACCATCTCGGCCATCACCATGCGCCGCGACCCGATCTACCTGTCCACCTTCACCGGGCGGCCGCCGGACGAGCCGTCGGTCCTCGGCGAAGCGCTGAATGAGGTTTTCATCCCTCTTCTGTGCCAGCAGTTTCCCGAAATCGTCGATTTCTGGCTGCCCCCCGAGGGTTGTTCCTACCGGATTGCCGTGGTGTCGATCCGCAAGGCCTATCCCGGCCATGCGCGGCGCATCATGATGGGGGTGTGGTCCTTTCTTCGCCAGTTCATCTACACCAAGTTTGTAATCGTGGTGGACGACGACATCGATGCGCGGAACTGGAAGGACGTGATGTGGGCGATCGCCACCCGAATGGATCCGGCGCGCGATATCATGGTGATTGAGAACACGCCGATCGACTATCTGGACTTCGCATCGCCGGAATCCGGGCTGGGCGGCAAGCTCGGGCTCGACGCGACCAATAAAATGCCGCCCGAAACCCATCGCGAATGGGGCCGGAAAATCTCCATGGAGGCGTCCGTGGTCGACATGGTGACGCGCAAATGGGCCAGCTATGGCTTACCCGGCAGCGGCCGGCCCATCTGGAAATGACCGATGCGTGCAGCCCCTGCCCGCGCCGATGTGACATCAGCACACCCTCCCCAGGGAAGGAGCCCAGACCATGGCTGCCGATGACGCGCTAAACCTGCTGACCGACCTGATCGCCAAGGCCAAGAAGGCGGGGGCCACCGCCGCCGATGCCGTCCTGGTCGATTCCGCCTCGCTCTCGGTGGCCTATCGGCTGGGCAAGCCGGAGAAAGTGGAGCGGGCCGAATCCGGCGATGTCGGCCTCCGCGTTTTCCTGGGCAAGCGCCAGGCCATCGTTTCCTCGGCCGATCGCAGTGCCCTGGCCCTCGACGAGTTGGTGGAACGGGCGGTGGCAATGGCTCGCACCGTGCCCGAGGACCCGTTCTGCGGCCTGGCCGAGCCGCAGGAACTGGCCGGGACTCTGCCCAGCCTCGACATTTGCGATCCGACCGAGCCGGCCGCCGATTTGCTGGTCGACTGGGCGCACCGGGCCGAAGACGCCGCCCGCGCGGTGCCGGGCGTGACCAATTCGGAGGGGGCGGAGGCCGGCTGGGGCCGGTCGTCGGTGGCCATGGCGGCCTCCAACGGCTTCGTGCACAGCTACCAGGTGAGCAGCGGGCAGATCGCCGCCGCCGTACTGGCCGGCGATGCGGCCGGGGGCATGGAACGCGATTACGATTATTCGTCCGCCGTCTACTTCTCGGACCTGCGGGCGCCGGAGGAGGTCGGGCACAGCGCCGGGCACCGCGCCGTGCGCCGGCTGGGGGCCCGCAAGATGAAGACGGCGCGGGTGCCGGTGGTGTACGATCCGCGCATCTCGAACGGCCTGCTCAGCCATCTGGCGGGCGCCATCAACGGTGCCGCGATCGCCCGCGGCACCAGCTTCCTGAAGGACAGCCTGGGATCCCAGATCCTGCCGGAAGGGGTCGACGTGATCGATGATCCGCATCGGCCGCGCGGCCTGCGTTCGAAGCCATGCGACGGCGAAGGGCTGGCCAACCGGCGGCGTGCCATCGTCGACGATGGGGTGCTGACCACCTGGATCCTCGACTTGCGCTCGGCCCGCCAGCTGTCCCTCAGCTCGACCGGCCATGCGTCGCGCGGCACCGGTTCGCCGCCATCGCCGTCGGTGACCAATCTGTGGCTGGCCCCGGGCCCGGTCACGGTGGCCGAGATGATCGCCGACATCCCCCGCGGCTTCTATGTCACCGAACTGTTCGGCATGGGGGTGAATGGCGTGACGGGCGATTATTCGCGGGGCGCCTCGGGATTCTGGATCGATGGCGGCGAACTGGTCTTTCCGGTCCATGAAGTGACCGTGGCCGGCAATCTGAAGGACATGTTCCGGCATATGGTCGCGGCCAGCGATCTGGTGTTCCGTCACGGCATCGACGCGCCGACGATCCGGATCGACGGGATGACCGTGGCCGGTGCCTGACCGGCGCCCGTTCAGGGGACGATCAGGTCCAGGGTCCGTTCGCATACGCTGATCTCGACCGGCAGGGTGGCGATGATGTCGCCGTCGCCCTGTACCGGCAATCCGGCCTGGCCCTCGATCCGCACGGTGCGGCCGGTCTCGATACGCACGTCGGGGAGCGCCGACAGCCGGCCGGCGACCAGGGCGAAGCCGTAGCGCAGCACATGCGTCCAGCCGCCCTTTTGCAGCAGGCAGACCTCGAAGGCGGGCTCGGCCAGACTGGCCCTGGGCGCTGCGACGAACGGTCCGCCGTAGTGGCGGCCGTTGCACACCACCACCGAGCAGGCTTCGAAGCGACGTCCGTCGACCTCGACGCGGCAGGGCGGAAAGCCGTAGCGGACTCCCTGCAGCAGGGTTTCCAGCACATAGGCGAGCTTTCCGGTGCGGCGTTTCAAGGCAAGGTCGACATTGGCCACCACATGGGCGTCGAAGCCGACCCCGGCCATCATCAGGAAGCGGCGGCCATTGGCCTGCCCCAGATGGGCGGTCAGGCGGCTGCCGCGGACGATGGCCCGGGCGATGCCCTCCGGGCTGCCATGCAGACCGATTTCCTGGGCCAGCACATTGGCGGTGCCCAGGGGAATGATGGCCAGGGGCGGCACCGGACCGGTGGCCTTGATCAAGCCGTTGGCCACCTCGTTGATGGTGCCGTCGCCGCCGGCGGCCACCACCACGTCGCAATCGGCGGTGGATAGGGCCGTGGCCCTTGCCTCGGCGTCGCCCTGGCGCATGGTCTCCTGCAGGATCACGGTGCAGCCCAGCCGCCCCAGGCATTTCAGCGTGGCACGCAGCCGCCGCCGCCGCCATTGGCCGGCGGCCGGATTGTAGATCACCAGCACGCGGCGTGTTGCCGCCTCGCCGCCCAGACCTGCTTCTGTCGCTGCCATATGCATGTCTTCCGGTCTATAACCGGCCATCTCCATTTCGCTCATGAATCTTTTATTACAGCTTTCTTGCTAAAATATGAAATCAACGGGGGTGACCCACAAAGAATATGTCATTTTCTGACGGTATATACTATCAACTGCGCTGAACCCGGCCATGGGGTCGCAAACGTCCATGACGATGATGACCGGCACACGGACCTATCGCTCCATCTGGATTTCCGATGTTCACCTGGGTACCCGGGGTTGCAAGGCGGAATTCCTTCTCGATTTCCTGAAGAATACGGAATCCGATTACCTCTATCTGGTGGGCGACATCATCGACGGATGGCGTCTGCGGCGTTCATGGTACTGGCCGCAGGCCCATAACGACGTGGTGCAGAAGGTCCTGCGCAAGGCCCGCAAGGGCACCAAGGTGACCTTCGTTCCCGGTAACCACGACGAGTTCGCCCGCGAGTATACCGAATACAATTTCGGCGAGATCGTCGTGATGGACGAGGTCGTGCACGAAATGGCCGACGGCCGGCGCTTCCTGATCATGCATGGCGACCAGTTCGACGGCGTGGTCAAATACGCCAAATGGCTGGCCCATCTGGGCGACCATGCCTATACCGCGGCGCTGGTGCTGAATCACTGGTTCAATTGGTGCGGCCGGAAGCTGGGGTTCGACTATTGGTCGCTGTCCGCCTACCTCAAGAACAAGGTCAAGAACGCTGTTCAGTTCATCAACCGGTTCGAGGAGGCGATGGCCGAGGTGGCGCGCCAGCGCGGGGTCGAAGGGGTGATCTGCGGCCATATCCATCACGCCGAGCTGCGCCAGATCGACACCATCACCTACGCCAATGACGGCGACTGGGTAGAAAGCTGCACGGCCCTGGTCGAGCATGCCGACGGCCAACTGGAAATCATCCGCTGGGCGGAGAGCCGTCAGTTGTCCCTGTTCGACGGACAACTGGGCGCCGCGCGGCCCAAACAATCGGCACAGAGCCCGGAGCCTGCATGCGAATTCTCGTCGTCACCGATGCGTGGTTTCCTCAAGTCAATGGGGTCGTTCGTACGCTTGGCACGTTGAGGGACGAACTCGATCGTCTCGGGCACCAGGTGGTGTTCGTCACGCCGGACCAGTTCCGCAGCCTGCCTTGTCCCAGCTATCCGGAAATTCGCCTGGCGCTCAGGCCGGGGCGGCAGCTGGCGCGGACCATCGAGGCCAACCAGCCCTGCGCCATCCACATCGCCACCGAAGGGCCTCTCGGCTGGTCGGCGCGCCGCTATTGCGTGAAGCGCCGCCTGCCGTTCACCACGGCCTATCACACCAAGTTCCCCGAATATATCCGGGCCCGCTTCGGGGTGCCGCTGCCGGTGACCTACCGTCTGATGCGGCGCTTCCATGCCCCGTCATCGACCATCATGGTGGCCACCCAGACCATCCAGGACGAGCTGGAGCACCGGGGTTTCGCCCGCATCCGCCGCTGGTCGCGCGGCGTCGATACCACCTTGTTCCGGCCGCGCAGCGATGCCGAGGTCGCGGCCCTGGCCCCGCATCTGACCGCGTTGCCGAAGCCGATCTTCCTCTATGTCGGACGGGTCGCCGTGGAAAAGAACATCCGCGCCTTCCTGGCGGCCGACCTGCCCGGCAGCAAGGTGGTGGTGGGGGACGGTCCGCAGCTGGACGAATTGCGCCGCAAATATCCCGAGGTCATGTTCACCGGGGCCAAGCAAGGCGAGGAATTGGCCGCCCATTACTCGGCCGCCTCGGTCTTCGTGTTTCCCAGCCGCACCGACACCTTCGGTTTGGTTCTGCTGGAAGCCCTGGCCTCGGGGGTGCCGGTGGCGGCCTATCCGGTTCCGGGACCGCTCGATGTGATCGGCGGCTCGCCGGCCGGCGTGCTCGACCAGGACCTGGCCGTCGCCGCCCGCGCCGCCGTCGGCATCGCGCCGGAGCTATGCCGGGCGCATGCCCTGGCCTTCTCGTGGGAGGCCTGCACCCGCCAGTTCCTGTCCAACCTGTCCCCCTTCGACCCCAACGCCTGGACCCAGGCGGCGTGACGGGTCCAAGAGCGAATTTAACCACCAAGGGCGCCAAGAGCACCAAGACGCTTTACAGGAGCAGACGCCACACTTGGTGAGCGCGCCGGGATAACCTTTCGCAATGTTGGGGTGGACGGCCGCCCCACTAAACTCATCCGCACCCGACGACCTGTCTGCCCATTTCTTCCAGGCGTTGCGGCCACTCATCCCGCTTGGTGCACTTGGTGGTCAATGTTCTTTCGTCCGCCAATGAGCGCCCATCTCTACCGTTGGGGGGTTGGGCCGGGCGCCTCTCTCTGGTAACCTGCCGGCCCATGCCAGCCCTGACCGAACTGCCTGCCTGGCAGGCCCTCACCAGACATCACGCGGTCATGCAGGACCGCCAGATGCGCGATCTGTTCGCCGCCGATGCCGAGCGCTTCCAGCGCTTTTCGCTGCGGCTGGGGGACTTCCTGCTCGACTACTCGAAGAACCGGGTGACCGCCGAGACCATGCGGCTTCTGGTCCAATTGGCCCACGAGGCCGGGGTCGAGACCTGGCGCGAGCGGATGTTCAGCGGCCAACGCATCAACAACACCGAAAATCGCGCCGTTCTCCATGTCGCCCTGCGCAACCGCGCCGACCGGCCGATCCTGGTCGACGGGCAGGACGTCATGCCCGAGGTGAATCGTGTTCTGGCGCAGATGCGCGCCTTTTCCGAGGCGGTGCGCGGCGGCGCCTGGCGCGGCGCCACCGGCCACACCGTCACCGACGTGGTCAATATCGGCATCGGCGGTTCCGACCTCGGGCCGCTGATGGCCAGCGAGGCCCTCGAGCCATTCCACCAGGAAGGCCTGGCCAGCCATTTCGTCTCCAATGTCGACGGCAGCCATATCCATCAGGTGCTGCAACGCTGCAGGCCGGAGCGAACGTTGTTCATCGTCGCTTCCAAGACCTTCACCACCCAGGAGACTCTGGCCAATGCCCAGACCGCCCGGGGATGGATCGTCGGCGCCCTGGGCGAGGCGGCGGTGGCGCGCCATTTCGTCGCCCTGTCGACCAACGGGCCGGCGGTGACCGCCTTCGGCATCGATCCGGCCAATATGTTCGCCTTCTGGGACTGGGTCGGCGGCCGCTATTCCCTGTGGTCGGCGATCGGCCTCTCGGTCGCCATCGCCATCGGTTTCGAGCGGTTCGAGCAGATGCTGGCCGGCGCCTTCGCCATGGACGAGCATTTCCGCACGGCGCCGCTCGAGGCCAACATGCCGGTCATTCTGGCCTTGCTCGGCATCTGGTACATCGACTTCTTCGGCGCCGCGGCGCACGCGGTGCTGCCCTACGACCAATACCTGCACCGGTTCCCGGCCTATCTGCAACAGGCCGACATGGAGAGCAACGGCAAGTCGGTGACCCGGGACGGCCGGCCGGTCGATTACGCCACCGGGCCGGTGCTGTTCGGCGAGGCGGGAACCAATGGCCAGCACGCCTTCTACCAATTGATCCATCAGGGTACGCGCCTGGTGCCGGCCGATTTCATCGCCGCGGCGCGCAGCCAGAATCCGGTCGGCGACCACCATCTCCTGCTGCTGTCCAATTTCTTCGCCCAGACCGAGGCGCTGATGCTGGGCAAGTCCGCCGAGGCGGTGGCCACCGAGCTGTCGCGCCAGGGATTGAGCGGCGCGGCGCTCGCCGCGGCGATCCCGCACCGGGTCTTTGCCGGCAACCGACCGACCAACTCCCTTCTCTACCCCGAACTGGATCCCTTCACCTTGGGCCGGCTGATCGCCCTCTATGAACACAAGATCTTCGTTCAGGGCGTGGTGTGGCAGGTCAACAGCTTCGATCAATGGGGGGTCGAACTGGGCAAGCAATTGGCCAAGGCGATCCTGCCGGAACTGCCCGGCCCCGCCCCGGTGGCCGCTCACGATGCTTCGACCAATGGTCTGATCAACCACTATAAGGCGGTACGCTAGCACTCCCATCGATGGGCCCGACTACCCGCCAGTCCCGACGCTCATCCGCCTGGGCACATCCCCCCGCCGCGACGTCTCTCTACACTCGGGAGCCGCGACACGAAATGGGGGATCACCATATGGACGCTCCGCTCCGTTCGCTCTCGGGCTGCCTGCTGGCCGCCGCCGTGGTCTTCTGCCGACCGGCGGTCGCCGCCGAGGATTGCGCCAGTGCAGTGGCGGCGGCCGAACAGGCCGAGGAGATTCCCGGCGGTCTGTTGGCGGCCATCGCCCTGGTCGAGGCAGGGCGTTCCGATTCGCCCGGCGGTCCGCGTCGGGCCTGGCCGTGGACGCTCAACACCGGTGGCGTCGCCCGCTATCTGGCCAGCCGCCGCGAGGCGGTGCAGATGGCCGCCGAATGGCTGGAGAGGCATCCCCGAATCCTCGATGTGGGCTGCCTGCAAATCAATCTGGGCTATCATCCGGCGGCCTTCCGGTCGCTCGACGAGGCCTTCGATCCGGCGGCCAATGCCGCCTACGCGGCACACTTCCTGCGTGGCTTGCGCGACGAGACGGGCTCCTGGCCCAAGGCGGTGGCAGCCTACCACAGCCGCCGGCCGGTCGAAGGGCAGCGTTATCTCACCCAGGTGTTGGCCGTCTGGCGGCCTCCGGCCGGCCGGCCGCCGACCGTGCAGCTGGCCGCCTACACGACGGTCGCGCCGCTGCCGGCGGCGCCGCGCGAAGCGGTGGTGCGATTGCCGTCGGCGGACGACATCGCCCCCGAGATCGCGCCGCGGCTGTGGCTGGCCGCCGGCACGCCCGCCCGGCGACGACGAGGCGGTGCGGCGATCGCGGTTGCCCGGGGCAACAAGGCGGCCTCGGCCGGTGCCCCGATCCCGCTGACCCCGGCGGCCAAGCCTCCGCCGCTGCTGATCCGCGTCCCCGCAGCGGGACCGCCACCCCCCAGGCAACTAACCGTGATCGAAGGACAGGCGGCCCTCGATCGGCTCGACGCCCTGCCCAGTTCCGACCGCCTGCCGGCCCTGCTCGCCTTGCGCCGCCGGGCACTTCCATTTGCCGCGCTGTCGGCAAGCCTGGGCTCGACCTACGCCGAACTGGGCGATACGGCCAAGGCCGAGCTGTTCATGGCGCAGGCGGCCGAACTGGCCCCCGACCAGCCGCGTTATCGGCTGAACCAGGCCGTGCTGGCCGACCACCTGGGCTGGCACCGCCAGGCCATCGGCGCCTATGAGCAATTCCTTGCCGCCTATTGGCGCGATCCCGAGGAGCCGCCGCTGCCCCTTGCGGCAATCCATCAGCGGCTTGCCTATCTGCGGGCCACGGCCCGCGGCCCCGACTGAGAAACCGCTATCCTCGGCGCCACTCTCGCCGTTATGGTTGCCGGGCCCCCTCGTATTGCGCGCCGCATGCCCATGACCATCCGCCTCCTGCCGTCCAACCTGGTCAACCAGATCGCCGCCGGCGAGGTGGTGGAACGGCCGGCCTCGGCCGTCAAGGAGTTGGTGGAAAACGCCATCGATGCCGGTGCGGCGCATATCGAGGTGGTCCTGGTCGAGGGTGGCCAGGCCCTCATCGCGGTGACCGACAACGGCTGCGGCATGCTTCCTGAGGAACTGGAACTGGCGGTCGAGCGCCATGCCACCTCGAAACTGCCCGACGACGATCTGTCGGCTATTCGTCACATGGGCTTTCGCGGTGAAGCGCTGCCTTCCATCGGTTCGGTGGCGCGGCTGCGCCTGACCAGCCGGCCGAAGGGGGCCGACAGCGCCTGGACCTTGCTGGTCGAAGGCGGCCGCAAGAGCCGGCCGGAACCGGCGGCGCATCCGGCGGGGACGCGGGTCGAGGTCCGCGACCTGTTCTTCGCCACTCCGGCCCGCCTCAAATTCCTTAAGAATCCGCGCACCGAGCTGGGGCATGCCAAGGATGCGTTGGAGCGCCTGGCGATGGCCCATCCGCGCATCGGCTTCGCCTTGGCCGATGAGGCACGTTCGCTGTTGAATTTGCCGGCCTGCCACGGCGACGCCGAGACGGCGCGGCTGGAGCGGCTGGCGGCGGTGCTGGGCCGGGACTTCGCCCGCGCCTCGCTGCCGATCGAGGCCGAGCGCGACGGCTTGCTTCTCACCGGGCTGATCGGCCTGCCCACCTTCAACAAGGCGACGGCCGGCGGCCAATACCTGTTCGTCAACGGCCGTCCGGTGCGCGACCGTTTGCTGGGCGGCGCGGTGCGCGGTGCCTATCAGGACGTCCTGGCCCATGACCGGCATGCCGTGGTCGCGCTGTTCCTCGAGGTGCCGCCGGCGGAAGTCGACGTCAATGTGCATCCGGCCAAGGCCGAGGTTCGTTTCCGCGATGCCGGCCTGGTCCGCGGCCTGATCGTCGGGGGCCTGAAACACGCCTTGGCGGCGGCCGGCCATCGTGCCGCGCCGTCCGGCGGGCTGGGCGCCCTCGGGGCGTTCCGGGCCCCCGCCTTGCCCCTGGCGACCCACGGCGGGGCCACCATGGGGTGGGCCCCGCCGCGCGGTCCCGCCGGACATTTCCCGCTGGCCGCCGCGGCGCAGGCGCCGCTCGGCCTGGCCGAGGATGCGCCGCAGGGCCGCGGCTTCGAGCCGGAGAGCGCGGTGCCGCAGGCCGAACCCGGCTATCCCCTGGGGGTGGCGCGCGGACAGGTGCACGACACCTATATCATCGCCCAGACCGCCGACGGCCTGGTCATCGTCGACCAGCATGCGGCCCATGAGCGGCTGGTCTATGAGCGGATGAAGGAGGCTCTGGCCGCCCACGGCATCGCCCGACAGGGGCTGCTGATCCCCGAGGTGGTGGAGATCGACCAGGACGGGGCCGCCCGCTTGCTGGGGCGCAGCGACGAACTGGCCGAACTGGGGCTGGTGGTCGAGGCCTTCGGAGCCGGTGCGGTGATGGTCCGCGAGGTGCCGGCGCTGCTGGGCGATTGCGATGTCCAGGGTCTGGTGCGGGATCTCGCCGACGAGTTGGCCGAATGGGGCGAGGCCCTGGCCCTGAAGGAACGCCTCGCCCATGTCTGCGGCACCATGGCCTGCCACGGCAGCGTGCGGGCCGGTCGGCGTCTCAACGCCACCGAGATGAACGCCCTGTTGCGCCAGATGGAAGCGACCCCCAATGCCGGCCAGTGCAACCACGGCCGGCCGACCTATGTCGAGCTCAAGCTGGCCGACATCGAACGGCTGTTCGGTCGGAGGTAGGCCGCTCAGGCACTTGCCACGAGGCCCGGTGCGGCGCAGAATCCGTCCATGCGCGTCATGATCCTGGTACTGTCGGCGTTGAGCGCCATCGGGGGCGGGGCCGTAGCGGCCGAGATGCCGATGGAGCGGTTGGCCGCCGACTCCTATGCGGCGCGTGCCGTCGACGGGGCCCAGATCGCCTCCGACTGGTGCGATTCCTGCCATATGGTGCGGCCGGGCAGCGGCACCGACGCGGCGCCGACCTTCGCCCAGATCGCCGAGGAACGCTCGCCCGAGCAGATCCGCGCCTATCTGGCCCGGCCGCATGGCGGCATGCCGCCGATCCAGCTGTCGAACGGGCAGATCGAGGACGTCATCGCCTATCTGAAGAGCATGAACCGCGGCTCGGATGTAACGCCGCCGAAATAATGGCGCCGATCTTTCCTGTCAGTGCTTCGCCGCAGGCCGCCAAGAATCAAAGTGAGGCGGGCGGGACGCCCGCCTCACTGGAAAAATTGCCAGTTTCACCCCGCCCCGAACCGCAGGAACACCAGCCGGGCGGCGCCGTATTTGCGCTCGTCGATGATGGTCAGGCCCGGCAGCGGCGCGGCGAAGCCTTCGCCGGCCGCCACTTCGACGACGACCAGGGCGTCGGCGGCGATCCAGCCCTGGGCGGCCAGGGCGACCAAGGCCGGCTTGGCCAAGCCGCTCTTGTAGGGCGGATCCATCAGGACGAAGCGGCAGGGGGCCGGCGCCTTGGGAGGTTGGGTGGCGTCGATCCGTTGCGCCGTGATGTCGGCCTCGACGCCCAGCTTGCGGGCATTGGCGGCGATCACGGCCAGCGCCGCCGGCTCCTTCTCCATGAAGGTGACATGCGCCACGCCGCGCGACAGGGCCTCGAAGCCGAGCGCTCCCGAGCCGGCGAAAGCGTCGAGCAGCCGCTCGCCGGCCAGGCCCGGTTGGCCATGGGCAATGATATTGAACAGCGATTCGCGGACCCGGTCGGCGGTCGGCCGGGTCGCGGCGCCCTCGGGTGCCAGCAGCACCCGCCCCTTATGACGGCCGGCGACGATGCGCATCGGCGCGGCCCTTGGCCGCCGGCGCGGCGTGCCGTTCGGCGTGGCGCGCCCGATTGCCGTCGGGTTTGCCGCTTGGTTTGTGGGGCGGTTTGCGGGGCGGTTTGGCCTTCACTGCGGCGGCCCCGGAGTCGGCGGCTGGAGCCGCCTGCGCCCCTTTTGGCCGGTCGCCGCCGCCCAACTGTTCCTTGAGGACCCGCGCCGGTACCTCGTCGACCTGGCCCGGCTCGAGCAGACCAAGCTGGAACGGTCCATAGGCGATGCGGATCAGTCGCGTCACCGTCCAGCCCAGATGCTCCATCACCTTGCGGACCTCGCGGTTCTTGCCTTCCTTCAGGCTGATGGTCAGCCAGGCGTTGGAGCCTTGCTGGCGGTCCAGCACCGCCTTGATCGGGCCATAGGCCAGGCCGTCGACGGTGACGCCCCGTTCCAGGGCCGCCAGTCGTCCGGCATCGGGTT
Organism: uncultured Telmatospirillum sp.; assembly: GCA_903858635.1. GTDB lineage: Bacteria > Pseudomonadota > Alphaproteobacteria > Rhodospirillales > Magnetospirillaceae > DUZF01. The sequence continues at coordinate 4,505 of CAIOJO010000498.1, read as the reverse complement.
CGCCGTGCACGCGAACGCGATAACGCCGCACCCAGCCGGTGGCCGGCAGCTCCAGCCGGCGGGCCAGGGCACCGTCATTGGTCAGCAGCAACAGGCCTTCCGAATTGAGATCGAGGCGCCCCACCGAGATGACGCGCGGCACGTCGTCGGGCAGATGGTCGAACACCGTCGGACGGCCCTGCGGGTCCTTGTGGCTGGTGACCAGGCCGGCCGGCTTATGGTAGCGCCACAGGCGGGTGCGCTCGGCATCGGGCAGCAGCTTGCCGTCGACGACGATGCGGCTGTTCTCGCCGACCGTCACCGCCGGCGAGGTCAGGGTCTCGCCGTCCACCGCGACGCGGCCTTCGGCGATCCACCGTTCGGCATCGCGTCGCGAGCATAATCCGGCGCGGGCCAATCGCTTGGCGATCCGCTCGCCCTTGGGCTGTTCTTCGGGCGGTTCTTTGGGCTGTACTTCGGGCAGTTGTTCGGTCATGGGCGGGCGGCCTCGACGAAGGCGCCGAAGATGGCGCGATCGGCTGGATTGATGGCGTATTCGGGATGCCATTGCACCCCGAGGCAGAAGTGCCGATGCGGGTCCTCGATCCCTTCGATGACACCGTCGTCGGCGGTGGCGTTGACCCGGATGGCGGGCGGCAGGTCCCGCACCGCCTGGTGATGGGCGCTGTTGACGGCCAGCCGGTCGGTTCCGGCGAGGCGGGCCAGCAGGGTGCCGGGAACGATGCTTACCTCGTGGCCCGGTTCGGTGCGCGGGTTGGGCTGCTCATGCTCCAGGGGGGCGTCGAGTTCGTCCGGAATGTGCTGGATCAGGGTACCGCCCAGGGCCACCGCCAGCAGTTGCTCGCCGCCGCAGATGCCGAGGATGGGCAGGTCGCGGGCCAGGGCCCCTCGCAGGATGGCCAGCTCGAACGCGGTTCGCCGGGCCTTCAGCTTGACGCTGTGGTGGCGGGTGCTGGCACCGAACAGCGCCGGGTCGACATCGAAGGCGCCGCCGGTGATGATCAGGCCGTCCAGGCGGTCGAGATAGGCCGCGGCCAAATCCGGGTGGTGGGGCAGCGGCCAAGGCAGGCCACCGGCGTCGGCCACGCGGTCGCAATAATTCTGGCGCAAGGCGTACCACGGCAGTTTCGAATAAGCGCCCGGTTCCTCGCTGTCGAGGGTGATGCCGATCAGGGGAAGGGTCATGGCCGCCAATCTAGTGACCGGCGACCGCCGGAGCAACCTCCGCAATCCGCCCCGATCCGCCGCGCTCATCAAATGTTAACCAGCCGCGCCGATCATGGAACGATAAAATGATTCCGGGGGAACGGCGATGTTCGGTTTCTTTGGGCGCAGCCTGTTGGTGGCCTGCCTGATGGCGCTCCTCGGCGCGCCGGCCGAGGCCCAGCTGCCGGGCAACGAGCGTCCCCATTGTCCGTCGGCGACACCGACGAACAGTTTCTTCTTCTTTGGCCTCAAGGACCGCCCCGAAGACGACAAAGCGCATTTGGCAACGCTCGCCGAGTCGCTGGTCAAGAACCCGCAAGCGGTCTGCATCCTGGCCCTGGTGGATCCGCAGGACGGCGGCCATTCGAAGAAGCTGGCGATCCGGCGCCTGATCTGGGTCAAGGACGGCCTCCTGGCGAAGGGGGTCTCACCCACATTGATCGCCGCCGAACTGCGGCCGGCCCCGGCCGAGCCGGACAAGACGGCGCTCCGTCTGGTTACCGTCATCCTCGGCCGTTGAGCCCACGCAGGGGGCGTGTTAAAGCGGTGCCATGACACCATTTCTTGCCATCGCCCTGGCCGAAGCCGCAGCCGCCGGACAGCGCGGCGAAGTGCCGGTCGGCGCGGTGGTGGTCAAGGACCGCACGGTGCTGGCGCGGGCCGGCAACCGGGTCGAGGAGTTGGCCGATCCCACCGCCCATGCCGAGATTCTCGCCTTACGGGCGGCGGCGTCGCTGCTCGGCGTGCCGCGGCTGGTCGGTTGCGACCTGTGGGTCACCCTCGAGCCCTGCCCGATGTGCGCCACCGCTATTTCTTTCGCCCGGATCCGCCGGCTGCATTTTGGCGCCTACGACCCGAAGGGCGGCGGGGTCGATCATGGGCCGCGCATCTTCGACCAGCCGACCTGCCATCATCGCCCCGAAGTGGTGGGCGGTCTGGCGGCCAGCGAAGCGGGCGAATTGTTGAAGAAGTTTTTCCGGGATCGGCGGTGACCGGAACCGGGCGCTCACGCATCGCCCGCGGGATTGACAAGAGCGCCGCCGTTGGCGGCGGCGTCTTGTCGAGGTGGCTGACCGAACTCAAGGGGCCGAAGCGCTGCCCGAGGTAGCGCTGCCCTCGGGAGCTGCCGCCAGCTGGACGCTGATCTCCGGACCGTGGGCCCTGTTGCGGGGCGTACCCGGCATCAGGATGCCGACTGCCACCACATAGGCTGTTGCCAGAAGGATTGCCAAAGCCCGCATGGTGTTTCCCCTTGGGGTCCGTGCGCATAGGCGCCGGCCGCTCACCTCGCCGAGGAGATTAACAGCGTTCGGCTCGAGGCGGCCGGGACCACAGGAGGCTTATACCAAGGGGGCAGGAGGCCTCTTTGGCGTTACTTCCCAAGCGCCCGCCAGCCGATGTCGCGACGGCAGAAGCCTTGCGGCCAGCGAATGCGGTCGACCGCCTGATAGGCGCGGCTTTGCGCTTCGGCGACGGTGCTGCCGATGGCGGTGACGCCCAGCACCCGCCCGCCATTGGCCAGGACGCGGCCGGCGGCATCCTGGATGGTGCCGGCGTGCAGCAGGGTGACCCCGGGAATCGCCGCCGCCGCGTCCAGGCCCTCGATCGCCGAGCCTTTCTCGTAGGGACCCGGGTAGCCGCGGGCGGCCATCACCACGACCAGGGCCGCGTCCGGTTTCCAGGCGGTGCTGCAGTCGGCCAGCCGGCCTTCGCAGGCCGCCAGCATCAGTTCCACCAGATCGCAGTCGAGGCGGGCCATCAGCACCTGGCACTCGGGGTCGCCGAAGCGGACATTGTATTCCAGCAGTTTCGGCTCGTCGTTGTCGATCATCAGCCCGGCGAACAGGATGCCCTGGTAGGGCCGCCCTTCCGCCGCCATGCCGCGCACGGTCGGCATGATGCAGCGTTCCATGACCTTGGCGACGATCTCCGGGGTGACCACCGCGGCCGGCGAATAGGCGCCCATGCCGCCGGTGTTGGGACCGGTATCGCCGTCGCCGACCCGCTTGTGATCCTGGGCGGCGGCCAGCGGCAACGCCGTCGTGCCGTCGACGATGGCGAAGAAGCTGGCCTCCTCGCCCCGCAGGAATTCCTCGACCACAAGTTCGTTGCCGGCGGCGCCGAACGCTTTTTCGGTCATCATCAGGTCGACGGCGGCGAGCGCCTCGTCGAGGCTGGTGGCGACCACCACGCCCTTGCCGGCGGCCAAGCCGTCGGTCTTCACCACGATCGGCGCGCCGGTGGCGCGGATGAAGGCTTTGGCCGCCTCGGGTTCGGTGAAGCGTCCATAGGCGGCGGTCGGCACCCGGTATTTGGCCAGGATGTCCTTCATGAAGCCCTTCGAGCCTTCCAGGGCGGCGGCCGCCGCCGACGGGCCGAAGGCCTTGATCCCGGCGGCTTGCAGGCGGTCGGCCAGACCCAGCACCAGCGGCACTTCGGGGCCGATCACCACCAGGTCGACGCCGCCCACCGTGGCGTAGGCAACCAGGCCATCGATGTCCTCGGCGGCGATCGGCACCAGTTCCGCCAGCAGGGCGATTCCCGCATTGCCGGGGGCGCAAAGCAGTTCACGGCACAACGGCGAACGGCGAATCGCCCAGCACAGCGCATGCTCGCGTCCACCCGACCCGACCACCAGGATCTTCATTGCTCACTCTCCGCTCGGCCCGCCGCGTCTTGTAGCGAAAAAAGCCTGGTCCGCCAAGGAGGGGAAATATGCCGCCGCCTTGCCGCGACTGGCGCCGCCGCCTATTGTCCGGGGAAGAGAGGATTCATGAGCGAAAGCCTGGCCGACACACCGTCGTCGCATAACACGCCCGAATACACCGTCAGCGAGATCTCGCTGGCGCTCAAGCGCACGGTCGAGCAGAGCTACGACAATGTCCGGGTGCGCGGCGAAATTTCCGGCTTCAAGCGGCATTCCTCGGGGCATCTCTATTTTTGCCTGAAGGACGCCGAGGCGGTGCTCGACGCCGTATGCTGGCGGGGTTCGGCCGGTCGCCTGCCGGTGGCGCCGGAGGACGGGCTGGAAGTTGTGGCCACCGGCCGGCTGACCACCTATCCCGGCCGCTCGAAGTACCAGATGGTGATCGAGCGCCTGGAACTGGCCGGTCAGGGGGCGCTGTTGAAGCTGCTCGAGGACCGCAAGCGCCGCCTCGCCGCCGAAGGCCTGTTCGATCCGTCCCGCAAGAAGCCGCTGCCCTTCCTGCCCGCGGTGATCGGCGTCATCACCTCGCCGACCGGCGCGGTGATCCGCGACATCCTGCATCGCCTGGCCGACCGCTTTCCGCGCCATGTCC
>CAIOJO010000497.1 GCA_903858635.1 uncultured Telmatospirillum sp. | reverse complement strand
GTTCTTTACCAGCCGCCATTGAGGCGGCGGCCAAGGGGCCGGAGGCCCCGCCCGGCGAGCGGCTATGATTGGCCTAGTGCTCTGCCGGTGGAGTTGCGAAGGGCGCGGCAAGACGATGGAATTCGGAGCGGCACCGAGGACCAGACCACCTCTGGAAGCGCTGGCGGCGCAGACCTTCTCGCGCATCACCGAGGCCCGGCGGGTGGATGGCAATACCATCCGCCTTCTTCGTGATGGCAGCGAGAACTACCCGCTGTGGCTCGAAGCGATCGCCGCCGCGCAGACGACTGTACATCTCGAAAACTATTTCATCGAAGAGGACGAGGTCGGACATTGCTTCGCCGACGCCTTGGCCGGCGCGGCGCGGCGTGGCCTGCGGGTGCGCGTCCTCTACGATTGGCTGGGCTGCAAGGCCAGGACGTCGCGACAATTCTGGAACAGGCTGGAGAGCGCCGGCGTCGAGGTCCGGAGTTACAATCCGCCCAGACTGGACAATCCGCTCGGCTGGATCAGCCGCGACCACCGAAAGCTGCTCTGCCTCGATGGCCAACTGGCCTTCGCCGGGGGCCTTTGCATCGGCCATGACTGGAAGGGAGATGCCGGGCGAGGCGTTGCTGCCTGGCGCGACACGGCGTTGGAGATCCGCGGTCCGGCGGTGCTCCCCCTTGAATCGGCGTTTGCCGACAGTTGGGCGGCCGCCGGCCCGCCGCTGCCCCCCGGCCAGGTGATCGCACCGCGGCAGGAAAGCTTGTCCGGCGCGGTGCCGGTCTGGGTCATCGCCGGAAAGCCGGGCAGCATGGGACTTTATCGACTCGAGCAAGTGGTGGCCGAATTCGCCGAGCGGTCGCTGTGGCTGTCCGACGCGTATTTCGTCGCCACCACCGCCTATGTTCGCGCCTTGTGCGGGGCTGCCCGTAATGGGGTGGACGTGCGGTTGCTGGTTCCGGGGTCCAGCAATTTCCCGGCGGTCCAGGGGCTGTCGCGCTTGGGCTATCGGCCGCTCTTGGCCGCCGGGGTGCGGGTGTTCGAGTGGAACGGGCCGATGATGCATGCCAAGACGGCCGTCGCCGACGGCTGCTGGTCGCGAATCGGCTCGAGCAATTCCAACATCTCGAGCTGGATCGCCAATCGTGAATTGGACCTGGTGGTCGACGACGCGGGGTTCGCCAAGGAAATGGAGGCCATGTACGAGCTTGACCTGGAGAACGCGACGGAAATGATTTTCCAGTCCGGCCGCATCCACGCCGCCGGAGCGACGCATCCGAGCGCGATGCCCCCCCGAGTCAGGCGGACGGCCAGCGCCGGCCGCCTCATCGCCGGCACCGTCGGCTTTGCCAGCGCCGTCGGAGCCAGCCTGTCGCAAAAACGCCCCGTCGGCCCGACCGAAGGCTACATCCTGGCGGCCGCCGGGGCCATCCTGCTGGGCTTGGCCTTAGTGGCGGCAACGTTGCCGCGGCTGATCGCCTATCCCATCGCCGCCCTCGGCGCCTGGATCGGCCTGACCCTGGTCATCCGCGCCTACAAGCTGCGCGTCGCAGCGCGCGTGGCGTCCAGCCGAGAGCGGCCGTGATGGTGCATCAGCCGACGATCCACCAGCCGGCCTGGACGCCCGCCTCGACGCGGCATGATCGCCATCACGCGGTGAAGATCGTCAGCTGGAACCTGCTGCACCGCGGCGGCGCCAGCCTCGAAGACATCGTCGGCCTGATCCTGCATGAGAAACCGGACATGGTGCTGATGCAGGAGGCCACCGAGCGGATCGATCGTCTTACCGACCGAGTCGGTGGCAGCTATGCCCGAAATCCATTGCCCGGGCGTCTGCACGGCCTGGCCGCTTGGACCTCGACCACGTTGCGGCTTCCTCTCATCGCCCTGACATTGCAGCCCGGGGTGGTGGTCGACCGCCTGTGCCAGATCATCGACCTTGGCGATTTCGCCGTCGCCAACGTCCACCTGTCCCATGGGCAGTTGTTGAATCGCCGGCAGCTCCGCCGAATTGCCCGCGCCATGCCGGCGCGTGCCGCCGTACTGGGCGATTGCAATATGATTGGCGCGGCGTTGCTGCCCGGCTTCCGCGACGTCGGACCGCGCCACGCTACCCATGCCGCCGGAGGCATCGTGCCGTTGCGGCTCGATCGTTGCCTGGTGCGCGGTCTGGCCTGCGAATCGGCCGAACTGCTCGGCCGGGCCGGCTCCGACCATCGGGCCATCGCGGTTCGGCTGTCGGTTCAGGGATAGATCAGGATCGCCGGCAGCGCAAACGCGGTTGCCACCTGACATCCATGGAGGCACTGTAGCCCCTGGTCCAACCCAAAGACTGCGGTTATCGATGGCCGACCCGGAGGAATTCGCCACGTTCATGGACACCCATCAGGTGGCCAATTACTTGCGCGTGAAAGAACGCAAGATCTACGACCTGGTGAAGGAAAAACGCATCCCCTGCGTCCGGGTGACCGGGAAATGGCTGTTTCCCAAAGCGGCCATCGACGCATGGCTGCAGTCGAACGCCGACGGTACGCCCTCTTCCCGCCAGCATGCCCCACCCGTCGCCGCCGGCAGCCACGACCCGCTGCTCGAATGGTGCCTGAACCGCTTGGACGGCCAATTGGCCATGTTGCCGGGCACCAGCTGCGATGGTTTGGCCCGCATGGCGGCCACCGAGGCATCCCTGGCCGGGGTCCACCTGCTGGACCTCGACAGTGGCGAATACAATGTTCCGCAAGTCCGTAGCGCCTTGTCGGATCGCAATGTCGTGTTGATCGAATGGGCTTGGCGGGAGCAGGGGCTGGTGGTTCCAGCCGGCAACCCGCTCGGCCTGGCCACCATGGCCGACCTGGTCAGCCGCCGGGCTCGGGTCGCCATGCGCCAGCAAGGGGCCGGCGCGCGGATCCTGTTCGACTGGCTGTCGGGCCAGGCCGGGCTTCCCGCCACCGATTTGTCCCTGGTGGACTCGGCGCGCAACGAGACCGAGATCGGTTTGGCCGTCTCGGACGGGTCCGCCGATGCGGGACTGGCGGTGGCTTCGGTGGCGCGCAGCCTCAGGCTGGACTTCGTCCCCCTGCACCGCGAACGTTTCGACCTGGTGATCGACCGGCAAGCCTATTTCGAGCCATCGCTGCAACGATTGTTCGCCCTCGCCCGGAGCGACGAGTTCCGCAGCAAGGCGGCCTCGCTCGGCGGATACGACGTATCCGGGCTCGGCACCATCCGCTGGAATGCCCCCTAGCCCGCAGTCCGACAATTCGAAGAATTGCCCCATTGCGGCCCTGATGGCCGACCACTGGCCGGCGCTTTAGCGGTGCAGTTGCGCTTCTCGTCCTGGTGCGCACCTTACGTCTTCATCGTAAAATTGACATAAGTATGACTAATTTGACATACTTTGCTTCCCCTGGTTGCCGATCGGGGACGGGCTCGCCAAGCTTTGACTTACTCTCGTCGGAGCATGGCCAACACATTTCAAGAAAACGATTCTGAAAAAGCGCCTGGAAGCAAAAGGAAGACGAGCTCGGCGACGACGCTCACCCAACAATGAAAGTCTTCATTGGCTTTGACGATACGGATTTCCTTGGTGCAGCCATCGGAACCGGCCGTCTTGCCCGGATGTGCGAGGACAAGCTGCCATCCGCTGTGCGTCTGTGGGGCGTATTGTGCCATCAACTTCTGGTTGACGACCGCATTCCCTATACGTCGCACAACTGTCCGGCTTGCGCCGTGGTCGAGATCGACGACGCAAGACTCATCCCGAGGCTGGTGGAACTGGCCATCGCCCACCTCACCGAATTGGCCAGCCCGGGCAGCGACCCCGGCCTTTGCGTTGCCCGCGCGGATGGCGACCTGACCCGGCTGGTCGCCTTTGGCGTGGCCTGCACCAACTCGGTCCGGACCCAGGAAGAAGCCAGGTCGGTGGCCCTCTCCTCGGGCATCCATCTTTCCGGTCATGGCGGTATCCATCAAGGGATCATCGGTGCCGCCGCCGCGGTTGGGCTCAGCGCCCATGGCTGGTCGGGCCGGTTCCTGGAATTCGGTCGGCTCCGGGCGTTGCCGGATCCGATTCGGGCCGACCAGCTGATCGCCCGCGGCATGCTGCCGGTCATCCTCGATGGCGATGCTTCCGTGCTGCCTCCGGATGCGCTGATCCACACCCATGGATGGCTCAGTCCGCGCCTGTGGGCCGGCCGGCCGGTGGTGCCCGTGCAGTTCGAGAACGGCCGGTGGCTGAGCATCGACCATCAACCGCACGACGCCGAAATGGCCGACTAGCATGCGAGTCTTGGTCGGCATAGACGATACCGACATGCCGGGCGCCAAAGTCGGCACCGCGCGCCTGACCCGCATGATCGAGGACGTCCTTCCCGGTGAAGTGACGCTGGTCGGCGTGGTTGGCCACCAACTGTTTCGCGGTGTCCCGGCCACCAGCCACAACAAGACCTCCTGCGCCATCCTCGACTGTCCGACCGATGTCTCTCCGAAGACGATATTGGCGATCGCCGTGGCCCATGTGGAACAGCACGCCGCCCGCGGCAGCGCCGCCGGAATCGTCGTCGCCGCCGAAGTCCCCGCCGCCGTCATCAAACTGGGTCGAGAAGCCTGCTGGCGGGAATTGGCGCAGGAGGATGCAAGGCGGGCCATCGAGGGGTTGCCCGTTTACGGTATAGGCACCGGGCGTGGCCTGATCGGCGCCGCCGCGGCGGTCGGACTCACCGCTTGGGGATGGGCGGGCCGCTGGCTGGAGCTGGGCGGCCTGCACCGCTTCGGCCGCATCCAGCAAGTATCCGACTTGGCGACCGGCGGAATCCGCGTGGTCTCGGTCGAGCCGTCGGCCGGGCTACCTGGTCCGGAGGATTGGGTCGACACCCATGACTGGCTGCGTCCGCAACTCCTTGGCGGTCAGGCCGTCCTTCCGGTGCGGAGCGTTGGCGACGGTTTGTGGGAAGCGGTCGGCCAGAAGAAGCGGAGCCCATAGCGGGACAGCGCAACCGCGCCCCGCGCATATGTTATTTTTTTCATGTTATAGGAAAATTGACATATTTAACGATCATTATGCATACTCCCGGCCTTCAACGCAGGACTCGGGGGAGATCATGATGGGATACAGGCTGGGCAGGGCCCTATGGCGCGATTCGGGATTGGGCATGGCCGCTCTCGTCTGCTTCTCGAGCGGAATTGCCTCCGCAGCGGACGCGACCGGGGCGCCACCGGCACCCTCTGCCGCCGATCAGGCGGCACCGGCAGCGGAAACGCAGATTCAAGACGTGGTCGTCACGGCGCGCCGCCGCGCGGAGAAGGCTCAGGAGGTGCCGGTGCCGATGGCGATCATTCCCGGCGAGACCCTGGAGCGATACGGAATCGACAATCCCCGGCAGCTGAACAGCCTGTCGCCGAACACGGTAATCACCGAAACCAATCCGCGGCAGACCAACCTCGGCATCCGCGGTATCGGCAATACCTCGCTGCTTAGCGACGGCTTGGATGCCAGTGTCGGCGTCTACGAAGACGGGGTCTACCTCGGGCGCCCCGGCGAGTTCTCCTTCGACTTCAAGGATCTCGATCAAATTACCGTTCTGCGGGGCCCGCAAGGCACGCTGTACGGCCGGAACACCACCGGCGGCGCCGTCAACGTCACCTCCAAATTGCCCTCGTTCATCCCCGAAGCCATGGGCGAGATTTCCTATGGCAACTATTTTCTGAGGTCCTACGACGCCTCGGTGTCCGGGCCAGTGGCGGGCGACAAGCTGGCGTTGCGCTTGACCGCCTATGACACGAAACGCGAAGGCACCATCAGCAACACGCTGACGGGCGGCAAGGACAATGCAGAAAACCGCGACGGCTTTCGCGCCCAGGCGCTGTTCGTCCCGACCGACGATTTCAGCTTCCGCCTGATCGGCTCCTACCGCCGCCAGGACGAGGCGCAGAGCGACTACCTGTGGTTCGCCAACTTTCCGGTGGTCGCCGGAAAGTTCAACTTCGCCCAGAGCGCCGCCCTGGTTCGGCCGGGTTACGCGCCGCCGCCGAATCCGTTCGATCGGTTGACCGACCACAACGCGCCGCAGGATGACCAGACCCACCAGACCCTGATCTCCGGGGAGGCCAACTGGGCTTTCGGCGATGGCTACAAGCTGACCTCGATCACCGCCTACCAATATTGGTATTTCCGGCCCAACAATGACGGCGACTACAGCGTTTTGAGCAACACCTACAACACCGGCAACGTCAACAAGGTCCAGCAAACATCCCAGGAACTTCGTGTCTCCACGCCGACCGGGCGCACCGTCGAATCCGTGGCTGGCCTCTATTACTACAAGCAGGATCTCAACGGCCTGAACCGCACCTACAATGACGTGGATGCCTGGGCCTTCAACAGCACCTTGGCCGGGTTGCACGGCAGCGCGACGACGAATGCCGCTCTGTCGGCAGCGCTGAACGGTCTCGGCCAGTTCACGACAAACAAGCCGAAGACCGACAGCTATGCCCTGTTCGGTCAGGCTACCTGGCATCTCGACCAACAATTGGCCCTGACCGGCGGCCTGCGCGACACCTATGAGCGCAAGGAGCAGGCCATCAACAACTCCAACACCGGCAATCTGGCGTTGGTCAATTGCGCCCTCAACGGCGGCGCTGCCTGTACCTCCCTGGGCGTCAGCACGCTCACCCAGAGCAAGGCGCAGAGCGCCATCAGCACCCTGCCGGGAAGCACCCAGTTCTCGGTGGTCAGCAACTCGCCTTCGGCGTGGGATTGTCCCGAGCCGTGTTGAAATTCGCTCGGCAGGCGTCACGGTCTGAACAGGCTACGCGGCCTTGGCGTGCTGTTCAAGATCGGGGTTGATGGAATGCTTGGCCTGATGGGCCAGCAGGGCGGCTCGCAGGGTT
>CAIOJO010000496.1 GCA_903858635.1 uncultured Telmatospirillum sp. | reverse complement strand
CCGACTGCCGCCGCGCCGGCGGCACCCGCCGTTGCCCCGGGGCCGCCACCGGCGGTGCTGCCGGCCGCCACCGTCGAGGCCGCGGCGACGCCGCCGGCCGAAACCTTGCCGCCCGACGCCCAAGGGTCCCAACCGCCGAACCCCGCCGCCACGCCGGTCGAGGCGGTGGTGCATCCCGGCCCTTATCCCGCCGGCAAGGGCCACTGATGGATCTCGACGGCGGCGGAGCCCTCCTTTTCGCCGTGCTCGGCCTGGTGTTCGGCAGCCTTGCCTCGGCCCTCAGCCATCGCCTGCCGAAGGGCGAGCCGGTGGTGGCCGATCGGTCGCGCTGTCCGCATTGCCAGACCGCCTTGACCGCCCGCGACCTGGTGCCGGTGCTGTCCTGGCTGCTGGCCGGTGGCCATTGCCGCCATTGCGGACAGGCGGTGTCGTGGCGCTATCCGGTGCTCGAACTGGCGATGGCCGGGCTGTTCGTCCTGTGCTGGTGGCGGGCCGATGGCGACACCGCATTGGCCGCCCTGCTGGCCTTTACCGGCTTCGGCTTGGTGGTGATCGTCGTCGCCGACCTCGAAGCCGGCATCATCCCCGATGTCATGCTGCTGACCCTGTTGCCGGTGGCCCTGGCCTGGCGCTGGAAGAGCGGCGGCGAGTGGGGCGACGGCGCCGCCGGGGCCAGCCTCGGGCTGGGCCTGACCTGGGCGGTCCGCGCCGGTTTCAGGGCGCTGCGCCGCAACGAGGGGCTGGGTTTCGGCGATGTGAAGTTCTGCGGATTGGCCGGGCTCTATCTCGGTCTCGCTGCCTTCGGCTGGTTTCTTGCCGCCGCTGGAGTCGTCGGCTTGGCCTTCGGCTTGGTGTGGCGGATGACTGGCCGCGGCGCGGTGTTTCCATTGGGCCCGGCCCTGTGCGCCGCTTTGTTGGCCGGTCTGTTGTGGCCGGAACTGTTCGCCGGGGATTGGACGGGGGTCAAGGGATGACGCGACAGCAACCGAAGCCGCCGCCGTTGAAACGCGGCATCTTGGCCGATATCCTTGGGCCGGAACGGGGTAGGGGGGGCATGGTGAACATCGCGAACCGGTCGAGCGGCTTAAGGCGCGGGCTGGCCCTGCCTCTGCTGCTTGGCGTCGGCTTGGCCGGCTGTGCCTATCCCGACCATGGGCTCAACAAGAAAGACTATTACGACCTGCGCGATCGGCAGCCACCGGCGGCGGCGGTGCATCCCGAGGCGGTGCCACCGATCCCCGAGCTGCAGCCGATCCTGGCGGCGCCGCCGCCGCCCAGCACCGCCCAGCGCCTGGTAACCCTGACCGTCACCGACCCCTCGATCCCGGTGCGCGACGTGCTGCTGGAACTGGCCCGCAAGGTCGGCGTCGATATCGACCTCGACCAGAATGTTGGCGGCGGGATCATCATTTCGGCCAAGGACCGACCCTTCCTCGACGTCATCGACCGCATCTGCGAACAAGCCAATCTGCGCTGCAGCTTCAAGGACAATGTGCTGCATGTCGCAGTCGACGACATGTACTACCAGACCTACCACCTCGACATGCTGAATTCGATCCGAACCACCACGACCGACATCACCAGCAGCACCAGTATCAGTAGCTTGATTCAAGGCGGTGGCGGTGGCGGTGGCAGTAATACGTCGACCAGCGACGTCAAGAGCACGTCCGAGGCCGATCTGTGGAAGGAAGTTGACGCCAACGTCAAGCAGATCCTGCTGAATACCAATCCACGGAACCAGCCCATCACCAGCAGTGTCAACGGGGATGTCACCGTAGTTGCGGCACCACCACCACCTTCGGGTGCGCCACCCGTTGGCAGAGGTGGCAAGCGCGGTAGCGGAGCGCCTCTGCTGAGCGAGTCCGGCGTGTCGCACCAAGAAGCACCGCCGCCTGCGGGGGGGGAAGGGGCGCAGCCGAATAGCCAATCCCTTGGTGCGGCGGTGGCCGGTCAGGCCGCTGCTGTCAACGAAGGAATCCAGGCGGTGGCCGGGTACAAAGAGAGGGCGGCTGCCGCAGCGGCGCTCGACGCCCCGCCGACGACGGCTGCCGTCCGACCTGCCGCAGCCGCTGCCGTCAACGCTTCGGGGGCTCTCTACAGCATCAACAAGCAGGCCGGCATGCTTTCGGTGTTCGGCACCGGGCGGCAGCAGAAGCTGATCAAGGCCTATCTTGACAAGGTGCTGGCCAAAGCCGGTGCCCAGGTGCTGATCGAGGCCAAGGTGGTCGAGGTCGTTCTCAGCGACCAATACAGCACTGGCATCGATTGGACGGCCCTGCGGCAGAATCTAAAGGGTACCGGCTTCGGCATCAGTTCGAACACCCCCAGCACCAGTTCGTCCTCGGCGGTTCCGGCGCTTCCCGTGCCCGGCGATCTCGGCAAGCCGTTCGGATCCTTGGGGTTCAACGCCGCCTTTACCACCTTCGGCGGCGATCTGGCGGCGATGATCAACCTGATCAAGACCTATGGCAACACGCGCACGCTTTCCAGTCCGCGGCTGACGGTGATGAACAACCAGACGGCGATGCTGAAAGTGGCGGAGAACCACGTCTATTACAAACTGACCGCAACGGTGACGGCAACACCGTCGACCGCCGGCGCCGCCGCCTCACAGACCGCCACCTATAGTAGCAGCCTGCAGACACTACCGATCGGCTTGGTAATGACGGTGCAGCCTTCGATCGATCTCGACAAGGACCAGGTGACCCTGGGCCTTCGACCGACGGTGACAGCTTGGCCGGGCAATACGGTTTCGGATCCCGCGGTGGCGCTGGGACTGGCCAGCGCCTGCGGGAGTTCGACGACGGGAGGCTGTTCCCAGGCCAATATCAACAGCGCCATCGCCAGTTCCAGCGTGCCGGTGGTGGATGTGCGCGAGATGGACTCGGTGGTCACCGTTCCTTCGGGCGCCGTCATCGTCATGGGCGGTCTGATGCAGGAGGTCGTCAACAAGCAGGATAGCGGCGTGCCCGGGGCCGGGGACCTGCCGGTGATCGGCAATCTGTTCAGGGCGAACAACGACCAGACCCAGGTGACCGAATTGGTGGTGTTTCTCAAGGCTACCGTGGTGCATGGCACGGACAGCGTCGATTGGGCCGACAAGGACCTCTACCAGCGCTATATGCACGATCCTAGACCCTGGGATTGTCCCGAGCCGTGTTGAAATTCGCTCGGCAGGCGTCACGGTCTGAACAGGCTACGCGGCCTTGGCGTGCTGTTCAAGATCGGGGTTGATGGAATGCTTGGCCTGATGGGCCAGCAGGGCGGCTCGCAGGGTT
>CAIOJO010000495.1 GCA_903858635.1 uncultured Telmatospirillum sp. | reverse complement strand
TTGAGGGCGCGGCCAAGGGGCCGGATGGCCCCGCCCGGCGAGGGCTATCGTGAACCTAGTGCACTGAACCATTTGAATGGTTCAGTGCACTAGAGCCCCAGATAGGCGGTGCGGATCTCGCCATGGGCGGCGACGTCCTGGGCCGGGCCTTCGGTGAAGACCCGGCCTTCGGCCAGGACATAGGCGTAGTCCGACAAGGCCAGGGACAGATGGACGTTCTGCTCGACCAGCAGGATGGTGAGGCCTTCATCCTTCAGCCTGCCCAGGGTGGCGAACAGTTGTTGCGCCAGCAGGGGCGACAGCCCGAGCGACAGCTCGTCGATCATCAGCACCACCGGCTCGGCCATCAGGCCGCGGCCGACCGCCAGCATCTGCTGTTCGCCGCCCGAGAAGGTGCTGGCCTTCTGTCCGGCCCGTTCCTTGAGGCGGGGGAACAGGGTGAATACCCGCTCCAGATTGGCCGCCCGATGGTGGCGGGCGCGCGGCGAGAAGGCGCCCATTTCCAGGTTTTCCAGCACCGTCATATTGGCGAACAGCTGGCGACCCTCGGGCACCATCACCAGGCCGCGCTGCGCCCGCGCATAAGCCGGCAGGCGGCTCACATCCTCGCCGCCCAGGCGGAGCTTGCCGCCGAACGGCCGGATCAGGCCGGAGACAGCGCGCAAGGTGGTGGTCTTGCCGGCGCCGTTGGCGCCGATGATGGTGGTCAGCTTGCCTTCCTCGACCCGCAGGCCGACACCCCACAGCACCTGCACCTCGCCATAGCCGGCCTCCAGGTCGTCCACTTCGAGGATCGCCATCTCAGCCTTCTCCGGCCAATTTGTGGGCGGCGTCCGGGGTGCCGAGATAGGCCTCGATCACCGCCGGGTCGTTGACCACCGCCGCGGGTGTGCCTTCGGCCAGCTTGCGCCCGAAATTCAGCACCATGACCCGGTCCGACAGGCTCATGATGGCCTGCATCAGATGCTCGATCATCAGGATGGCGACGCCCTGCCGGCGGATCGCCTTCAGCACCTCGATCATGCGGGCGACCTCGGTCGGGTTGAGCCCGGCCAACACCTCGTCGAGCAGCAGCAGGCGCGGATTGGCGCATAGCGCGCGGGCAATCTCCAGGCGTTTCTTGTGGGCGATGGTCAAATGGCGGGCCAGCACGGCGCGATGCTCGCCCAGCCCGACCTCCTCGATCACCGCGGCGGCCTTGTGCCGGGCCGCTGCCAGGGTCAGGTTGTCGCGGCCGAAGCAGCCGCCGACGACGCAGTTCTCCAGCACCGACATGTCGTTCAGCGGGCGGACGATCTGATGGGTGCGGGCCAGGCCGTGGCGCACCACCCGGTAGGGCGCCCAGCCGGTGATGTCGACGCCGCCGAAGAGGATACGACCGCTGCTGGGCGGCAGGACGCCGTTGATCAGGTTGAAGATGGTCGACTTGCCGGCCCCGTTGGGGCCGATCAGGCCGAGGATCTCGCCTTCCGCCAGCGAGAAGTCGACCTCGCTGACCGCCCGCAACCCGCCGAACTGGATCGACAGATCGGTCACCTCGAGCAGCGCGGTCATTCCAGGACTCGCCGCAGCCGGGGCCAGCGCTCGCCGATCCAGCCGATCAGGCCGCCCGGAACGAACAGCACGATCAGCAGCAGCAGGATGCCGGCGATGACCAGTTGGAACTGCGAGAACATCGACGAGGTCAGCAGGGTGCTGCGCAGCTGATCATAGAGGAAGGCCCCCACCGCGGCCCCGGTGACGCTGCCCTGACCGCCCAGCATCAGCATGACGATGGCCTCGGTCGACATGGTCAGGTCGAACGCCTGGTCCGGCTGAATGACCCCGTTCTTGAAGAAGAACAGGGCGCCGGCCATCGCCGGCAGGAAGCCCGAGACGCTGTAGATCACCGACTTGTAGAGCGCCGGATGGACCCCCAGGACCGAAGCCGCGTCTTCGTCCTCGCGGATGGCGAACAGGCCGAGGCCGAACTTCGAGCGGCGGATGAACCAGCTGAGGAACAGCGACGCCCCCATGATGCCGATGACCAGGAAATAGACGATCCATAGGGCTTGGCGCGGCCCGCCCAGCGGCTGGTAGACACTCACCGACAGATACATGCCGGTCGACCCGCCCCAGGCGTCGATATTGGACACCAGGGCGCGCACCGCCTCGTTGATGCCGATGGTGGCCAGGGTGAAATACGAGCCGCGCAGGCGCAGGATGCCAAGGCCGAAGAACAGCGCGATGGTGCTCACCAGGATCGCCGCGACGATCGCCGCCGGCACCAGAGGCCAGCCGTGCATGGTGGTCAGCCAGACGCCGAAATAGCCGCCCAGGCCGAAGAAGACGATATTGCCGAAGTTCACATAGCCGGTGTAGCCGATCATCAGATTGAGGTTGGAGGCCAGGATGATGGCGATGGCGGTGAGGAACAGGCCTTCTCGCAAGGCGACGTCGCCGCCGAACCCAGGCAGCCCGGCGAACAGCGCCATGGCCCCCAGGATCAGCCACAGCATGGGCTGACGCAGCAGGCTCATCGGGCCGCACCGCGGGCGAACAGCCCCTTGGGGAAGGCGATCAGGATCAGCACGAACAGGACGAACTCGATCACCGGTGTCCAGCTGACCGCGATGAACGGGGTGACGCCCCCTTCGATCAGCCCCAGCAACAGCCCGCCGACCAGGGCGCCGGCCGGATTGCCCAAGCCGCCCAGCACCGTCACCACGAAGCTCTTCAGCTGATAGCCGCTGCCGGACAGCACGGTGAAGGGAAACAAGGTGGCGATCAGCCCGCCGGCGACGGCGGCCAGGGCGACGCCGAGGGCGAAGGCGACGGCCAGGATGCGGCCGGACGGAATGCCCATCAGCTCGGCCGCCTGGCGGTTGTTGGCGACGGCGCGGATCGCCTTGCCCAGCCGGGTGTGGCGCATGAACAGGTAAAGCGCGCCGGCCACCACCACGGCCACCGCGGCGGCCAGCATATGGGCGCCGGTGAAGGTGAAGCCCTGCCAGGTGATGCCGGGCACGCTGAACGGCAGGTTGTAGATGCTGGTGCTCCAAAAGGCGGTGCCGGCGCCGATGATCACCATGTTGACGGCGAAGGTCGACAACAGGCTCATCAGCGGCGGCCGGGCGATCACCCGGTGCACCGACAGCCCGTAGATCGCCAGCCCGGCGACGAAGCCGAGGACCGCCACCGGGAGCAGCGCCACATAGGGCGAGCCGCCGACCCGGGCGGTCAGGAAATAGACGCCGAACATGCCCAGTGCGATCAGCGCGCCATGGGTCAGGTTGATGATGTTCATCACCCCCCAGATCAGGGTCAGGCCGATGGCCGCCAAGCCGTAGACGGCCCCCAACAGGAGGCCGTCCACCATCGAAGCGATGACGCCGAACATCGGCTCAGCGCATGGGATACAGGAGGTCGGCGGTCTTCGCGGCGTCCGGCCACACCACTTCCTTGACCAGCTGGCCGTTCTTCTTCTGCCATTGGGCCAGCACCATGTCATGCCCGAGCTGCAGGCCATGGTTCTGCGGGTCGGTGGCGAATTTGACGTGGCCGTAGAAGATGGTGGCGTCGGTGGCATTGAGCGCCGCCGTCACCTTTTCCTGGTCGAGGCCGCCGGCCTTGGCGATGGCCTGCTGCAGGATCAGCCCGGCCGCATAGCCGCCGGCCGCGTGGTAACCCGCCTCGATGCCGTATTTGGCCTGGAAGTCACGACCGAAGGTGGCCGGATCGGGCCCGAACTGCGGCTTGTAGGTGACCGAGGGCTCCCATTGCGATGGCACCGCCAGGCCGACCGCCGCATCGCCCAGGCTGGCGAATTGCGGGCTGTCGGGGGCCACCAGCATGCAGACGAACTTCATCGGCGCCTTCTGGTCGAACATCTGGCGGGCCAGGGTGGTGCCGTCCGGATAATGGCCGCCGCCGATCATCACATCGGCATGCGCGCCGATCATCTTGTTGATGATCGGGCCGAAATCGGTGGTGCTGGGGGCATAGGCCTCGTCCATTACCACTTCCTGCGACAGCTCCTTGGCCCGCGCCTTGGCCGCCGCCGCCACCGCCTTGGAGAACCCGTCGTCGGAATAGACCAGGGCGACCTTGGCCGTCGGATCCTTCTTCTTCATCAGGTCCATCGCCGCGGCCAGGTAATCCTTGGCCGGCGAATACAGCTGGAACAGGTATTTGTTGCCCAACTGGTAGGTCTTTTCCTCGGCGGCGCCGGTGGTCAGCATGACCTTGCCGTATTGCTCCGAGATGATCGCCGCGGTGGCCACCAGGTTCGAGGAATAGGGGCTGAACAGGAAGTCGGCGTTGTCCTGGGTGATCAGGCGGCTGTACAGCTGCTGCACGCGATCGGGGCGCGACTGGTCGTCATAGCTGACGAAGCGGATCTGGTAGCCCTTGCCGCCCACCTTGATGCCGCCGGCGGCGTTGACCTGGTCGCGCCACAGCTCGAAGCCGTGCAACTGGGCCAGCGAGTCGACGTTCAGCGCGCCGGTTTCGGACACCGTAAAGCCGATGGTGATGGTGTCGGCGGCGGCAACCGTTTGCCTCGTCCCGCCGCCGACCAGTGCAATGATGGCGAAGGCGAGGGCCGTCCAAAGTCTTTTCATCGACTGTTCCTCCCACGAAACAAGGGATTGGCGGTTTATTCCGCATTGTCCGACTAAGGTATCTTGCCCGGCGTCGTCTTTCAACGCCGGACAACCATGACGTGGTCGAACCGGCTCCGGTTGGCGATTTTTCAAAACCTTCATGTTTCCAAATTGGCACATCAGCGGTAGGGATGCTAACGTATGCGCGTGTGCCTGCAACGACATGCACGCAACGGTATAGGATGGGGACGTGGCGGATTGCGTTGTCCGGAACGGTTGGGGGGGGCTTGCGGCCGGGCGCGCCGGCCATCCATTCGGGGCGCCATCGGCGGCGGCCCGGCGGCGGCGCCAGGCCGGGGTGATCGGCCTGACCGACGTGGTCCTCGGTATCGCGGTGGCCGCCATCGCGCTGCCGGCGGTGATCGCCATGGTCAACCAGCAGGCGCGGGAGACCCAGGACCAGATCGCCGCCCAGCAGTTGAAGGCGATCGGCGAGGGCGCCGCCGCCTTCGTCAAGGACCATTTCCGTGATCTCTACACCAGCCAGATCGCCAGCCAGGCCAATATCTACGGGCTGGGCGGCAGCGACGTGATCAGCGTGGCGACGCTGGCCGCCCACGGCTACCTGCCGCAGAGCTTCAACGACACCAATGCCTACAAGCAGAAGCAGGTGCTGCTGCTGCGCCGTCTGGCCCAGGACGGCGGGGCCTGCGCCGCCCTGCCGGCGCCGCCGCCCACCACGCCGACCGACTGCAAGCAATTGATCGAGGCGGTGGTGCTGGCCGTTCCCGGGACCAGCCCGGCCACCGGCGCCGTGCTCGACCGGGGGCATGCCGGCCACATCGCCGTGCTGGCCGGGGCCCATGCCGGCACCATTGCCGACAAGGGCACGGCGCGCGGCGCCTATGGCACCTGGTGCGTCGATCTCAAAAGTTTCGGGGGCGCCGTGGTCAGCGCCTGCCCGGCCCAGACGCCGACCCAGACCAGCACCGCCAACGCCGCCAATCTGCCGGGGACGCCGGACCAGGGCGGTCTTGCCCTGGCCCTGTTCTTCAACGGCAGCGAGATCATGTCGGAATATCTCAACCGCTTCTTCACCGGCAGCGCCGAAGACAACACCATGCATGCCGGCCTCGACATGGGCGGCAACGCCATCACCGACGCCACTACCGTGCAGATCGCCGGGGTGACCCTGGAAGCCCAGCGCATGGCGATGATCGACAGCCTGTACGGCGGCACCTACACCGCCCATGGCGGCAATCTGGCCGCCACCAGCTACGCCGCCACCGGCACCGTGGCGGCCGGCGGCGACGTGACGGCGGGGGGCAATATGATGGCGGGTGGCAACATGACCGCCGCGGCCTTCTTTCATCCCTCCGACGCCACCCTGAAGACCGACATCCGACCGATCGGCGAGCCGTTGCAACTGGTGGAGCGGCTGCAGGGCCATCGCTTTGCCTGGAAGGACAGCGGCGCCCCCGATCTCGGCTTCATCGCGCAGGAGGTGCAACGGGTGGTGCCCGAGGCGGTCGGGCAGGGGCCCAACGGCAAGCTGGCGGTCAAATACGACATCCTCTCCGCCGCCCTGGTCGAGGCGGTGAAGGTTCTGGCGCACCGGGTCGAGACCCTGGAAACCGAACAGCGTGCCGCGGATCCGTCCGCCGCGCCCAACTGATTGCCATTGGGCGGCGCGGCGATGCAGCGGCTGGCGCCGATTCTCGGGCTGCTGTTCCTGCTGGGCCTGCCGGCCGCCGCCCAGGTGGTCCCGGCGGCCCCGCAAGGGCCGACGGCGCTGGATGGCATCGACGGCGGCAACAGCCTGGCCCGCGCCGGCTTCGCCCGGGTGACGCCGGCCGGCAGCGGCTTCGTCGATGCCTGGTCGCATTGCCGCTACGTGACCAACGGAGGTGGGCGTGAAGAAGTGATCAGCCTGTCCAGTATCGCCGAATGGCAAAGCTGGCGGACCGCCCCGCCGTCACTCGACGCACAGACGGTGTGCTGCCGGCCGATCACGGATACCCTGTGCCAGGGGGCCTCGGGCGGCACCGTCACCGCGTCCATCCAAGGAAACGGCACCAACGGCTATGGCCTGCTCGGCAGCGCCGGCACCGCGACCGCAACCTGCGCCGATCCGCCATTCGGCACTTTTGTCGATCAGCGCCACTACACCTGCGGACAGACCGGGGCCGGGGTCAATGCCGATGGCCAATGGAGCCAAGCGGGAGCCGACACCGATACTTGCACCCCGAACAGCTACTTCGTCGACCAGGCCGGGAATTGCAACGCCGGGTGTGGCGGCGGGAACCTGTGGCGGACCGAGTACAACAGTTGCGGGGTCGCCACCAGCGCAGGGTATTTCGGGGCGGCCTGCAACACGCAGAGTTGTTGCACCCCTGGGCCTGCCAGTTGCGCTACATGCGGCGCGAGCAACACGCAGACTTGTACTGATGGGTGCAACACTTGGACGCAGGGTTGCGTATGTCAACCGACATACGATAACTGCGGCTCTTGCAACGGTTCTCCGTCTAAGACTTGCACGGATAGCACCTGTGGGACTGGTGGCAGTATACAACAAGCATGCAATTTAGTGTACAGCGGCTCTGGTACGTGCAATTTTACATTTATTACTAAAGATGACTGCTACTGCAACGCCTGGGTCTATAGTCCATATTGGAATGGCGATGTCTGTTATGGCGACCTATGCCAAGACACCGGATGTAAGTGGTGTCAAGGAACAGGCGATCCAATAGACTATACATGTTACGTGTATCAGTAACACATCATGCATTTATACCGAAAAATACTAGAATCTCTGTCGGCCATTACATGCGTCTGTGTCGCCCTTGGCTTAGTCGCCCTGTACAAGGCACCGCGACCGACCGGCTATCATCCAGGAGCCCGCCCGATGACCTCGATCGATATTTTGGTATCTCAGGAAAACGCCGCCACCAACGGCCGCGGCAACAACGGCGTCAATATCGAATGGGATTGTCCCGAGCCGTGTTGAAATTCGCTCGGCAGGCGTCACGGTCTGAACAGGCTACGCGGCCTTGGCGTGCTGTTCAAGATCGGGGTTGATGGAATGCTTGGCCTGATGGGCCAGCAGGGCGGCTCGCAGGGTT
>CAIOJO010000494.1 GCA_903858635.1 uncultured Telmatospirillum sp. | reverse complement strand
GTACATGGCCGTCTCCGCAGGAAAATCTGCGAGACTGCGCCCACAACCAGTTCAAGTCGACACCGACCATTTTCGGCCGGAAACCCGCGCAATCCGTGGCTTTCAGAGCTTTGTTCCTTCAGTTAACCGGACAGCAGTGTTGTCCTATCGGTGGGTATCAATCTGGGTTAGCAAAAGTTCTAACGGAAGTCGCCCAGCGCAAGCAAATCATGGCGCGCCAGCGGTCGCAACGCGCGGCGCCCCAACACGGTTTCCAAGAGTTCAGCGGGCAAGCCGCTGCCCGGCCTTCTGAGCCCGATATTGTCCGGGGTTAGTTCCTCGCCTTCGCGCACGTCACGCAGGACAACCAGGCTCCGCCGACAGATTCCCCGCATCTCATTTTCGCTCGTGGTTGGCCGCAATAGACCGCTTCCCATCATCGCATTAGCCTGGCGAATCCCCGTCACCCATTGTTTCAAGCCATCTGGGTCCTCGGAAAACCAATGGTCCGGTCCCGGGAGGTTATGATCGAGGGTGAAATGCTTTTCCAGGAGACAGGCCCCCAATGCCGTCGCCAGCGAAGACGCCAATGGTCCCTGACTGTGATCGGAAAACCCGATGGGCAGGGTAGGGAAAGTCCGTTGCAGCGCGAGTAATTTGTTCAGATTAACCGCCTCAGCAGGAGTCGGATAAAGGGAAATGCAATAGAGAAGAATCACCGGATAGCCGTCAAACGCGCCCACCGCGTCGAGGCTTCGGTGAATTTCCGCAAGGTCTGCCATGCCACAGGAGAGGATCAGCGGAAGTCCTGTCGTTGCATAGGATTTGAGAAGGGGGATATTGATGAAATCATCTGACCCAACCTTGATTGCTTCAATCCCGACTCCCAATAACAGGTCAAGGTCTGAATAATTCTGAGGCGTCGACAAGAATAGCATTCCCTGTTCGACGCAGACTTGCTTTATCCGTACGAAATCATCACGCGACAGCTCATAGCGTCTGAACATCGTGAGTTGGGATTCCGTTACCTCCTTGCCCTGGGATTTATAGGTATAGGTTGCTTCAGCATCGACAACGAATTCCGCCGCCTTGAACGTCTGAAATTTTACCGCGTCGCATCCCGCTTCCCTGGCCACGGCAATCATGCGGCAAGCTTGCTCGACGTCGCCATTGTGATTGATACCAACCTCGGCAATGACCACGGGCGGATTCCGCCCGCCGACCGAGAATGGTCCGATTTTCACTTCAGCCATGGTGACCGATTCCTTCGTTGACGAGCTGTTCGATCGATTCCACGACCCTCTCCGCACCCATTGCGTCGCAGATGGTGGCGGCGCGCGACGCCATGGTGATACGCAATGCTGGGTCGTTTAGCAAAGACACCGTCCTTCGTACCACCGCCTGCACACTGTCCGGGTCGAATAAGCCCAGGTTAACCGCGGCGCCCGCCTTGGCCAAGGCGTCGACGATCGGGGCTTGGTCGCCACTTAGGACAAGAAGAAGCGACGGCAGTGACAACGCGCATCGTTCCCAGGATGCGCTCCCGCCGGCGCCGATGGCAAGATCCGCCCTCAGCATGAGATCCGCCATCTGCTCGACACGACCATGTACAAGCACATTGCCGCTCATCCGCGAAGCCAAAGCGCGAAGCGATTCAGTTTGCGGGGTATCCGCGCCACACACCAGATCAAGGTCGAAGGCTCGGCCGCTGTCGGCCAACACCATCAGGATTTGCCCGCCGATGCCCAGCGGATCGACGGCGCCGAAATTAATCAGCAGGTGCCGCCCCGGCGCTTGACGCCGGCGCAGGGCTTCGCCGCGCAGGCATTGGAATTCCGGCCGCAGCAAGGCGAACCGAGGTCCCAGCAACAGACGGCAATCGGCCGGAACCAACCGTCGATAGGCCGCTTCGTCATGCGCAATCGTTTGGTCGAGCAGCAAATCGCAGGCGTGCGGACGGTTGGCAAGATCGTCGATAACTATGATGTGGCGAGCCCACGCCCGGCATTCCGCTTCCCAGGGGGCTGCCAGCGCATAATGGTCGACGATCAGCAATTCAATCCCGTCTGGCCATCGCCGTCGCAAGGCAGCCAGTTCGTCCGCTTCAGTCGAGTCAAGCGCAAGGAACTCAATACCGTCGGCGAAAGGAACGACCTGATCGCTCCCGGTCCGGCCTGCCAAGGCGCAGCGCCAGCCCCGCGACGCTAGGTATACGGCCAGGGTCGAACAGCGCTGGACATGACCCCCGCCAATCACTGGCGACGCGTCAGCCCGAATGACCAACTGGCGAGACGGTGGCAGTGAAGCCTCAGGACCGAGCGTCGCCACGACGCACCAGGAAGGCCGCGTCTTCGGCCAGTGATTTCTTGTAGCCGGCCTCGCGCTCCTGTCCGCCATTGATGGCCGCAAGCACCGGATCGGCCTCGACGATGACCAACGGCACCTGGTTGCCGTAGCTCGCCCTGCCAACCGGCATGCGATCGAAGAGAGCCCGTAGGAACGCCAAGTCGGCTTCGGTGTCCAATGTCCACCGGTGATGCACCTGAGGACCACCGGCCCCATGAAAAACGAGTTTGCGAACGGCTGGGTGGCTGCAAAGATAAGGCGTGACGTGCTCGCGCTCGGACGGCAATTTCGCCTCCCGAGCGGCACGTTCCAACCAAGCGAAGGTGAAGGCCTCGCAATCCAGGCCATGCGGCCAGGACGGCGGCATATTGTTGCAGGCATAGTCGGCACCCTCGACCGTCACCAGCCGCAATACCTCCGCCGCCACATACGGATCGACCAAGGGACAATCGCTAGTCACGCGCACCACCACACCGGCTCGCAATGCTAAGGCAGCTTGGTAATACCGGTCCAACACGTCGCGTTCCGATCCACGCACAACCAACGCGCCACACCGCAGGGCTTCTTCGGCCACTGGATCGTCAGCCGCCCCGAGGGGCACCGCGCAACATACGACGTCGATGCCCTCAATCGCAGCACAGCGCTCGATCACATGGCGCAAGACCGTCTGGCCGGCCAGTTCCTTCAACACCTTGCCGGGCAGTCGGGTCGATCCCATGCGGGCTTGGATGATGACCGCGGAATGCGCCATGTTCGGCTCCCCTAAGCTACCGCGCTTTTCAAGGCGGCAACCACGGCATGCACATCGTCATCAGTCATGCTTGGATACAATGGCAAGCTGAGGCAACGACGATAGTATTGCTCGGCACCCACAAGGTCGAGGTGCATATTGCCAAAGACCGGTTGTCGGTGGACCGGAATGTAATGCACCTGCGTCCCGATCCCGGCGTTACGCAATGTGTGCATCAGGGTGCCCCGCGACATGCCGAGGCGATCAAAATCGATCAAGGCGACATACAAATGAAATCCCGCGTCGCATCCAGGCACGCGCCGGCATGGCCGCACCACCGGCGCCAGTGGCCGCAGAAGAACATCATATAGATCAACAAGAAATCGACGTCGTGTAACGAATTGATCGAGCTTGCGCAGCTGACTTAGCCCCAATGCGCAATTAATATCACTTGCCCTATAATTAAATCCGGTATCAATAGCCTCGTAATACCACGGATTAACCTCCGTGTTTTCGTCAAGCGCAAGCTCATTATTCAGAAATTCGCTGGGCTCACGCGTAATGCCATGACTTCTAAAACGATTAAGCCTTTTGTATAAGGCTTCGTCATTCGTCGTGACGACCCCTCCCTCGCCCATCGTAATGGTCTTCACCGGATGCATCGAAAAAACGGCCATGGCAGCGTCGTGACAACTTCCCACCTTGATTGAATCCCCTCCCCGCGAAACATAGGTGGTTCCCAAAGCATGACAAGCATCTTCGACGACACTAAGTCCGTGCTCGCTCGCCAGAGACCAGACAGCATTCATGTCCACGGCCTGGCCGCCAAAATGCACGGGAAAGACCGCCACGGCTGGCGGCCCGGGGCGCTTTAACGCCGCCGCCAGATCCTCCGGACGCATTAAGCCGGTATCGGGGTCGACGTCGGCGAATCGAACCTCTGCGCCGACGTAGCGCACGGCATTTGCCGTGGCGACGAAGGTATTTGTCGGAACGACCACGGAATTGCCCGCCCCCAGCCCAAGCGACAGGCAAGCCAAGTGCAAGCCGGCCGTGCCACTATTACAAGCAACCGCAAAGCGAGCCCCCACGGCAGCGGCAAAGGCTTCCTCGAACGAGCGCACAGCGGGCCCAGTGGTTAGCCAGTCGCTTCGCAGGACCTCGACGACGGCGGCGATATCGTTATCATCGATCGACTGCCGACCATAAGGAAGAATACTGGGAGTCACACCGCCGGGCCCCTTACCTGTGCCAAGAGTTGTTCCCCGCTCAGCCACAAATCGTTGGTATCACTCGCGTAACGGAAGCCGTCCGGCACCGATAGACCGCGCTGTGGGCGGTCCCCCCCATCCGACAACAGGATCGACGGCTCGATCACGTAGCGATCGCCCCAATCGAGGGTGCTGCGGGCATCGTCTTCGGTGATCATCACTTCATGCAATTTTTCACCTGGACGGATACCCACCACGCGCTGTTCCAAATGGGGAGCGAGGGCCGTAGCAAGGTCGATGAGCTTCATGCTAGGAATCTTAGGGACGAATATTTCGCCCCCAAACATCATGTCCATGCAGGAACAAACGAAATCGATACCCTTGTCGAGGGTGATCCAGAAGCGGGTCATCCTTGGGTCGGTGATGGGAAGGTACTCGGCCCCCTGCTCAACGAGCTGACGAAAGAACGGAACGACACTGCCGCGCGATCCCACCACATTGCCGTAGCGAACGACGGCAAAGGACGTACCATCCCGTCCGCTCAAATGGTTGGCAGCGACAAAGATCTTGTCCGAAGCGAGTTTGCTGGCCCCGTAAAGATTAATCGGATTCGCAGCCTTGTCGGTGGACAGCGCGATGACCCGCTTGACACCGGTTCTTAGGCTGGCCTGCACCACATTCTCGGCGCCGATAACGTTGGTCCGAATGCATTCGAAGGGATTATATTCCGCTGCCGGCACTTGCTTCAGCGCCGCCGCATGGACCACATAGTCAATGTCGCGGAACGCCATCACGAGGCGACCTTCGTCGCGCACGTCGCCGATGAAATAGCGTAGACGGCCCTCGGCATCGAGTGGCGCCAACTCATGCTGCATATCGGATTGTTTGAGTTCGTCACGGGAAAACACCACCAAACGACGAACCCGGCTCTTCAGCAACAGGGTCTTGACGAATGCTTTGCCGAAAGATCCGCTGCCACCGGTCACCAGCACCGAGGCATCATCAAAAAAACGGCACGGCGACCTCTGAAAATCGGTCAATTGTTGAAACCCTTAAATCAAAAATCCAGGCGCTTCTTGTCAGCTTAGAGGGGGCGGGTTAACAATTCATTATTTTGAAACTTGACGGACTTGGTGCCCCCCCCCCCCGAGGTTCAAGCGCCGCTCAGGCAGCTGAACTACCGCCAGCACCATAGATGGGGAAACATTCATGACCCCTTTGGAGCCGCCTCCTGCTCCAGAGTCTTTAGGCAAACCTCTATGTCGTCGAACGGAAGGTTGGCCAGCGCCGACAAGGGGCGGTCCCACCACCGGACGGCCAGCAGTCTTTGAATCACCTGTTCGCTAAATCGATATTTTTTGATTCCGGCGGGCGCCCCCCCAACCAGGGCATAGGGCGGAACATCCGCTGTCACCACGGCGTTTGCGGCGATAATAGCACCGTCACCGACCGTGACCCCGGTACCGATCACCACGTTGTTGCAGATCCAGACATCGTTTCCGATCGTAACAGCCCTGCGCCAAGTACACTTTCGCACTTGAATCTGGGCATCTGTATAGTCGCGACTCCACTGCCACGCAGAGGGGTGACACTGAAACAGGTGCGTACTCATCCAACTTTGGGGATGAACACCACCGTTGAACACAATATTGTCGCCAAATGAACAAAAGCTACCTATTATCGTATCAATTATTTTACAACGGTCACCGAATGAAGAATATCGCCCAATATTGCTTCTACGAAACAGACACTGCTCGCCAAAATAGCTTGGTCCAGCGAATAGGCAATCCTCGATCAGACTACCGGAACCACCGGAAATTTCTGGCGTATTATGACGCAATGGCCCAGACACTGCCCCCATTGTCAAACGTTGTCGGTCCACTGCACCCTGGCGTTGCTGGCTCGTCTCGATCATTTCTTGGGGATTGTCCCGAGCCGTGTTGAAATTCGCTCGGCAGGCGTCACGGTCTGAACAGGCTACGCGGCCTTGGCGTGCTGTTCAAGATCGGGGTTGATGGAATGCTTGGCCTGATGGGCCAGCAGGGCGGCTCGCAGGGTT
>CAIOJO010000493.1 GCA_903858635.1 uncultured Telmatospirillum sp. | reverse complement strand
ACACATTACGCCCGCCACCTGTGGGTGTCAAGCGGATAATGCGGCCCATCCGAGAGATTCAATATCTAGTAGGTGTGGGTAAAAGGCGGATAGGCAAGTTTTGAACAATTAAACCAGCTGCAGCGTCGATTGGACCGCCATGGCCGCAGCCTCCTAATTCCCCCACAACTCGGCCTGTATTTCAAGCCTCCAATCAAGCGCGCAAAACTTCAAACGGTGCCCCCGCTTGCGAGGGCACCGTCGTGACGGACCGACCTTAGAATAAGACGACTTCTATTTCTTGCGGTACTCCTCCGGTCCGCCATAGATCCAATCGAGCGAATCGTAGAACTGTTCCGGGGTCTTGGCGCGCAGGACAGCCGTCCTGACCTCTGCGTGCACGCCGCTGGCATGATAGAGATGGCGGCCGATCTCGCGGGCCGACAGCTGCACCCGGGCCGTCCGCACGACTCGCAAGAGCTGGTAGGCGGGAAAGGCTGCGGCGAAATCGCCGTCGCTCGCGGCGACCTTGTCGCCCAGGCAGACGGCGTCTTCCAGGGCCATGCAGGCGCCTTGGGCAAAGTACTGGTGCATCGGATGGGCGGCGTCGCCCAGCAGGGTGACCACCCCGTCGGTCCAATTTTCCACCGGGTCGCGGTCGCCCAGGACCCATCGTTTCCAACTGGGCGCGGTTTCCAGGATCTTGCGTGGCTTGGCGCTCAGATGCCGGAAACGGAACAGCAATTCGTCGCGGTCGCCGGGCAGACCCTGCGGGCCGATCGCCGCCGGCTCGCCCTGGAAGGTGGCCACGATGTTGAATTCCTTCCAACCGCGCAGCGGGTAGTGAACCAGATGGGTGCCGGGTCCGGCCCACAGGGTGGCGGCATTCCACCGCAGATCCTCGGGCATCTGATCGATGGGCAGCACGGCGCGGAAGCAGATATGCCCCGACGACTTCGGCCCGCCGTCGCCCACCACCTGTTCGCGCACCCGGGAGCGCAGACCATCGGCACCGATCAGAGCCCCCGCCAGCAGGTGCTCGCCATCGGCGGTGATCACCTTGACCCCGCCCGGAACCCGCTCGTACGCCACCACCCGCTTGCTGGTCGCCAGGCTGATATGCGGCGACTTGCGGCAGCCCTCCAGGAGAACGCCGTGCACGTCGGCCCGGTGGATCACCGCATAGGGATTGCCGAAACGCTGACGGAACGGTTCGTTGACGGGAATTTCGGCGATCTTCTCGCCGCTTGGCCCATCCATCATGATCAGATGGTCGACGAACACGGCGCGGCTGCGCGCCTCCTGCCCGACGCCCAGGCGGTCGAGGGCGTGGAAGGCATTGGGCCCCAGCTGAATGCCGGCGCCGAGTTCGCCGAATTCACGGGCCTGTTCCAGAACGGTTACCGTGAAGCCCTTGTTGGACAAGGCCAGCGCAGCGGCCAAGCCGCCGATCCCGCCCCCGGCCACGATGATGCTACGGCTGTCGAATGTCTCTGTGGTCATTGGGTCCTCCCATGTTCGGGCCATGCACGGCCGCAATCGGCAAAGGCGGCGGGAAACGATCGGGGGGCCGGACGCCCGCCCGTCGGCGGCAGATCAGGCGTACTCCTTGTAGGGAGCGCGGCTGATCTCATTGTTATTGTCGACCAGCTTGTTGAGAAGCCCCAGGAAGCTGTGACGCTCCTCGGGGGTCAAAGGGGCGAGGATCCGATCCTGGGTCCGCTCGACGGCCGGCTCCACCGCTTGCAGAACGGCCCGTCCCTGATCCGACAACGACAGCAGTTTCTGCCGTCGGTCGTTGGGGCTGGCCGCGCGGATCAGCAAGCCCTTGGCCTCGAGCCGTTTCGCCACATCGGCCAAGGTCGAACGATCCAACGCCACCTTATGGGCGAGACTGATCTGGTCCAGCCCGGCCTCACCGCTCAGCACTTTCAGGATAGCGTACTGAATCGGCGTGACCGGTGGCTGTCGGCACTCGGCCAGGAAGATGGAGACGGCGATCTGCTGCGCCCTGCGGATCAGGTGGCCGGGGGTCCGGTTGAGCGGCGCCGGAACCCCTGCCGCCGTCGATGGTTCGTGCTGCACCCCGCGCCTCCGTCTGCCTTGTCCGAAGCTTACTCGGCTTCCCCGATCGTCAGGCTGATGGTGCCGATGCCGGCGATGGTACCCTCCAGCCGGTCGCCCGGGCGAACCGGGCCGACCCCTTCCGGCGTGCCGGTGTAGATCAGGTCGCCCGGCTGCAGGTGGTAGTATTGCGACAGATGTGAAACGATCTCGGCGTAGTTCCAGATCAGTTCGCGCAAGTCGGAGGTCTGCTTGACCTGGCCGTTGACCTTGAGCTCGATCAGCCCGTCGCGGGGATGGCCGATATCGGCGGCCTTGACCAGCTCGCTCAGGACCGCCGCATTCTCGAAGGCCTTGCCGAGGTCCCAGGGGCGCCCCTTGTCGCGGGCCGCCAGCTGCAGGTCACGCCGCGTCATGTCGAGCCCGCAGGCATAGGCGTAGATGGCATCCTGCGCGGCCTCGACCGATACCCGGAAGACCGGTTTGCCGATCGCCAGCACCAATTCCATCTCGTGATGATAGTTGCTGGTTCCCGGCGGATAGGGAACTTGCCCGCCCGAGGGCACCAAGGCGTTGGCCGGCTTGGTGAAATAGAACGGCGGATCGCGGTCCGGATCGCCGCCCATTTCACGGGTATGGGCGGCATAGTTGCGGCCAACGCAGAAAATCCGGGAGACGGGATAAAGCCCGGCCTCACCGCGCACCTTGGCCGCCGGCACCGCGGGTGCCGGAAAGAGGTAAGTGGTCATGTCTTAGAACTCCTCGTAGATGCCGATCTTGCGGTGAAGCGGGGCGTCGTCGACATGGAACAGAAAGGCCGGAGCCTTGCCGTTGGCCTGATGACGGACCCGCGCATGGGTCGGGATGGCGACGGTGTCGCCCTCTTCCCAGTCGATGGTGGTGCCATCGATTTCGGATTGGCCGCTGCCTTCGATCACATGGATGACCGCGCTGCACGACCGGCGCTGCGCCGCCCCCTCTTCGCCCGGGCGCAGCATCTGCGCCGAAAACCCGAGGATCGGCAGACACTCCGCCCCCGTCTCCGGATTGACGTAGGCCAGGTGCGCCGGCTCGCTGGGTGCCAGACTGGCGGCGAGATCGAGCAGCGCCTGGCGCACTTCACGCCACGGGTAGCGAACCAGCGGGTAATCGGCGCGGCGCCGGTTGAGGGTACCGTAGGGAACCAGACCGGCCCGGCGATAATAGGTTTGCGAATTGTCGGCGGCATTGCTGATGGACTGCGGCTTGCCTTCGATGCAATACGACGCCTCGATGCCATAGACCAGCGGCAGATCGAGCGCGTCGAGCCACACCACCGGTGTGGTGCCGTTATGCCCGTGCTCGTGCCAGACGCCGGACGGCGTGAGGATCAGGTCGCCCTTTTCCATCGGACATTTCTGCCCGTCGACACTGGTGAAGCCGCCGCTTCCTTCGATGACGAAGCGGATGGCGCTGGGCGAATGGCGGTGGTTGGGCGCGGATTCGCCGGGCAGAATCAGTTGCAGGCCGAGATAAATGGTCGGCGTCGCCATCATGCGCTCGAGCCCCAAGCCAGGATTGGCCAGCACCAGAACGCGCCGCTCGGCCCTTTCGATCGGCGCCAACGCCCCGGCCTGCAATACATAGGGGCGCAACTCACGATAGCGCCAGGCGTAGGGCAAGGTCGAACGGGTCGGCATGTCGTAGGGCAGCACCGACCGTAAAGAAGGCCACAGCGGGATGACGCTCTTTTCGGCCAGGCCTTGGACATAATCGGCCGGCAGATCGGCCATGGTCCCCAGAGTCTGGGTCATCGGTTCCTCCGTCGTCGCTGGTCGGCCGGGGCCCCAAAACCGGGCGTCCCCAGGACCGCGCTCCGTGTTGCGAATTTGACTTAATTGACAGTTTACTGATGATCAGTATACTTCTCAATAGCTATTTTGTGGTGCGACGGCGGCGCCGTTATGGAAGGCTCTAGGGCGGCTGACGGCGGTCCGCAAGCCGGAGCATCGGCCACCGACCGGCCCCTCCCTGGAAAGAGAAGACCATGAAGCTGCACAACTTTAATCTCAGTTCGGCCTCCTTCCGCGTGCGCATCGCATTGAACCTCAAGGGGCTCGGCTACGACTATGTGAGCTACGTGTTGCGCCGCGGCGACCAGCGGGGCGAGGGCTTCCTGCAGCTCAATCCGCAGGGGCTGGTACCGGCCCTGG
Source organism: uncultured Telmatospirillum sp. (assembly GCA_903858635.1). GTDB lineage: Bacteria > Pseudomonadota > Alphaproteobacteria > Rhodospirillales > Magnetospirillaceae > DUZF01. The sequence continues at coordinate 11,113 of CAIOJO010000493.1, read as the reverse complement.
AACTGGATGACGGCACGGTGCTGATGCAATCGATGGCGATCATCGAGTATCTCGACGAGGCCCATCCAAATCCGCCCCTGCTGCCCCGCTCGCCGCTGGCGCGAGCCCGGGTACGGGCGATCGCCCAGGCCATTGCCTGCGACATCCACCCGCTCAACAACCTTCGGGTGCTCAAATATCTGGCGAAGCCGCTCGACCTGGCCGAGGAAACCCGCGACGAATGGTACCGACACTGGGTGCGAACCGGCTTCGACGGGCTGGAACCGCAGCTTGCCGGCAGCCCGGAGACCGGGCGCTTCTGCCATGGCGACGGCCCCACCCAGGCCGATATCTGCCTGGTGCCCCAGGTCACCAACGCCATGCGGTTCAACTGCGACCTGACTCCTTATCCGACGATCCGCCGCATCTATGAAGCTTGCATGGCCCTGCCCACCTTCCAGGAAGCAGCTCCCGACCGCCAGCCGGAGGCCACTGCCGCGCAGCCCTGACGGGACACCGTCCCCAATCGCGAACCCCTTAGGAGAGACCAATGAAACTTTTCTACAAGGCCGGGGCCTGTTCCCTGTCGCCCCATATCGTCCTCAACGAATGCGGCCTGTCCTACGCCAGCGAGGCGGTGGACCTGGTCACCAAGAAGACCGAGACGGGCAGCGACTACCTTGCCATCAACCCGAAGGGTTCGGTCCCGGCCCTGCTTCTCGACGACGGCCAGATCCTGACCGAGGGTGCGGTCATCGTCCAATTCCTGGCCGATCGCGCCCCGGAGAAAAAGCTCGCACCGCCGATGGGCAGCATGGAGCGGTATCGTCTGATGGAATGGCTGAACTTCATCGCCTCGGACCTGCACAAAACCTTCGGCCCGCTGTTCAATCCGAAGGTCCCGGCGGACGCCAAGGCGGTGTTCAAGGACATCCTCGCGGCACGACTGGCGGCGCCGGCCCGGGTGCTGGCCGACAAACCTTTTCTGATGGGCGATGCGTTCAGCGTCGCCGACGCCTATCTGTTCACCGTTCTGAACTGGGCGCCGCGGGTCGGACTCGAGCTCCCGCCCTCGCTCGCCGCCTACCTTACCCGTGTTGCGGCACGGCCGGCGGTGCAGGCGACGCTGGTCGCCGAGGGTCTGATCCCCGCCTGAGCGTCAAGCCGACGAAGCAATCCAGATGCCACGGGGCGTCTGGATTCTCGCAATGACATGATTTGCTACTGTAAGCGCCGCGTAAGCTACCTTTGCTAGTCTCCCGTTGTTCGGTCATTTAGATGACCACTACATTACAATATGCTTACAGACGCGGAGAAGTATCAATATGACGAAATTGTTGCTGCCCGCGCTGGCGCTTCTTGCCAGCGTTGCCGGATGCGCTCAGTTCCACAACGGCACAACGCGTGCTTCTTCAATGACCGACCCGGTCAACTTCACCACTCAGACCGCAGCCGAACGCGCCACCGAGGAAGCCTTGACCCGTTTGGCCGTGCAACGCGCCAAGTCGGATGACGTCAAGCTGTTCGCCGCACGCCTGCTGGCCGACGACCAGGCGAACGATCGCCTGTTGCAGACATTGGCCTCCCAGGCCGGGGTCACCCTGTCGACCGAGGTTCCCGCCGCCGCCCAGGCCAAGCTCGAGGAATTGGCCAGGCTGCCGCATAGCGAGTTCGACCGCGCCTATATGGACGCGATCGTCAGCGCCAAGCGCGACGACCTGCACAGCATGGAAGCGGCCCAGCGGGCGCCGGCCACGGCCGTGGCGCAGTTTGCCCGCAACTCCCTGCCGACGCTACGGACCGACCTGGTGCAGGCCGAAACCGTCAACGTCCTGGTCGGTGCCGGCTTGTCCGCCACGCAAGACGACTGAGCCTAAAGCGGGACGCAATTGGACTGGATCAACGCGGACGAACCCGGACATCCACGGACGAACACGGACAAATAATGTTCCTTTGTCCGAGTCGTCCGTGCGCCGCGCAGCGGCATCTGGGTTCGTCCGTGTTGCCTTGGTTGTCGTTCCCTCCGCGACTGCGCGGCTTCGCAAGCGAATGCCCTTCAGGAACCAGTCGGTCGGGATCTCACGACCCAGCCCCTGGCTTTTCGCCGCTCGGGGACCTTCGCCGCCACCGCGTAGAATTGGATCAGATGGGGAGCGGTCGCGGCATGGTCAGGAAGGCATGCACCACATGCCACAATACCTGGCGATTGATGCACAGCGTCGCCCCATGCGCGACACCGGCCAGCACGACAAACTGCCGGTCGGCATTCGGCAGCTTCTGGAAGAACCCAAAAAGGTCTTCCTCGCTGGCGATACCGTCATATTCGCCGCGCACCATGAGCACCGGCGACAGCACCTTCTCGGGATCGACCACCGGCAGATTGGCGGTCATGTCGAGATAGGTCCCGGTCGGCACCGTATCGCCGAACGGCAGTTCGGCCGCCGCCATCGCCTCGGGCACCCGAGGATCCGAGGTGCCCGGCTTGTCGCGGGTGAAGATGCTGCGGATCATGTCGATATCGCGCTTGCGCCGATTGTGGGTGCGGAAGAACTCCACTTGCTCGGCTCGCTTTCCCAAGGTCGGCGACCCCTTGCCGGTCCAGGTGAAGGCCTGAAGGACCAGCCGGTCGACCCGGTCCGGCCGCGCCATGGCGAAAGCGCCGATGCGCAAGGCGCCGCTTGATTCGCCGAAGAAATGAAAGGCCTTGAGCCCGGTCTGCTGCTCGATGACCTGGGTCGCCGCCGTCAGGTCCTCGACCCCGCTTTTGATGTCCGAGTTGCCGGAGGTGACCGTCGAGCGGCCGTATCCCTCGTAATCCATGGTCCAGACGTCGAAGCCGAAGCGCGCGAAGACGTTCATCAGCGAATATTCGCCGGCGCCCGGCACCGTCAGGTCGAAGGTCGGGCGCGACGAAACAGACGAGCCATGCGACAGGAACAGCACCGGTTTCGGCGCTTCACCGGGCTTCGGCGCGCCGATCCGCTTGCGGTACATGTAGAGCGATACGTCGCCCTTCTTGGCCCAGTACTCCGCCGTCCAGAACTTCTGCGCATCCGCAGGCGCGCCGTGCTTCGGTTCTTTCTTGGGTTCGTCGGCTTGCGCCGCGGCTGCCGACCAAACGGCGGCGGCGCCGGTGGCGACGGCCAAGCCACCAAGAAGCCGGCGGCGCGACGGATGATTGGTGGGATCTTCCTGGGACATTATTTCACCCTGCGTTGGCTCAGAGGGAGCGAGGGGCGAAACTCTGGCACCAGATCGGAGGATTGTCGATAAGCCGCAGCACTTGACGTTGATGCCGGCGCCTTGGTGGCGCCGGCATCAAGATGGCATTCTCAACCGCCGACGCAGCGCCGCGGAATGGGCCGAGTGCCTACCACAGGGCGTTCAGCCGCCCGACCCCCCACAGGAGACCGCCGGCGCAGACGAAGAAGACGCTCATGCCAATGGCCGAGACCGCAAAGCGGAGCGCAAAGCTGGTCTTATCGTCAGACAGATCCCGGACCGCTTCCGCATGGACAAAAGAAGAGTCGCTGGACATGAGTACCACCCCCACTATTACAATACGACGGGATGATATTGTCTTGGATGTTGCGACGCAACAATTGCGAGAATTCCAATGGGCATGGGAGCCATGCACAGAAAACGTTGCTCTGCAACCCGTCAATTTACCGTCCGTTAAATTGCCGCCCCTCCGCAGCGGCTATCTAGGCGTTCAACTCTTCTTGTCCTACAGTATGTTGGTTGAGCGGTAAGCTCGAGACCGCTCGGGAAAATAGCGTTCGCACCGCCGTACGAATACTTACGGAAGAAGTCGCGAATTGACCGGGGAGGATGAGGATGGAGCAGCCGAGCCCGTTGCCGTGGCTGATCGACCGGCGACGCTTTCTGCAGAACGTCACCGGCGTCATCACCGGGGTGCTGGTCGCCGGCAGCCCTTTGGCCCTGCTGGCACCCAGCCGCAGTTGGGCGATCGAACTGGGCAGCCTGAGCAGCGACGAAGGGACCACCCTGATGGCCATGCTGCGCAGTCTGGCGCCGCATGACCACCTCGAAGACGCCGCCTATGCGATGGTGGTCAAAGGAATTGACCGCAAGGCCGGACAGGATCAGGCGCTGCGCACCATGCTCAAGGACGGCCTGTCGCAACTGAACGCGGACGGCCCCTTCGCCGGCCAGGACGAAGACCGGCGGGTCGCGCTGTTGCGGCGCATCGAGGCGACACCGTTCTTCCAGAGCGTGCGGGTGGACAACCTGATGATGCTCTACGACACGCCGCAGGCCGCCGCCTTATGCGGCTACGAGGGCGAGGTCTTTTCCAAAGGCGGTTATCTCTACCGCGGCTTCAATGACCTCAAATGGCTGCCCGATCCACCGTTGGCCGATGCCGGCCCGCTGGATCTCTGAGCCCTCCCCTGCACGATAGACGAGACCAAACGATGCCCACATTCGCGTTCGACGACGATGCGGTCACTGTCATCATCGGGTCCGGGGCCGGCGGCGGCACCTTGGCGCATGAACTGACCCGCCGCGGCATCAAGGTGGTGCTGCTCGAGGCGGGAAAACGCGAAGCCCCGGAGACTTTCTCGCAGAGTCCGAACGAGGCCTTCGGCATGCTGACCTGGCTTGACCCTCGCAGCCAAAGCGGGGACTGGTCGGTCGCCCGCGATTTCCCCACCCTCCCGGTCTGGCACTGCAAGACGGTTGGCGGTTCGACGGTCCATTGGACCGCCGCCAGCCTGCGTCTGCACGAGTGGGAACTGAAGCCGGCAACGACGTTCGGGCGCATGGCCGGCAGCAGCTACGTCGATTGGCCGATTCCCTATAAGGAACTGCTCGATTATTACCGGCTGGCCGAGAAGCGCATGTACGTGACCCGCCGCAACGGCATTCCGGGCCTGCCGGCCTCGAACAATTTCAAGGTGTTCTACCAAGGCGCCAAGAAGCTCGGCTACCGCAAGGTGCACACCAACTATATGGCGATCAACTCGCGGCCGCAGGACGAGCGCAGCATTTGCCTGCAGCAAGGGTTCTGCGTTCAGGGCTGCAAGGTCGCGGCCAAATGGAGCACCCTTTACACCGAGATTCCCCGCGCCGAGGCGACCGGGAAGCTGGACCTTCGGGTCGGCGCGCAGGCGACGCGCATCGAGCATGGCAAGGATGGCCGGGTGACCGCCGTCCTCTACCGCGACGCCGAGGGCCGGGAACAGCGACAGAAGGCGCGGCTGGTCTGCGTCGCCGGCAATGGCATCGAGACCCCGCGCCTCCTCCTGTTGTCGGATTCGGCGCGATTTCCGGATGGCTTGGCCAATGCCTCGGGCAATGTCGGCCGCCATTACACCCGGCACACCATGGGCTTCGTTTGGGGCGTCTTCGACCACCCGGTCCACATGTACCGGGGCGCCGTCCTCGCCGGCCTGGTCGAGGATGAAACCGTGCATGACGCCAGGCGCGGCTTTGCCGGCGGCTACCATCTCGAATTATGCGCCCTCGACTTGCCGAGTTTTCCGCAGGTCGGCATGCCCTACGGTTGGGGCCGGGACTTCGCCAGGACCATCGAGAGCTATGCCAATATGGCGGGCATGCTGATCGTCGGCGAGGACGTGCCGCGCGCCGACAATCGCATCACCCTGGACCCGGTGCGCAGGGATCGCTGGGGCCTGCCGATTCCCCATCTGCATGTCGACGAACATGACAACAACCTCGCCATGCGACACCACGCGCAGGAGCGCGGCAACATGCTGTACGAGGCGGCTGGAGCCAAACAGGTCCTGTTCGGACCGCCGCCCCCGGCGACCCACAACATGGGGTCCTGCCGCATGAGCGCCGATCGACGCGATGGGGTGTGCAACAGCCATGGCCAGACCCACGACATCCCCAACCTGTTCATCTCGGATGGCAGCCAGTTCACCTCGTCGGGCTCGGCCAACCCGACCCTGACCATCGTCGCCCTGGCTCTGCGTCAGGCCGAGTACATCGCCAAGCAAATGACCGCCCGCGCCATCTGATCCGAGACCGCGAAGGGGGTGCATTCCTCGTTTGGCCTACCCAGATTGGAGGGGCGTCACTTGGCCGTATGGGACATAGGCCGAGCGCGATGAATGTCATATACAGAGTACAACACGGCCATCAAACGGAGGACAACCCATGGCAAGTTCCGTTGTTCTTGGCAAGGGAAAAATAAAGGGCCGCAAAGGTTCCAATTGGGAAGTCGAGGACGGCGAGCACACCGTCGTCATTCCACCAGAAAACATGAAAGCGGATGGCGCCCGCGAAGGACTGGATGGGGTGCTTACTTACGAGTACCATTTGGCCCATCGGGCGACCCGTGTCGTCTGCTTCCGATCTAGTGAGGATCCCATTGTCCGACACCGGGCGATCCCTGTCGGCATGGAACGGAACCGTTAGCGGTTCCGCTTAGGGTTCGGCTCGGCGGCTGCCGGTCACTCCGTCAGCCGCCGGCCCAACCGCACCATGGGCACTTCGACCAGACCATAGAGCGCCGCGCCGAATGCGGTGGTCGTCACCAGGGCAAGCGCCAGGATAGCGCCTGCGGCGAGCGCATGTTGCTGATTGCCGAACCAGCTGAACAGCAGACCGGCGATCAGGGAATGGTAGAGATAGTTGCTGTAGGACGTCACGCCCAAGAAACCGGCCAGTCGATGGCTTAGCGACTTGCGCAGCACGACGACGAAGGACAGGACGCTGGCCACCAGATAGGCGGCCGAACCCAATTGATGCTGGTCGAGGAATAGGGCAAGGCTGGCCGCCAGGGCGGTCGTCACCACCGCCAGGCGCAGCATGGCGCGGCGGTTCCAGCCGGCCGCGTCGGCTTGGCTGATCTCGATTCCCAGATAGAACACCGGGAAATAAGCCAGGGTAAGGCTGCCATGCCCCCTGACCGCCCAGGTCATCGCTTCGGCCAGCAACAGCGCCGCCAGCACGCCGTGGGTGTATCGGCCACGGAACAGGGCGAACTGCAGGGCGATGAAGATGTAGAACTTGATCTCGATCAGCAGGGTCCAAAAGACCCCGCTCACCGCCTCGATCCCCAGCAGGTCGGAGACGGCGAAGACCCCCGCCAGATAGGATCCGACCGGATGATGAGCCACATTGTCCAGGCAAAGGTCGGCGGCCAGGATGACCGCGATGTTGCACCAATAGGACGGCATCACCTTGAAGAACCGGCGGCAGAGGAATGTGCCGAAGGACTGGCGCTGCAGGTTGTGGAAAATCAGGTAGCCGCTCAACAGGAAGAACAAGGTCACGCCGCCACGCCCCAATTGCACGACAGCGGGATCTAGACCCTCGCCCAGACGCACCGTGCCGAGGCAATGGGAGACGACCACCGCAAGGATGGCCACGCCCCGCAGGCTGTCGAGAGAGGCCAAGCGCACCGAAGTGGCGCCGTTGGGCATGGCCGGGCCTAACTGTCGCCGCTCGCCGCGGCGGCGAATTGCAGGTCGTGGAGGCGGGCGTAAAGCCCCTGCCGGGCCAACAGATGGTCATGCGGACCGGATTCCACCACCCGGCCCCGGTCGAAGACGTGGATCACGTCGGCATTGCGAACGGTCGACAGTCGATGGGCGATGACGATGGTGGTCCGTCCCCGCATCAACTGACCGAGGGCGGTCTGGATGTGGCGCTCGGACTCGGTGTCGAGGGCGCTGGTCGCTTCGTCGAGCAGCAGGATCGGCGCATCCTTCAGAATGGCCCGGGCGATGGCGATGCGCTGACGTTGTCCGCCGGACAGCCGCAGACCATGTTCGCCGACCCGCGACTGGAAGCCCTGCGGCAAACGGTCGATGAATTCGGTCGCTGCCGCCGCCTCGGCTGCCGCCCGCACCTCGTCGTCGCTGGCCCCGACCCGGCCGCAGCGGATATTGTTGGCCACCGTGTCGTCGAACAGGACCACCTCTTGGCTGACCAGCGCCAAGGCATCGCGCAGGCTGACGAAGGACACCGTCTTGAGGTCGAGCCCATTGACCAGGACCCGGCCCTGGTTGGGGTCATAGAACCGTGGAATGAGATTGAGGACGGTGCTCTTGCCGGCCCCGGATGGCCCGACCAGGGCGGTGATGCCGCCCGCCGGCGCCTCGAAGTCGACCCCGTCGAGGGCGGAGTCCTCGCCATCGTAGGAAAACCGCACGTTCTCGAAGCGGACGGCGCCGGGCAAGCGGGGCATGGCCTGGGCGTCCGGCAACTCCACCAGCGCCGGCTGGCGGTCGATCAGGGAAAACACCCGATGGGCCGCCGCCAGGCCGTTCTGCAGGGACACATTCACCTTGGACAGCGAGCGCATCGGCTGGTAGGCCATCAGCACGGCGCCGATGAACGAAAAGAAGGCGCCGGGCGTGGTCGCCCCTTCGATGACACGGGCGCCTCCGTAAACGATGACGGCGGTGATGGCGATGCCGCCGAAGGTGTCGATGATCGGTTGCGCCGCCGCCTCGACCCGGGCCGCATGGACGGCAAGGTCGCACAACGACCGGGTCAGCCGGCTCACCCGGTCCTTCTCGAAGCCTTCCAGGCGATAGGCTTTGATCACCCGGATGCCCTGGAAGGCCTGCGACAACGCCGTGTTGAGTCCCCCCATCTCGTGCTGTGTCTGCGAGGCGACACGCCGCATCCGCTTGCCCAACCGCTGGATCGGATAGATCGACAGCGGCGCCGCCAGCAGGCTGACGCAAGCCAGCAGCCAGTCCTGATAGAAGATCAGCCCGACCAGGAAGATTACCGACAGGGCATCCCGTCCGACCCCGACGAAGGCGCCCGAAACGGCGGCGCGCATGGCATTGATGTCGTAGGTGAAATGCGACACCAGCGAGCCCGAGGCACGGGCCTGGAACAATCCCACGTCCTGTTCGATGAGATGGCCGAACAACCGGTTCTGCGTATCCGAGATGATATGCTGGCCGACATAGGCGAGCAGCACCTCCTGGACATAGCTGGCAAGGCTTTTGAGGGCGAAAACCGCCAGGACGGCGCCACCGATCAGCCACAGCATGCCGGCTTCATGCTGCACGAACACCTTGTTCACCACCGGATCCAACAGCCAGGCGGAAGCCGTCGTCATGCCGGCGACGATGCTCATGCACAGCAGCGCCCCACCCAGCTGGAACCTGTAGGGAAAGATCGATTCGCTGATCAGGCGGCGAATCAGGCCAAAGGTACGGTCATCGGTCAGGGCGATCTTGGTCGGTTGCTGCTTGTCGCTGTCCTTCATCGCGCCTGTTCCTGGGGACCTCTGGCCGGCTGTCCGGCGGCCAGAGAATGGCATTGCCGACCGGCGAAGGCAATGCGGCTGCGCCTTCCGCCGCCGCCGGCAAGTGGAGGGTGATTGAGGGTGCGGTTTATGCTACGCCTTCGCCCTGGTTCAACCGGATGCCGGAGTCTCGCCCTTTGCCCATCGATCTGCCGTCGCTCGCCCCGCCGGCGCCCGGCCTCAGCGGCCGCGAGCGGTTCCGCGCCTGGCTCGACATGTGGCTGGTGGACCACGGCTTCATCCGCGACATCTACTGCAACATTCATCCGGTGGCCAAGGGGGTGTGGCGCTCGGCGCAGCCGGCCCCCCGGCATCTGCGCTGGGCCAAACGCCAGGGCATCCGGACCATCCTCAACCTGCGTGGCCGCCGCGACACCTGCGGCTCCTATATCCTCGAGCGCGAGGCCTGCCAAAGCCTGGGACTGACCCTGGTCGACTTCCCCATCCGCTCGCGCAGCCCGCTCGACAAGGAGACGCTGCGCGCCGCTGCCGGACTGTTCGATCAACTCGAATACCCGATCCTGATGCACTGCAAGTCGGGGGCCGACCGGGCCGGATTCATGGCCACGCTCTATCTGTTCCTGCACGAAGGCGTGCCGCTCGAGGTCGCCATGAAGAAACAGCTGTCGCTCACCTACGGCCATTTGCGCCAGGCGAAGACCGGTGTCATCGACTTCTTCTTCGAGCGCTACCTGGCCGCCGCGGCCGAACGGCCGATGTCCTTCCTCGACTGGGTCGACAAGATCTACGACCGGCAAACGCTGGACAGCCAGTTCAAGGAGAACTGGCTGTTCGGGCTGGTGGTCAACTACGTGCTGCGGCGGGAATAGAACGCCGGCCGCGCCGCCGCTACTTCTTCTTGGCCATCAGTTCGGCCAGGATCTGCTCGTGGGCCACCGCCAGCAGCCGTTGCATTTCGGCGGTGATGGCCTCGCCGTCCTGCCCCAGATCGGCCTTCAGCTTGTCCACCAGGCCGGCATGACCGGGCACCGCCATATCCGCTTCAACCGCGGCCCGGGCATAGGCTTCCGCCGCGTCGCCGTCCAGCCTGAGCTGTGCCGCCGCCCAGCGGCCGATCAGTTTGGCCCGCCGCGCCTCGACCTTGAACAGGACTTCCTGATCCAGCCGGTATTTGGCCTCGAACGCCTTCTTGCGGTCTTCGAGGCCTTGCCCATTCTGGCTTTGCCATTCCATGTCGCACCATCCTCCCCGATCCATTGTAGCGTAGGGTCCAGCCCACCCGCATACGAAAAGGCCGGCGGGCGAAGGCCGGCCGGCTGTTTTCGCGGGGCGCACATCCGGAGGGGGAATCACTCCGGCGAGAGACTCTGCTTGCCGGCCACCACTTCGGCGAGGATCTCCTGCTTGGCCACGCCCAGCAGGCGCTCCATCTCGTGCTGCAGCCGCTCGGCGGCGATCGCCACCCTGGCCTCGGCCAGGTCCTGGTTCAGCTTGGCCAGCATATGGACGTGCCGGGGATCGGCGAAATCCGTTTCGACCACGGCCCGGGCATAGGCTTGCGCCTGGGTGCCGGAAAACCCGAGTCGCTCGGCCACCCACAGGCCGAGCAGCTTGTCACGCCGGACATTGACCTTGAATGCCAGCTCTTCGTCCAAATGGTATTTGGCCTCGAAGGCTTTCTCACGGTCACCAAAAGCACTCATGAACGGCGATCCCCCTTTAAACCACTGTCTGAACTCTCTATAGGTACGAAACCCCGAGAGCCGGCGCCTGGGGATTGTCCCGAGCCGTGTTGAAATTCGCTCGGCAGGCGTCACGGTCTGAACAGGCTACGCGGCCTTGGCGTGCTGTTCAAGATCGGGGTTGATGGAATGCTTGGCCTGATGGGCCAGCAGGGCGGCTCGCAGGGTT
>CAIOJO010000492.1 GCA_903858635.1 uncultured Telmatospirillum sp. | reverse complement strand
TTCCGTTTGGGTCAGAGCACTAGGGGGCATCCGTCGGCGCAGGCGGGGCGGCTTCGGTCGCTTCGTTGACGATGTCGTCGTTCGAACGATAGCCACCGAGGCCGACGGTCAGGAATTCATCCCGCCCGTCGCCGGCCACCACGCCGAGGCCGCGGAGGGCGCGGTTGATCGGCGATTCTTCGGGACAACGGTCGCCCGCTTCGCCCTCGGTGGCGAGGGCCATGACCAGGGCCCCGTCCCGCCACAAGGCGGCTGACTGATAGCCGGCACGACCGAAGTAATCCGTCTCGATATAGGCGAGAGGGCCCCGCTCTGAGGCCGCGGCGGCGAAGCGGATGTCGCTTTCCACCAGCGACCGCTGGGCCCCGTGGCCGATCGGGCCATACCACAGCTGCTCGGGCAGATTGGCATCGCCGTACGCGCCTACGATGGGCAGGACGGCCAAGGCCGATCCGGGCACCAGGAGGCTGTACAGCCGGCACTCGTTCGCCGTCGCGCGCAGCGCCTCCAGGACCGGCAGAGGGCCGCAAAACAGCATCAATCGGTGGCTCATGCGCGGGGCCCCTAACAGTGGCGGACAATCGGACGTCAGAGGTCAGGCAAGGCGCCTGTTCATCTCCTAGTGTACTGAACCATTCAAATGGTTCAGTACACTAGGTTTACGATAGCCCTCGCCGGGCGGGGCCATCCGGCCCCTTGGCCGCGCCCTCAGTGGGCGCTGTTCCTTACCGGTCGCCGTTGAGGCGGCGGCCAAGGGGCCGGAGGCCCCGCCCGGCGAGGGCATAGCAAAGGCTAGTGCTCTGACCCAAACGGAATCCTCCCTTTGGGTCAGAGCACTAGCGCCAGTGTCCTTCGACCATGAACCAGCCGTTGGGACGTCGCACCCAATGTGGGGGAATCCATTCCGTCATGCGCCGCGGACGCTCTACCCAATGTCCCGGATTCCACACATAGGCGCGGCCATCCCACCGCCAGTGTCCTCTCTGCCAGTGCCAGATCGGTCTCCGGTCGGGTGGCGGGGGCTGGGGCTCGACAAGTTCCGGCGGCGGCCCATTGGGGACGTAGATGCTGCCCGGCGGCGGGGGCAGGGCGCCTTGCGGCGGCGGAGGCGGGGCGTATTGGTAGCCGGGAGGCGGATATTGCGCGAAGGCCTGGGCGGTCCAGCAAAGCAGGACCAAGCTGGCCAGGCCGGCAGCAAGGCGATGTCTCATGATGGCACCCAAGGAGACTTGAACCGGGGCCCAGCATAGTACGCCCCGACGCGTCAGCACAGCGTCGGGATGCCGACCCCGGTCAGTTGGTTTCCCGCCGCAGCAAGTCGGCCACGACCTGATCCGATTTGCGGCAATGCTCGACCACCTCGGGGGCATCCAGGCGGTTCCCCTCGACCTTGATCCAAGCCAGCAAGGCTCTCATCGCCCGCAGTAAGTCGGCACGAAGGATCATTCTGGCGATATCGAGCATGGGGATCACATTCCGATCGAGGCAGGGCTCGCCAACCAACGCAAATTCCAGACCAGTTCTGGATTGGCGGAATGTCTGGGGGTGCCCTGCGAGCGGATCGGCCATCGGCAAGATTGATTCGGCAGATCTTGCCGAGCGGAGGTATCGGCCCCCCGCTTCCCGGCCGGGCTCGGCGGCGATCAGCCTCGGCCGTCCTGCATCAGATGGCGGTCGAGGAAGTCCCCGACGATGGCGGCGAAGCCATGGTTGCTGTCGCCGGCGATCATGTGGCGGGCGGCGCCGACCTCGGCGTATTCCGACGCGGGCATGAGGTGCCGGAAATGGGCGACCGCTTCGGCGGTGACGACCTCGCTGTGACTGCCGCGGATCAATTGGGTCGGGATCTTGACGCGCCTGGCGGCCTCGCTCAGGCGCGGACCATCGAACACACGTTCGCGGCGGACCGCCCGGATGAATTCCGGATCCCAGTGCCAGTAATAGCGCCCGTCGGCCCGCTTGCGCAGATTTCTGGCCAAGCCGCCGCTGCCGCGGGGACGCGGGCGGTGCGGAAGATAGGCGCTGACGGCGTCGGCGGCTTCTTCGATCGAGCCGAACCCATGCGGCGCCGATTCCATGAAACGGATGATGGACTCGGCCCCATCTTCATCGACGGTCGGGGTCACATCGACCAGAACGAGGGCGCTGGCCAGGGGCGTTTCGTTCTCACCGACAGCGATCAGCGCGGCAAAACCGCTGTAGGACGCGCCGACCAGGGCCGGGGGGCGGGACAGGGTGGCGATCACCCGGTGCAGATCGGCGACGAAGGCATCCAGACGATAATCGCCGTCGGCAGCCCAATCGCTTTCGCCATGGCCGCGCAGATCGAACGAAATGACGTGATAGCCCGCCCGAACCAATCCTTTGGCGGATTCACCCCATGAGCCTCGGGTCTGCCCACCCCCGTGCATCAGGATGACCGGCGGCGCGGCCGGGTCCCCACCGATATCGGCGGCCAATGTCACGCCGGAGCCGGCGAATCGTCCTGTCCTCACCACTCGATGTCCTCAATCTTGGTCTGCCGCAGGCGACTGTACCCAACACCGAGGCGATGACAATCCGTAATATGCCGCGGCGTGATAGGGCGCCGGGTCCTTGTCCGGTCCACGGGATTCCCCGGGTCGAGCGAAAGATTTCGCACAAACGGATCGGCATTTCGTTGCCCTTTGCCCCTCTCCGGCGGAGGATATCCGACACTATACCTGGTGGTTACTTAAATTGGTCGTCGGCGTATCTCTGGGTTTCATATGTAAATATTGTAATGTTCTGTGTGTTTGCCAATATTCCCCTTGCCATAATCATTGCGCGCGACCATGCTGCAGTGCAGCGAAAACTCCCTCGGAGGCTCGACGATGACGGTGGATGGCAAGGATGGCCCGGGCTTGGCCCGGCGGCTCGATCTTCGCGGCAAGAAGGGATTGGTCCTCGGCATTGCCGCCGAGAGCAGTATCGCCTATGGCTGCGCCAGGCATTTGCGGGCCAACGGTGCCGAGATGGCGGTGACCTATCTCAATGACAAGGCAGAGCGTTTCGTCAGGCCTTTGGCCGAAATCCTGGCGGCGCCGATCATCATGCCCTGCGACATCCGGGTGCCCGGGCAACTGGAAGCGGTGTTCGCGGCAATGGAACGCCAATGGGGGCGGCTGGATTTCATCGTCCACTCGATCGCGTTCGCCAATGCCCAGGACCTGCACGGCCGCGTCACCGATTGTTCGCGCGAAGGCTTCATGGAGGCGATGGATGTCTCCTGCCACTCCTTCATACGCATGGCTCGGCTGGCCGAACCATTGATGGACAAGGGGGGCTGCATGCTCACCGTTTCGTTCTACGGCGGGCGCAAGGTGGTCGAGCATTACAACGTGATGGGGCCGGTGAAGGCCGCCCTGGAAAGCACCACCAAATATCTGGCGGCCGAATTGGGGCCGAAAGGCATTCGCGTCATCGCCCTGTCGCCGGGTCCGCTGCGCACCCGCGCCTCGTCCGGGATCGATCATTTCGACGAGTTGATGGAGCAGGCGGCCAGACGCGCCCCCACCCAACAGCTGGCCGATATCGACGACTGCGGGTCGATGGCGGCCTACCTGGTCAGCGATCTCGCCAAATCGATCACCGGGACCACCATGTATATCGACGGCGGCTACCACATTCTCGGTTAGATATCCGGGCAAGAAAAAACCGCGCCCCGGTGACAGGGCGCGGTTCCGAACGAAAGCGGCGACCGGAACGGCCGACCGGCTTAGTTCTTGGTGATTTTCTGCAGCGATTCGATCTGCTTCTGCACCGGGGCGAAAGCGGCGGTGAACACGGCAGTGGTCAGATTGGCGATGTTGCGGCTGTCGCCGACGGCGGCGTCGACGCCTTCCTTGATCAGGCTCTGCTGCAGGGCGAAGAACTCCTGCGGGCTCTTGACGGAGGCAAGCGCCTGGATCGATGCGGTCAGCTTCTCGGCATTCTTGGTCGCCAGGGCCTGATAAGCCTTGGCCAATTCCTGGAAGCCGGCAATGGCGGCATTGCCGCTCTGGGTCAGAACTTCGGCACTGGCTTTGGTCGCGGCGGTGATCTGGTCAACGGTGGCGGTCGGCATGACAGATATCCTCTGGACGTGGTTTGGCCGCAGCAATTGCTGCATTGCAATATCGCGGCATAATAGCCACATTCGGTAAAGGCGCAAGCGTTATGTTGCGCTGCAGCAATCGAGCGAGGCGGCTTTCGCATGGCGTCCTCTCCTGCGCTTTCTCCTGCCGTTGAGCGCGGTGGTCGCGGCGCCGTCATCAATCCAGATCAAGGCACCGCCGCGGAGTCCACCCCAGGATGCGTCCAAGCGACAGCACCCCAGGGGACAGGTGCGGGGTGACGAATACAGAGCCTGCTTCGGTTTAAAGGAAAAAAGCGCTCTAACCAGAGATGGGAACCACCAATTCCGATTGGCCGTTATTTCGTGCATATTGGGCAAGCGGCACGAACTGTGACCAATTCTGCCGTACTAAACTCAAGGCAACGTCGTCATCTATCTGCCGCCCAGGCTGACCGAAACGGTCACTTAGCACGGTGCGTGGTATGACGAGGCGGAAACGCCCCGCACCGTCCGTCCCCCATACAACGGCATCATTGGTCGTCGGGTCGATCTGGACGCGGATGTCGGTCTCAAATACCAGAGTCATCTTGGCCTCCCTTTTTTTAGATTGGGGATATTTTAGCAGAAATGGTGGGGGTATCCACATTTCTGCGCTACCGCTTATGGCCGCACCGCTCCCAGCGGCACGCCGCGGATGGCCGGCGATGACGAGCTCGTCGTGATCGCAGGTGTGGCGCATGTCGCTTGTGCTGCGTTCTAGCCCATGGAATCATCGGCGGTAACCCTATCTTGCCGCGAAGGCTGCAACGACCTCCATGCGTCATCGACCCCTCTTCCTGCTCGCATTTGTGCCGGCCATCCTGCAGGCGCCGATGGCATTCGCCGGGTCGGTAGCGCAGGGTCCGGCAGTCCCGATCGAGTATTCAAGCAAGGACGACGACTTTCACGCCGACGTGGCGAACGAAGGTTTCCGGACCCTCTTCTGGACCTTGGGGAAGGGGTATCCGCTGGCCGCGGGGCTTCGTATGACCCCCTATCTGGAAATGGGATCGAAGACAGAGGATATCCGGGCGCCGGCCATATTTGACCCCTCGGTGCGTGCGCCGGCCGCGCGCGTCCTGGTGGGCGGGGTAACCCGCTATTCTCTGGCCTCACTGTGGACCCTGTCGTTCGATTTGGCGGCCGGCCTGCCGCTGCTGTCCGAGCAAGCAGACCGCCCGCGCCTCGCCGCCCTGAGTGGGGAGGACCGTGAACCCGTGTGGCGGGCGGGGGTCAAGTTGGGATATGCCGTCGGCAGCGGTCTCAGGGCGTTCACGGTGGTCGAGATCGGCAGCCTGGGGGCACCGCCGGCCCCGGCCGGTTCGCTTCGGCCGCCCCCCGATGCGGCCGAAGCCTCGCTGCGGCTTGGATTTTCCTACAAATTCTGATGATGAGCCTCGCCCGCCTGCTCCTGGTAGACGACGATGTCGAACTGGTCGAGATGATGCGCGAATACTTTGAACCGGAGGGGTTCAAGGTCGATGCCGCCCATGACAGTGCGGCGTTCTGGGCGGCGGATCCGGTCGCCGCCGATCTGATCATCCTCGACGTCATGCTGCCGGGGCGATCGGGATTCGAGTTGCTCAAGGAATTCCGCAAGCGATCGAACGTCCCCGTCATCATGCTGACGGCAAAGGACAATGACGTCGACCGTGTGGTGGGTCTCGAGATCGGTGCCGACGATTACGTTTCCAAGCCCTTCAAGCCGCGCGAGCTGGTGGCAAGGGTACGCGCCGTGTTGCGGCGGACCAACCCGGCGGATTCGAACCTGTCGGCGGCAGCATCCTCTCCGAGATTGGGCGCTGCCGGCATCGAGCTCGATCGCTCCTCCCGGAACGCCTGGTGCCGAGGGCAACCTCTCGAATTGACGACAGCCGAGTTCAACCTTCTGGAATTCTTCCTGCGCAATGCCGGCGCGGTGGTCGGCCGCGACGATTTGTCCCAGGCCGCCTTCGGCCGCCAGAATGGGGCCAAGATCGACCGCAACGTCGATACCCTGGTCAGCAAACTGCGCCGCAAGCTCGACCCTGACGACGGCGTCGAGTGTCGCATCAAGACCATTCGCAACATCGGCTATATTTACCTCCTGCCCACCGGCGACGGGCAGTAATGGCCCCGGGCCGGACCTTATTCGGCAAGATCCTGCTGTGGTCGGTGTCGGTGCAAGTTGTCACCGTCGGGACCATTCTGGCCCTGGTGACCTTCTATTTGCCGGAATCGCAGGAGGCGGTGGACAACGCCTTCTCGCTTTATGCCGACACGGCGGTCGCTTTGTTCGAACGGTTCGGTCCCGACGCCCTGGACAAGTTCCTGGCCCGCACCGGCGAGAACACCTTGCTGCAGCTCAAGCTATCGGCGACCAATCCGGGCACGGACTGCGGTCCCAGGTCGAAGAATTCCATCAGCATCACCACCCACGGGCAGGCGGGGAGCTATTGTCTGTCGGTCCAGGCGGGATCGGGCGCCTTGCCGGAAAGCCCGGAAAGCCGACGCTCGCGCCTCCAGATCACGATCTTGCTGGAGCTCCTCAGCTGCGCCGGACTCAGCTATTTCATCGCCCGTTACCTGTCCCGGCCCATATCCGATCTGCGCCAGGCTGCCACCCGCCTGGCGAAGGGCGACCTGACGGCGCGGGTCGGCCCGAAATTCGCCGGACGGCATGACGAGGCGGCCGATCTGGTGCGTGAATTCGACCAAATGGCGGATCGTGTTGCCGCCCTGATCGACGCGCAGCGCCGCCTGATCGGCGACGTCTCGCATGAGATCAAGTCCCCGCTGGCCCGCCTGAACATGGCCTTGGGACTGGCCCGGCGCGACGCCGAGGAACATGCTCCGAAGCAGTTCGAACGGATGCAGCGCGAGATCGACAACGTTTCGCATCTGGTGCGCGAACTGCTGACCCTGGCCAGCCTGGATGCGGGGATTGTCCCGAGCCGTGTTGAAATTCGCTCGGCAGGCGTCACGGTCTGAACAGGCTACGCGGCCTTGGCGTGCTGTTCAAGATCGGGGTTGATGGAATGCTTGGCCTGATGGGCCAGCAGGGCGGCTCGCAGGGTT
>CAIOJO010000491.1 GCA_903858635.1 uncultured Telmatospirillum sp. | reverse complement strand
ACCCTGCGAGCCGCCCTGCTGGCCCATCAGGCCAAGCATTCCATCAACCCCGATCTTGAACAGCACGCCAAGGCCGCGTAGCCTGTTCAGACCGTGACGCCTGCCGAGCGAATTTCAACACGGCTCGGGACAATCCCGCGGACGGTCACCGAGCAGCCGATGGCCGACCACGTAGGGATTGCCGGTGTAGACCGTCTCACTGCCGAGTTCGAACGGGACCAGCAGGAAATTCCCGCGCCGCATGCGCGTCACCAGGCCACGCCCAATGGCGGCGCGGATGAGGTCCGAAGCTGCTTTTGGCTGCAAGCCGAGAATATCGCAGACATCCGCGATGGTGAACAAATCGATGCCGCGATCATGGATCACTTCCACCACTTTGGCCGTCTGAGGTCCAAGTGTCTTCATGATTTGATAGCCTCCATGACGTATTCGTAATGGCATCACGAGCACGTCTCTATTAACATCACGCCACGGGAAAATGATAATTCAAGCGACAAATTCGGCTTACGGATACGATTATGTCGAACAAACTAACGGCAGGATTGACGCGCATTCGGCGCCACCATTGGCCGCCGGCAAGCTGCTAAAGCCGTTTTTGTGAGCCAAACCTCGGCTTCTAGGCCGATCAGATCACAACGCTCCTCAGCAACCTGATCAGGCAAATTTCTCGGACGGGACCTACCGGCGGAATACCGGTCACGCCGGAATAGAGCCTTGCCAGGCGGGACTTATGGCCCACCCGTTACAAATTGACAGCGCGTATGACCGGGACACCAAAGAGTCGTCCCCATGCATCAATCGCCTCGCTCTGTATCGCCGGTATGCTCGTGCCACGCGCCCACCAGTCATTCGCGGCACCGATCAGCAGGTCAGGCCGATCCAACATGGACAGCAAGACCGGATAGGTCAGAACCTGCTCGTAGCAGATCAATTCCGCCACCTTCTTGCCCAACACCATATGGATTCCGGTTTCCAGCGGATGAGCCCGGAAGCCCTCGCTTGTCCAGGGCCGCCACATGCTGATCGGCACAGGGACCCGCTGAACCAGGATTGCATCGGCCGCCCCCAAACCCAAAAGCACATTATCCCTCTCCACCTCCGCGCCAACCAGCAGGGCGCCACCTCGTGTCTTTAGCTGCGCCGAAGCAGTCTTCAACATCTCGTTGGCAAACGACTTTTCGGCGATCGGCGGCAGGACCGATTCCGGCAAGACCACCAGTTGGTCTCGCTCAATCACCGCCATCACCTGGACAACACGTAAAACCCGCGCAATCAGCTCCGCCTCGGAGCCGGTCTGCAACCGTGAAAAGTCCGTATCGACCCCTGACCATCCGGCGATCGGCGCTGCGCCGGTCGAGGTCAGGTTGGCCATGAGCGCGATCGCCATCATCGCTATCGCCGCGAAGATGGCCGGAGCGGATCGGTGGCACAACGCCATCAGGGTCACGGTGAGGCTGAACAATCCCATAAAACCGAAGCCGGGAAACAAGATGCCGGCAGAGGTCAGGGGCGATGTCCAAGCGATCCAGCCGATCGGCGGGACAGTGTCCAGAGCCAGATTGGCCACCATCAGCCACACACGTCGACCAGGGTGTGGGCTCCATAGGATCATCCATGGTGCCGTCGTCGCTGTGGCGGCGCCAAACCACAGAAACCAACCGTACCAACTGGGAGCCTGATCGCCAAAGAACACCGCGGCGCCAGCCGGCAATCCTCGACTGCCGGCCAGCTGGTAGGCGAGAACAACTGCCGTAGCCACCCAGCGGGATTGGCACTGCTGCCAGAATATTGGCACCAGCGCCGAGAATCCGATCAGCCATGCGGCATTCGGCCGTCCCCACGTCAGGCCACAGGCCATGGCGCCGATCACCGGCCAGACGCTTACCAAAATCACGGGGACAACCGGCATGGCACGGACGATTGATTGGCGCTGAAATAGGATCACTTCTTTTCCCGAACCGTGCTTCGAAGGCTCAAAACTCTGCGCTTCAGCATCGCCGACACGGGTGTCTGTATCGCCTTCCTCACAATGTCAGAAGCGCCCGCGCCCGATAGACCAGATCACCGTTTTCGACGGTCCCAAAATATCGGCTGTCCAGGGAACGTCGTGAATGGTTGCTCAGCAAAAAACAGCTGCCCTTGGGGATCTGGCGCTCCCATCCGACCCGGAGATGCGGCAATGGACGGCCGGCGCTATCGACATCCAGCACTTGCGACCCTGAAATCAATCTGCCGTTGACCCTCACTCCATCTTCACCGATCCGCACCTGGTCACCGCCGATCGCCGCCACGGGCTTCAGAATACGGGCCAGGCCAGAAGGACAATCGGTCGATTTGGGCAGATAGCCCCGCGCCGCATACTCGTCCGTAAGATCGGATTTTGGGATGCAGCCCGCCACCAATTGATTGCGGACGATTTGGGAAACCGGGCTCAGCAGATAGAGGCCGGTCGGCATCGATTCCGATGAATTGAACGCCAATCCCCACCCCGACAAAGACAGGCCGGCAATGACCATGAAAGCGACAGCCACCCCCACGATCGGTCCGGGACTCGGCCGTCTCATGCAGCGGCCTGGTTGTTTCCCGAAGCATCGGGGATTCGGCCCGGATCGATCGGCGCCAGGATTTTGGAGCGTCCGTCAAAGACGGGATCTTTGAAATACAGGATCTGCTTGCCATAAATCGGATTGTGTCCCGCCGCGAAAATCAGCATGTCGCCCGGTTCCAGGATCTTCGTTCCATCGGCGTTCTTGACCGCAGCCGGCAACCGCATGCACTCGTCGGCCGTCAACAGCGGGCGCTGGGTTTCCTGCTCCGACACCTGGACTTGCGGCAGCATCCATCCGAGGATCTTACCCGAACGGCTCTTCTTGGTTTGCGAGACGGTCATCACGCCGCAATATTCCGACAGCAGCTTTGCCGTTTCGATCTTGTTGGGCGCGTAGGCGATGCGGATATGGCAGCCCGATACGATGCTTTCGTCACGCGTATAGGCCTTGTAGAGTTGGGTCAGGTCCTGGGTGATGAGGAATAGTTTCAGGCCATAGCCGGCCAGAAACGCCATGCTGTCTTCAATGAGGGTGAGCTTGCCCAGCTGCGGAAACTCGTCGAGCATCAGCAGCAGCCGATGCTGATAGGTGGCGACCGAACGGCCTCCCTCGAACTCCATTTTCTCCGTCGTCTGCCGGACGATCTGGCTGAGCAGCAAGCGGATCAGCGGCCTGACCCGTGCCATGCTGTTGGGCGGCACCACCAGATACAGCGTTACCGGCTTGTCGTGGTTCATCAGGTCATTGATGCGAAAATCCGAAACCGCCGTGTTGCGGGCGACGATCGGATCGCGATAGAGCGTGAGATAACTCATTGCCGTCGATTGAACGCCGCTCTTCTCATCGTCCGACTTGTTCAGGAACGACCGTGCCGACTCAGCGACCATGGGATGGGTCCGGGTGGGTGCTCCGGTCAACGGACTGGTCCAGCCATATTTCGACTCCGGATCATGAATCGCCGTCAGCATCTCAGTCACAATGTCGTCAATCTCGCGTTCCGGATTGCAGAAGAAACTGACCAGGCCCCGCAATGTCTTGTTGCTCACCTCAGGGCTATACAACACATGCAAAATCGCCGCGGACAGCAACTCATGCCCGGTTTTTGCCCAGTGATCATCCATCCCCTTGCCTTCGGGATCGACGATCAGCAGAGCGATGTTTTGCGCGTCCCCGACATCGAACTCCCTGGTACCGAGCCTGACTTCCTCAAGCGGATTGAACCGGGCAGAGATCCGTTCCGTCGGCGAGAAGCGGATCACCACCTGGCCGATCGCCTGGCGCCAGCCGGCGGTGAGCGCCCAGGCCTCGCCCTTGATGTCATGCACCACGGCCGAATCGCGCCAGCTCAACAATGTCGGCAGCACCAGCCCCACCCCTTTGCCCGAGCGGGTCGGGGCGAAGGCCAGGATATGCTCGGGACCATTGTGGGTCAGGTACTGATAGGCACCTGTTCCCAGATCGACCCAACCGCCGACGTAACAGCCGGCTGTGGGCTGGCTCGATTTACGCGGCAGCAACGCGGCTTCGATGATCTCTTTTTTAACGGCCCAGCGGGCGGATCCATGGACGTGTGATACCGCTCCCGGCTTCGATCGCCACGATAGACGACCGACCAGACCGGTCATGAGGATCACCACGACGGCCAGGGCTTTGGCTTCCAGCCAAATCCAGCCGGTGCCCGCAACACCGCCAAACAGCAAAAACCAATTGATCCACTGCCAGGGGCGATAAATTCGGGTGGTGCCCGCCATGGCAAACGGCGCTCCCAGGCCCGCTTGCCATCCCAACAGCCAGGCGGTTGTTTCGGTCACCGCCCAGCAGCCGAACAGAAGGGCGAAGGCCATCCGGCTGAACGCGACAAGCGGGCTGCGCGTCGTGGCGCCGGGCAAGGTGTAGAGCTTTTCGATGCCCATGATTACCGCACTCCCGTCATTGGCCGGACCACGGCCTCGGTGTCACCGACACGCACATGCACCACCGATTCGAGCCGCGCCAGGACGAGATAGGGGCCAACCCGTGACACCGCGATCGTCCAGCCATCCCGGTCGGTCACCGTCACCAGGGGGCGGACTGAATCCCTGGCCGAATCATTACCGGCCGGTTCCATGCCCCCCGAGGTTTGAATGATCATCCGCCTTCCGTCGCTCATCGCCCTGACGATGCCGGCGGCGGCGCCGTTTTCGACTGCGTAGCGGGTATCCAGCAACGGTTTTGCCGGAGTACCCTGCCCCGTTCCCAGCCCCGACAGCGAGCTGCAACCGGTCATCATGACAAGCAAGCCGGCAATCATCCGAAGCTTCATCGCGAGCGCCCCCTTTGGCGGGATCGGGTGAGGGCAAGAGCCTGAAAGGCGCCGGCGACCGATCCCACTGGCGCCGTCTGGGCGGCAATCGGCCCGCCGCGCCGTAGCTCCTGGTCTACGAGGCGCTGGGACAATTTATTGCCATAAACGTCGACCCGGATTGCCGTCCGTTTCTGCCCGGTCGGATCGGAGCGCTCAAACGCTTCGACGGCGATGAAATCACCGATCTCCGCCGATCCAACGCCGCGCAGCATTTCCATTTCGGTGGCTGCAAAACGTAATGGATCTTGCCGTCAAAGCCTTCGATCAGCATGTAGGGCTTATCCACCGCCTCATCCAACCCGGTCCCCACCAAGCAGCCGGCGACGCGCTTGCCGGGCTGATCCAGCTTGGTCGCCACCACCGGAGCCATCGGGTCCGATATCATCTGCCGATGTTGGGACCGCACTTTTTGCCGATCCTGACTGGACTGCATCAACCGCAAGACATTCTCAAGGCTGGGATTCAGGCACCAGGCCACCGAACCCTTGCGCTCGGCCAAGCCCATCGCCGCCAATTGCGCCAGCCGGCGGATCTGCGCCAGCCGCAACTCGCGCGCCGCGGCGCTCCGGGGAATGGGTCCGTCAAAACTGATCACATGGTTGGTCTGCGCGCTCTTTTTGACCAACATCCGATCCAGATCGGTGAAGCGCTGTTGCACGATCTGGCGTTCCCGTGCCGCACTGATATCACTGGCCGTCCGCAGGCCCAGATCCCTGGTGGCGATCTCCTGCGCGCGAGCGCGCGAACCGGCCCGAATATATTTCGGATCGATCTTCAACAGGCGGCCCTGATCGTCAAGACCCCGGATCGCCACATGCACATGCGGGTTGGCCGTGTTGTGATGCTCGACCGCCAGCCATTGCAGCTTGGTGCCGAGGTCCTTTTCCATTGCCGCCACCCATCGCCGGGTGACCGACTGCAAATTGAGCCGATCGCCAAACTCCGGCGACAAGATCACCTTGAAAAGATGCTGGTCGCCGGCTGCCTGCCAATCCCGCAGGGTTTTGGCGACCTTCCCCCCTCGGGCGGCGCTCCCGAACACCGGATCCGTTACGGCTCCTCGAACTGGGCCAGCCTCTCCAGGTTCGCTTCCACCTCCCCGTCGCAGTCTACAATCGCCGTCGGCTCCTCCGCCGTCCAGGTGAACGAATGCATCACGCGACAAAAGCAACGCACTTCGCTCGGTGTTGCGAACCACAGGGATGCCGGACAAACCTCGCAGTGCGTTGACGGTTCGGGGCGGCGTCGGGCGCCGATCCGTTGAAGGGTAGGACTGACGTAGGGCGGGAGCATTTCGAACCTCTGCGCGGGGTCGGCGCCCGGCGGTTCTGTCGCTGACGCCTCCAATATCTTGTCCAGACTGTTCAACGGATCGTTCATTTTCGCCGATATTCCTTTCAATTTCCAATGTCGCGCTCTCGCGCTCGATATAGCGACCGTGCGCCCCCCATTGCCCGTCCCCCCGATTCTTCGTGTAGGTCCAACGCACCGCGACGCGCTGTTGCAGCTGCGCCGCCGATGACAGAGCGACCTGGCCGCGTCCTTTGGGCGGTTTTGATTTGCCATTGCCACGGCCTCCCCCCGACTGGCGCAGCGTGTGTCGCAACATCCTGCCGATCTTCGCGACTTGGCGATGCTCACTGTTGGAACCACGCGCCGGCAGCTTGAGCCGAAGACGGATATCGTCATCCAAAGAGCGGCTCATTTCTCCCCCCCAGCCTGCCCGCGCGAAAGCGGGCGGCTGTGTTCGATCGCCTCACGGACTTTTTGTCGGGTGGGCAGGTCAAGCGTCGAAAAGGCGCGCTCGATGTCGAGACCGGCCTGAATGGCAACCAGCTGCGCGTCGCTCAGGCGAGCGAGGTGCAGTGCCCAGCCCGCCCCCAAACCCGCCCCCAAACCGATACTCAGGGTCAGAAGGCCGACAATCAGCAGGCGCAGGTCCCGCCAACCCGACTGGGCGGTCCCGGCCGATTTCATGATATCCGCCGCCTGGTTCCGCAATCCGGCGATCAGCTTGCCGATCTCCGATGCTTCCGTCTTCAACCCGTCGAGGGATTCACCGGCGCGGCGGGTGATTTCCGGAACCGCAAACTCGACCAGGCCGGCAATATGAGAATCGAGCCGGCCTTTATGCATCACCATCGTCTCAGCCGCGGCCTTGGCGATCGACTTGATCGCCAGGCTGGTTTCCTGAGCCGCCTCGGCCGCAGCAGCGCGATCAGCTTTGACCGCCTCCGTCAGATCCCCCGTTGCATCGGCGACCGCCCCACGGATCACTTCGACCGCCTCGGCACCTGAATGACGCAACGCTGTTTCGATTTGCGGGAAGGCATCGCGCAAGGCCTCAACTTGCTTATGCAACTTGCCAATATCGCCGAGCATCTCGCCGATCAGCTCATCCAGTATGGTGCCCCGTCGCACTGTTGATCGAAGTTCAGCCGGATTGCCCGTACCGGCAGCTGGGGCGGGGCTTTCCCCCGGCTGCTCGACCAGATCCGCTGATGGCGCCGGGTTCTTTGCCTTGCGGCTGAACGTGCCGCCCGCTGACGGTGGTTCCATTGCCCGATCCATCAATTCATCAGGATCTTGTAGACGGCGTTGAACTCTTCCGACACGCCTCGCGCCAGGCGGCGCAGACCCAGCCGGTGAGTGATGGCGCGCTTCTCACCAGGATCAGCGGTTTGGGCGCGTAGCGCCTTAAAGTCGGTTTGATCGGCCACCAGGTCGGCGACGTTCGCTCCGGCCAGCTGCTCGAACAACTCGTTGGTGTGGATCACCGCCGTCGGATCGAGGCGGAAATCTTTATGGTCGGCCCAATAGCTAAAAATCGTCGCAAAAACCGCGGGCACCGTGTCCCGATAATCAACCATGTTGAACAGCAGCCGGATCTTGTCGCCACGCACGCCTCGATCCCGCAAAGCGTCGATCGTGGCAATCGTGTCGCGGATTTGTTTCGGCGAGCCGATGGTCGGAACGATCACCACGTCGAATTCCTCGTCGGCGCTGCCCCGATAAAGCCGCATGCCTTCGAGCAGGTCCTCCACGTTCGAGGCTCCGACGTCGATCACGGCGCGCGACAGTCCACCGATTTGTGCGAGCAATTCGCCATATTGACTGCCTCGCAACAGCGCTTCCACCTCCTGATCATCGGCATTGATGCTCTCAATCGGAATGACTGGCGCCCCCAAGCGGGGGGCCAGCAGCTGCCGGGCGATCGTCGTCTTACCGACGTTTCCCGACATATTCATCACGGCCACCTTCATGAAGATTGCTCCTTCTCTTCCTTTTGCGCGTCGAACTTGGCGATTTCCGCCAAGGCTCTTTTCAGCATCGGGCTTTCCGCCGGCGGACGCTGCATGTAGCTGTCCGCCACCTGCCGGGACTTTTCGATGAGGGATCTGGTGTCGGTCGCAGCGGAGTGATCGGAGGGCGGCCCAGCCGAAAGTGCGGATTGGGCAGGCGGCGTCGCTCCCGGTAACCCGGACAGCAAAGCAACAGGCGCCGGCGACTCGGCGGTTCGTCGCGGCCCACCACGGGTTTTCCGCAACAGCTTGAAATACCAATGATCCGTCAAATCAGGCCAACCTGCCGCCCGGATCATTTCAAGGATTTGGCGATGGCCCATCCCCCTGGTCCGCTGCCGCTCAATCTCGGGCACCAACAACGCAAATCTTGTTTGCCCGGACAACTCAACACCCGGCGACACGGCGTTCGCCGCCAGCTCCGAAAACGCGGTTGCCAATTTTCCTGGATCGGTAACGTTACTTGATTTTCTTATAGTGCCCATTGTCATTATCACCATATGAACCTGTTTTCCCTTAACTAACCATGTACTAGCCTGTCTCTAGCCACCAACTAGCCTGTTTATAACCAAGTCATAATCTAGCTATAACTCGGTCATGTCCTGGTTAATACCTAGCTACTACCAATCTTTATCAACTTTATACTTTAAACTTGCTGTTTTTTTATTTCCCAATCAACAAAAAACAGGTATCCAGAATCAACAAAACGCAGAGTGGAACATAAAGGGATGAGTGAGGGGGGTGGCTGGGAATCGGGAAGCGACAGGGTGCGCGGATGATTTCCCTAATGTTTTCAATACATTAGGCCCATGCAGGCGCCTCTAACTCATTGAAAGTGCTATGAAAAAGAGAGTTTTAACCAGGTCACTCTCGCTGCAGATCGGTGACGATCTCCGCAGCAGGCTCGACAGCAGCGCACGGCAGCTGCGGCTGACCCGCGCCGCTCTGGTCCGCACGGCCGTGCAGATCTACCTCGACAATCGCCAGGACCACTTCACGGCGATGGTCGCCGCCGAGCGCCGGGAGCGTGCCACGGAACAGGCGACCGTCACCGCCGGCATCGAACGCCATCTCGCCGTCATCGCCGCCGCTCGCACCGCGCTCGCCGGCACCATCCAGGACCATCTCGCCCTGATCGCCACTGATCGCAAACAGCGCAGCCAGGATCTCAGCGCCATCACCACCGCCACCCAGGACCATCTCGCGCTGATGGCGGCCGACCGCAAACAGCGCGCCCTGGATCGTGACGCCCTGGCTCACCAGCATGACGGGATCGACCGGGTGGCCGAGGACCTGCAGCTGTTGATCGCCATGCTCAACGAACTGGCCCTGTTCCTGTTCGCCATTGCGCCGGAGGTGCATGATTCGGCGGTCGCCGCCGTGCTCTGCAATCGCCGTCACGCCGAGTGGCTGACCAAACTCCGCGACGTCATGGTCGCCACCCAACGACAGCCGTCGGCGGCCATTCAGCAGTTTTCCAGCCCCCCGGCTGCGACCGGCGCGACTGGACCGACCACCGGCGAGCCCCCCGAAACCATCAACCAGGTGATCCTGCAAGGCCGCCTGGATCTGCCGGTAACCTTGCGCCGCACGCCGGCTGGCGACCCGGTCGCCAACTACCGCCTCAAAACCGACGACGGAGAAATTCACCAGATCTCCGCCTTTGGCCTATTCGGCACCAAGGCCGCCCGCGACTTCGCGCCAGACGATCTGATCTATGTCGAGGCCGAATTCCGCACCCGCGATTTTCAGACGGTCGAGGACAAGACCAAGGGCCGCAAGCACACGGTGCGGGAATTGTGCGTCACCAAGCAGCAACTGGTCGACAAGGCGCCGGCGCCGGCCATCGCCAGCGAACCGCATTCTTCGGCAAGTCTGGCCCCGGCAAAGCAGGCCCCTTCATGACGGGACATTTCAGCCAATCGCGGACCCGTCTCGACGATCAGCTGCGCCGCGAGCTGGGCGAGGTGGTGATGGCGGGTCTGGCCGACCCCGAGGTCATCGAGATCATGCTCAATGATGACGGCACCCTATGGGAAGACCGCCACGGCAAGGGAATGAGCCGCATCGGCTCGATGGAGGCGACTCGGGCGCTGAACCTGATCGGCCACGTCGCCGATGCCCTGCACATTCAGGTCACCCGCCAGTCACCGGTGGTCGAAGGAGAATTGCCGATCGACGGCTCACGCTTTGAGGCGATCATTCCGCCCAACGTCGAACGCCCGATCTTTGCCATCCGCAAGCGGGCGATCAAGATTTTCACCCTCGCCGATTATCTCGCCAGCGGCATCATGACGGCGGCGCAGAAAGACGAGATCGACCGTCATATCGCCCTCAAACATAACATTTTGGTGGTCGGCGCGACGGGCTCCGGCAAGACCACGCTGTGCAACGCGATTTTGCATCGCATCGCCGAGGTCGACCCCGACATCCGCAGCGGCTTCCACGTTTTTAATCGGACCCAAACATTTTTTGCGGTACTTCTTTAACAGCCTGAAATAGTAGGGCAGTTGCAATTCCGGCCATTCCGTTTCCTGGATGAGCGTAAGGATTTCCGAGTGGGTTTTACCTTTGGATCGACAAGAATCGATCGTTGGCCCCAATTTTGCGAACCTCGCCATCCCGACCGGCTGTCTCTCCTCCTCAACAAGCGAGGCGGCCAGGTCAGCAAATGTTGGTTTCTGGAATTTGGCGGAAGCGTTCATTTTCTTCCTTTGTCCGGTCCACAATTTTCCGGACTGCGGGCCTTTCGGCCGTAAAAAAATGTCGCGCCCATGGTTTGAATTGTTTGCAGGTTGCGCAGGCAAGCTTGACCCTCGGCGAGAACCGAGGGGTAGCAATGGCAAGGGCTAATCGAACGGCCAATATGCCAACCGGCCTGCCGGCTTGCCGCCGACTCGGCAGGTTGAGCATTTTGCAACGGACCGATTTTCCTCGATCGCGCGAGGAACCGGCGGCTGGTTCGCGCGCACCGGGAGATAGAATCGGCCGCTGTCTCTCTTTTATAATATAGGTTGAAGGTTAAGAGAAGGATGGGGGTGTGGATAACGCCCGCAACTGTTTGAGGCGCAGATATTTTCCGGATTGTGAGCGCGAGCCGGAACTCGGGAATGCGCGAGCCGGAACCTGTGCTGTGAGCCGGAACTCGGATTTTGTCCACACGGTGCGAGCCGGAACTCGGCAAATTTGAGGATGTGCGAGCCGGAACTTGCGTTTTTGGTGGTAAGTGCGAGCCGGAACTCGACACCGCGTTGGCTGGTGCGAGCCGGAACTCGTCTTTTTCTGCCCTTACACAACCAAAAACCCGGGACCGCGAGCCGGAACTCGGAAATGCGTGAGCCGGAACCCGTGTCATGTGCGGCCTGCGCCGGCCAGATTGGCCAGCTTCTGCGACTCGATGAAGTCGGAACTGGGCCGCAACAGATACTTAATGTCGACCTTTTTGCGTCCCTCCCAAATCTCCTTACGCCACCCGTCCGGGGATTGTCCCGAGCCGTGTTGAAATTCGCTCGGCAGGCGTCACGGTCTGAACAGGCTACGCGGCCTTGGCGTGCTGTTCAAGATCGGGGTTGATGGAATGCTTGGCCTGATGGGCCAGCAGGGCGGCTCGCAGGGTT
>CAIOJO010000490.1 GCA_903858635.1 uncultured Telmatospirillum sp. | reverse complement strand
CCGCTTTTACCCATTCAACGCCTTCCGGAGTCTCCTCGGACTCGCTGGCGATGCGGTCGCCCCTACCTTCGGCGAGCTCTATTCCGGGGAATGGCAACACACTATAGGTGGTAGGTGTGGGTAAAAGGCGGATAGGCAAGTAACCATCCTTTTGACAAAACATTAATTCGCTCTGGTCGCCAGATTCAGCGCGACATTGGGCGATTCTGACATCATCGCAACCTTTGTTGTGACAAATCTTCTTTCTGTAGTCTATCGCATCAGCCATGTTGACCACCCTCCGGCCGGCCCACATGATAATCGATCCGATCCGAAAACTTCAACCATACATGCATTATGGCATTCCATGACTGGTGATTGTCTTTATGGAATCCACACAACTCCCGGTTCACGGGCCGGATATGGCAGGAGACTGTAGCATTTGAAAGTTATTCCCGATGTGCCACACTGTTAGGCACTTTGGGGGTAGTCGGACAGCTGCCAGCATCCGCCGGTCGGATTGGCTCAGCCGAAGGTTCCGCCCGACAACGGATCCGAAGGCGATGCAGCGCGACACATCGGACGTCAAAAACTGGATGAATATGTTCCGTTGGGTCGTGAAGCTGATTCGCGATGAGTACGGCATACCCGAAGAACGCCTGACCCGGCACGCCAGCATCGACACCGACCTCGGCCTGACCATGGAACAGATCGAGGAGGTGGTGGGGATCGTCGCCGAATCCTTCCACATCGCGTTTCCGCCGGGAACCCTGGACGAGTTGGTCAAGTTCGAGGAGCTCTGCATGCTGGCAGCGTGGTTGGCCGGCTACTACAAGCGCCCCGAATTCCTGGGCGCCGGCTTCGCCGCCACTGCAGCGTCGATGAATCCATCCGCCCAGGGGTGAAGCCCGAGACAATAGCGATGGCAGAATAGCCGCAACGAATGTTGCAGGCTCGCCCTGACCCGACTTGGTGATACAGTAGCCTCGATTGGGGAGCCTGTCGTTCGGACAGCTAAAACTATTGCGACCTGGGGGAACACCGAAAATCAACTGCCAGTGCAAGTCGTCTGGGCACGGCGCCATCATTCGGCCGCCGACCGCGCCGGAACGGGGTCCTTAGGTTTTGCCGCCGCAATCCCTTGCCGCGTTGCTGACCGGCGCCCGGCGTCCGCGCCGGCTGGCCCGGCTGAGCCTTTGCCTGGTGCTGGCAGCGGTGGTCGGGCTGCTATCCCTGCAGGTCTGGCTGAGCTATCTGGCCGCGCGCCGCGAGGCGACCCGGGAAGCGCAAAACCTGGCGGGCATGGTTGTGGTCCATCTCGAGGGCACGCTGGGGCGTGGCGCCAATGACCTCCGCTATTTCGCCGAGACTCTGGCCCCTCCGATCTCGGCCCGGCGGTCGAGCCGCAACGCCGGGCGGCGATCAATGCGATGCTGGCCGGCCACTTGCGCGATTTCGACGAAATCCTGGCCTTCCAGGTCTTCGACGGCGCCGGCAAGGCGCTCTACCATTCGGGCCCGGCGGCACCGCTGGCCCGGGTTGGCGAGCAGGAGTGGTTTCGCCACCTGGTCGACCGCCCCGGCCCCGAACTGGTGTTTTCCGGCGTGCTGCTCGAGCAACCGACGACGCCCGTCCTCGTCGTGGCGCGGCGGCTAAAGGCGGAAGACGGCCGTATCCTCGGCGCCGTCGGGGCGGTGGTCGACCTCAATCGCCTGAAGCGCGAGCTCGACGGGTTGGAAATAGGATCCCACGGTCTGATCGTCATCCGACAGAACGACGATGACCGGCTGGTCCTGCGTCGCCCGGGCGAACCCGGTTGGTTCAACCAGTCGATTTCCTCGCCGATCAGGCGGCGCATCCACGCCGGCGAACGAGAGGGCGTCGGCGACCAGTTTTCGCCGCTCGACCATGTCGAGCGACGTTTTGCCTTCCGTGTCGCGGCCACCGTCCCGTTCAGCGTGGTGGTCGCCATCGCCCGCGACGATTACCTGGCCGGCTGGTCCCGGCAAACCGGCTTGTTCGCGACCGCCGCCGGTATCCTGTTGACGGCGCTGGCCGTACTACTGGTCGGACAGCTGCGTTCGGAAGAAACGGTTCGCCGGATGAGCCGTTATCTGCAGAGCGTTCTCGCCTCCTCGTCCGAAGTGTCGATCATCGCCACCGATCGCGACGGCCTGATCGTCCTGTTCAATCCGGGCGCCGAACGGATGCTCGGCTACGCCGCCGAGGACGTCGTGGGCCGACACACCCCAACCCTGTTCCATGCGCCCGAAGCGATGATCGAACGGAAGCGGGAACTGGGCGACGGCGCCGGCTCGGCCGACGAGTTCCGCTTCCTGGTCGATCGCGCCGAGGCGGTGGGCTATGAGCGGCGCGAAGTGATTTACCTGCGCAAAGATGGCTCCCGCCTGACGGTGTCCCTGGCGATCACCCCGGTCCGCACCGAGGAGGGCGAAATCATCGGCTATCTCGGCATAGGCATCGACCTCTCGGGTCGCGCCGCCGCCGAAGAGGCCCTTCGCGAGAAAGAAGAGCGCCTGCGAATTCTGGCCGCCAACGCTCCGGATCTGATCTGGCGAAACGGCCCGCAAGGCAACGTCATCGACGTTTCCGGCGCCCATGAAGCGCTGTTGGGGCTGACCATCGACGAGTTGCGAGGCCACCTGATCCGCGACCTGGCTCACCCCGACGACCTGCCGCTCATCCGCGATTTCAACCACCGGATGAAGGAGGACGACGGCAGGCATGCCGTCACGGCCCGGCTCCGACACAAGGATGGCCATTACATCTGGACCGAATCGACGGGCCAGGCGCTGCGCGACGAAACCGGCCACATCATCGAGATCGTCGCCGTCAGTCGCGACGTCACGCGACGCCAGCGGGCCGAGGAAGGACTGCGGGCCAGCGAGGAGCGCTATCGCATGCTGACCGACAATGTCAGCGACGTGATCTGGCGCACCGGCCCCGACGGAGTGGTGACCGACGTGGTGGGAGCCCATGAGGCGATCCTCGGCCATAGCAGCGCCGATCTGCTCGGCCAGCGGCTGGTGGCCTTCGTCCACCCTGCCGACATGCCGCGGGCCCGGGAATTTGCCGAACGGATCGACTGCAGCCTGCGCAGCGAACGGGTCGAGCTGCGGTTCCGCCACAAGGACGGCCAATATCTGTGGGTCGAGACCAACGGTCGCGCCCTGCGCGACAAGACCGGCCGCATCGTCGAATGGGTCGCCACCAGCCGCGACATCAGCCAGCGCAAGGACGACGAGAAGCAGCTGCGCCTGGCCGCCACCATCTTCAACGGCACCCAGGAAGGCATCACCATCACCGATATGCAGGGCCAGATCATCACGGTGAACCCCGCCTTCTGCACGATCACCGGCTATTCAGAGGCGGAATTGATCGGCAAGAATCCGCGCGTTCTGAAGTCCGGCCGCCACGATTCCGAATTCTACCGACGCATGTTCGGCATCATCGCCGCCGAGGGTTATTGGCAGGGCGAGATCTGGAACCGCCGCAAGAACTGCGAGATCTATCCCGAATGGCTGACCGTCAGCTCGGTGCGCGACGAGCGCGGCAAGGTGACCAACTATATCGGCACCTTCATCGACATCACCCGGGTCAAACAGTCGGAAGCGCAACTCGAACATCTGGCCCATCACGATCCGCTGACCGACCTGCCCAACCGCCTTCTGCTGTTGTCGCGCCTGCAGCATGCGATCGGACGGGCCCGCCGCGACGGCACCAGAGGGGCGGTGCTGTTCCTCGACCTCGATCATTTCAAGAACGTCAACGACAGCATGGGCCACTCGATCGGCGACCAGCTGCTGCAGATGGTGGCCAAGCGCTACCTGGCGCGGCTGCGCGATACCGATACCCTGTGCCGCATGGGCGGCGATGAATTCGTCGTCCTTTTGGAAAACCTGAAGGAACCGCAACACGCGGCCGGCGTCGCCCAGACCCTGATCGAGGAGCTGCGCGAGCCCTTCGTCTTGTCGGCAGGAGTCGAGGTCTATGTCGGGACCAGCATCGGCGTCAGCGTCTTTCCCGACGACAGCGGCGACGCCGACCAGATCATCAGCAATGCCGATGCCGCCATGTATCTCGCCAAAGACGCCGGCCGCAACGCCTTCCGTTTCTACACCGAGGCGCTGACGCGGGCCGCCAATGAACGGGTCGAACTGGAAGCGGCCTTGCGCCGGGCCCTCGAGCGCGACGAGTTCCTGCTGCATTATCAGCCGCTGGTGGCGGTGGACGACCTGCGGGTGACCGGCGTCGAGGCCCTGGTCCGCTGGCAGCGTCCCGGCGTCGGGCTGGTGCCGCCCCTGCAGTTCATTCCGCTGGCCGAGGAAACCGGGCTGATCGTTCCGATGGGGGCGAAGATCCTGCGCGCCGCTTGTCTGCAGATGAAGGCTTGGCTCGACGCCGGAACCGGGATCAGGACGATGGCGGTCAATCTGTCGGCCCACCAGTTCAAGCAACCGGATCTCTGCGACCAGGTCCGGACCATCTTGGAGGAGACCGGCCTGCCGGCTCGCTTCCTCGAACTGGAGATCACCGAAAGCGCCCTGATGGACCACGCCATCGATGCGGAACGCAAGCTGCACGCCCTGAAAGTGTTGGGTGTGCGGCTGTCCATCGACGACTTCGGAACCGGCTACTCCTCGCTGGCCTATCTGAAGCGCTTTCCCATCGACAAGCTGAAGATCGACGGCAGTTTCGTCCAGGACATTCCGAACGATGCCGCCGACATGGAGATCGTCGCCGCGGTGGTCGCCCTGGCCAAGAGCCTCAAGCTCGAAGTGCTGGCCGAAGGCGTCGAGACGCCGGCCCAGCTCGCGTTCCTGCGCGAGCAGCTGTGCGGCGCCGCCCAAGGCTACCTGTTCGGCCGGCCGCTGCCGCCGGCCGAACTGATCGGCATCTTGTGCGGCGATGCCGTCACCGTGACCGCCTGACTATCCGGCGACGACGCTCTTGTCCTTGCGGCGGCTCACCTGGAGCTGACCGTCGGCTCCCTTGACATAGGTGGTCTTACCGACCGCCAGATTGTCGAGGATGGTCACCAGGGCGCGGGGTATGCCGGCGAACTCTTTCGACCCGCGCGATTCGCGGTTGTAGACCGCGATGGCAGCGCGGACCATCTCCTTGCTTATCGGCTTTCCGTCATTTCCGATCATCTTTGGGCAAAACTCCGGTGAGGAATTGCATTCCACCACGGAGACACGGAGGAGACTTTCTTTTCTCGTCTTCCCCGGACTTGATCCGGGGATCCATGGATTGCCGGGTCGAGCCCGGCAATGACGAATAAGATTGAATGTCCTCCGTGTCTCCGTGGTGAGCGATCTACAGTACTTACTGGAATGCCACCTCGGTAAAGCTCCTGAGCTTGCGCGAATGCAGCCTTTCCCGTTCCTGGGCCCGCAGTTTGTCGAGCGCCTTGAGGCCGATCTCGAGATGCTGGCCGACCCGTTGCCGGTAGAACTCGCCGGCCATGCCGGCCAGCTTGATTTCCCCTTGCAACGGCTTGTCCGACACGCAAAGCAGTGTGCCGTAGGGCACCCGGAAACGGAAACCGTTGGCGGCGATGGCGGCCGATTCCATGTCCAGGGCGACGGCCCGCGACTGGGACAGACGGCGGATAATCGCCACATGATCGCCCAGCTCCCAGTTGCGGTTGTCGACGCTGGCCACGGTCCCGGTCCGCATGACGCGTTTCAGCTCGAAGCCGGTGCAGCCGGTCACCTCGCCCACCGCCTGTTCGAGCGCCACCTGCATTTCGGCCAGCGCCGGAATCGGCACCCACACCGGAAGTTCCTCGTCGAGCACATGGTCCTCGCGCACATAGCCATGTGCCAGCACGTAGTCGCCGAGCTTCTGGGTGTTCCGAAGCCCGGCGCAATGGCCGAGCATCAACCAGGCGTATGGCCGCATGACGGCAACATGGTCGGTGATGTTGCGGGCGTTCGACGGACCGGTGCCGATATTGATCATGGTGATGCCGCTGTGATCGGGCCGCACCAGATGAAAGGCCGGCATCTGCGGCGTGCGTTCCGGCACCACCCCGGTCGGACCGCCGCCGCCCAGACGCATATTGGTGGTGCACAAGTTGCCCGGCTCGACGAAGAGATCGCCGTCGAGAGCGCCGGAGGCCATGCGCTCGCGGCAGATCCGGGCGAAAGCGTCGGCATAGAACTGGTAATTGGTAAAAATGACGAAGTTCTGGAAATATTCCGGATCGGTACCGGTGTAGTGGAACAGCCGGTGCAGCGAATAGTCGACCCGGGCGGCGCGGAACAGGGCCAGAGGCACCGCCGCGCCGGGCGGCAGTTGCAAGGTGCCGTTGACGATGGCGTCGTCCATGCTGGCAAGGTCGGGCGTGTCGAACAGGTCGCGCAACAACCGGTCGGCCGGCGATCGGAATGACCCCGCCTCGGCGGTGATGCCGCGGCGGAAGGCGAAATGGACGGGGATCGGTTCGGTGGACTCGCCGACTTCCACCGGAACACCGTGGTTCTGCAACAGCAGCCTGATCTGCTCGGTGAAATAGCCGCGGAACAGGTCCGGTCGCGTCACCGTCGTCTCGTGGGTCCCGGGACCCGAGACGAAGC
The DNA here is from genome assembly GCA_903858635.1 of uncultured Telmatospirillum sp. Taxonomy (GTDB): domain Bacteria; phylum Pseudomonadota; class Alphaproteobacteria; order Rhodospirillales; family Magnetospirillaceae; genus DUZF01. The sequence continues at coordinate 8,253 of CAIOJO010000490.1, read as the reverse complement.
CGTAGGCCAGACGCGAATCGACGCGTGCGTGGGTGTCGGTCGTCACGCGGACGAAGGGATAGACCGCCCGCACCTGGGTCGCCAGCGGCTCGCCGTTCAGATAAGCCTCGAAACGGTCGCGCAGGAAGGCGGTATTGCGCCCGTAGATCTCCTCCAGCCGGGCCACCGCGGCAGCAGCGTCGGTGAAGGCCTCGGTGGCGATCCGCTTCGGCGAAATGAATTTCTGCGCCTTGACCCCAGCCAAGAATACCTCCGATCAGATTATTGCTCGCTCGGCCCGGGGGCGAAGCCGGCCCACTCTAACCCGGCTGTGAACGCCGGACAAACCGGCACCCAAAATTTCATGAAACGGAGCGGCGCAGCCAAATTGAATACTGCTCATGGATAAAGACGTAAAAAGTCACCTCTATACCGACAATCCTTGAGACGACACGCACGACACCATGGATCCAGCCCGTCGGATTCCGCAATAATTACAATTGAAACATTTCTGTAGCCGTCATTGACTTTGCGGCAGGAACACCAGCGGCAACAGGCACTGTTCGCCCATCGCGAAAAGCTGATCGCCAACTTCGACCGCAGCATGGAAGAGGTGCTGAAGAACGTCGGCGGTTCGGTCGGTCAGGTCAGCGCCATCTCGGGCAAGCTGCGCAGCACCGCCGAAGAGACCGGGGCGCAGAGCGTGGCCGTCTCCTCGGCTGCCCAGCAGTCGGCCGCCAATGTGCAGACGGTGGCCTCCGCCGCCGAGGAACTGGGCTGCTCGGTCCGCGAAATCAGCCGCCAGGTCAGCGACACCAGCTCGATCACCCAACAGGCGGTCACCGGCATCGCCACCGCCACCACCACCATCGACGGCTTGGACCAGGCGGCGCGGCGCATCGGCGAGATCGTTCAACTGATCAACGACATCGCCAGCCAGACCAATCTGCTGGCCCTCAACGCCACCATTGAGGCGGCCCGCGCCGGTGAGGCCGGCAAGGGCTTCGCCGTGGTGGCCGGCGAGGTCAAGCATCTGGCCACGCAAACCGCCAAGGCCACCGAGGAAATCGCCTCGCAGGTGGGCGGCATCCAGTCCATCGCCCGCGAGGCGGTCGATGTCATCCGCGCGGTCGCCGGGACCATCCGCCAGGTGGACACGGTGGTCACCAGCATCGCCTCGGCGGTCGAGGAACAATCCGCCGCCACCGCCGAGATCGTGCGCAATGTCCAGCAGGCGGCGGCGGGCAATGACGAGATCACCCGCAATATCGGCGAAGTGTCGAAGGCCGCCCAGGAAACCGGGCAGGTGGCGACCACCCTCCACGAATCGGCCGCCAACCTCAATACGGCATCCGAACGGCTGCGCGGGGAAGTGTCGGTATTCCTGGGCGAAGTGACCAAGGACGGCATGGCCGCCTGATGCGATCAAAGCTCCCATTCGTTACAATTGCAATGGCGATTACACCTACATAACTACTACACAATTATAGACATATGGATATATTCCAATAGCGATTACCGTGTCCGTTTGAAGACCTGGCGCACCACTCTGTCGACGCAGATAATCAAGACTTAGTTCCGCGACTATCCAACGACAGAATCAGACTGTGGGGTGCCCCAATGATTAGCAATATTTTTCGTGTTCTCAGCGTGCTCTGCGTCCTGGCCTTTGCCGGGACTGCCCAGGCGGAAGATCGGGCCACTGCCGACGAAGCCGTGGCCCTCGTCAAAAAGGCCGTCGCCGTCTGGAAATCCGACGGCAAAGATAAGGCCTTGGCGGCTTATCTGACCCCGGAGTTCCAGCCGAAGGATCTGTTCATCTTCGTCGAGGATATGAAGGGTGTGATGATCCAGCATGCCAAGAAGCCCCCCTTCGCCGGTAAGGACCTAAGCCAATTGAAGGATTCCGACGGCAAACTGTACGTGGCCGAGCAAATCAAACTGGCCGGCGAAAAGGGCCAGGGATGGGTCGAGTACAAAGCGTCCAATCCCCAGACCAAGAAGCTCGAACGGAAATCCTCCTATGTCGAGCGGGTCGACGACATCGTCATCGGCGCTGGCATCTACAAGCAGTGACTGACGTCGCCGCCTGAGGCGGCCCCGGGACCAATCAGCCGCCCGACGGCGGCGGCTGATTGGCGGCGAACCGGCTCAGGCGACTTCGAGGGGAGCACTGCTGGGGTATCCCGGCAGCTGATAAACGATGGCGCCGGAGCGGTCGCGCAGGCACAGGATGACCTTGGCCCGCGCCAGATAATCGACGGTGCCCCAGTCGACATGCCGGGTCTGCCGGATCAGCTCGGCGGCCCGCGGGCCGGCGACCGAGAAGCGGACATCGGACAGCACCACATAGGCGCCCACTCCGGTGGGATGATCGAGCACGCTGAGCGGGCCTGAGGCCCGATGCAACTGGCCGGACCGAAGGTCGCGGGCCACCCTCCACGATAGCGGCAAGGTCGCGAGGAAATAGCCTACGGCCAGGGTCGCCGGAATGATCGCCAACAGGAACGCCAGCACGAAGGCCCCGTTCCACCCGGCAAACACCGAACGATCGTCGCCGAATGCACCGCCGATGACGATCAGCGGCAGTATTTCCAGCGGCACCGCGGCAATTACCAATCTCTTGCGCATGACGGCGAATTGACGGTGCAAGTCCTCGCCGATGGCCGAGCGGATCGCAGCGGGCAGCCGGAGCGGCACCACCATGTATTGGCCGCCGGCGGCAAGGGAACGGTTGTTGCGGGCGAAAGCGTGCGGCGGTGGCATCGCACTGCGCCCGGCCAGGGGCGATCGCCATTGCAGCAGGCCCCAGCGGATCAGGCCGGGGCCAACGGCCAGCAGGATGGCCGATTTATAGGCGTCAGCTGCCCCGCCCAGGAACAACAGGATCGGCACCAGCATCATGGCCAGGCCGAGCCCGATCAATGCCGCTGCCCCGAGTTTCCGCATCGCCGCCGCCTCCCTGTTCCCAGGGTAGCCCGGGTACGGCCGGCCGCGCCACAAATCCGGTCAGGCGCGCAGCCGGTCGCCTTCTTGGTGCAAAATATCGACGGCGGTATCGATGAAGCGGGCCGGAAGACGATGGCCGCGGTCCTCCTCGAGGATTCCTGTGATGGCGGCGTCGTCCAGGGCCCGACGGTAGGGCCGCTGCGCCAGCAGGGCGTGCACCACATCGGCGATCGCCACCACCATCGACTCCGGCAGGATGCTTCCATTGGCGAGGCCATCGGGATAGCCGGACCCGTCGAGACGTTCGTGGTGCTGACGGATCATCAGGGCGATCGGCTGGGCAAAGCCGATTTCGCTGATGACCTCCCAGCCGATGGCGGCATGCTCTTTGACCAAGGCGTATTCGATCGGCGACAGCTTGCCGGGGCGCAGCAGGATGGACGCGGGAATGCCGATCTTGCCGATATCGTGCAACAGCGCGCCCTGATGGATGAGGCGTATGGCCGCCGGCGCGAAGCCCAACCGGCGCGCCAGGCGTATCGCCAGCTGGGCCGTCTTGTTGTTGTGCTTGGACGTATAGAGATCGACCTTCTCGACCGTTTTGACGAAGGCCCGAATCACCTCGAACATTGCCCGCCGCGGCAAGGTTCCACTGGCTGACGAACCGCCGGGATCCATGCCGGGCTCTGGCGCAGGCCGCATCAAACCACCCATCGACCATCCTCTGCGGTTGCCGCGAATACGCACTCTGCAGCGGGCGGCCCGCGAGCGAGGCGGTCATTCCGATCACCCTCTAGAGTGGTGATCGGCCCGTCGAAAGACAATTGCAGTTGCATGAACATTGCCGGCAGGGCGCCCTGCCCCTTTGCCTAGGCCGCCCGGATCTCGCACAGGAATCCTTATCGGCGAATGCCTTCCGCCGGGCCGACTCGGTGAAGGCCAGGTACGCGTTGAAATAAGCCGTTTCCTCGGTGCCGCGCTGGACGAAGCGGGCGACCGGCCCAATCTGACCACCCCAGGCCCCGTCCTCACCGACGGGGCTTTTCTTTCTCAGGCCGGGGTGGCACCTTTCCGCACGGAAGCGCTCCATTGTGTGGCGACGTAGAGGATGTAATGACGAAAATGCCGGTCGGCGCATCGGACGCCGATGACCTGATGTTCAAGATCGATGCCGTGGTCAAACTCAAGATGGAGATGCAGAAGACCAAGATGGGCCAGGTTACCTTGGCTCGACTGGCGGGCGTTCCCAGTGGTGATGTGACTGACATATTGTCGGGGAACATCACCCGCTACGGCATCGACACTTTTCACAAATTGCTGCGCGTGTTCGCCCCGCCTGACCGGTGAGGAGGCGAATTGCCGTAGCGGAGGGGATGGCTACTAATCGAACCGTCACTGTATCCGCGTTGCAAGGAAGATACCCCACAGGAGAAGCACAACGCCGGCACCGCGATTAAGGTGCCAGCTCGCCGGCGCAATTTTCTCGCCAAGCATGAACAAGGAAAGCGATCCCATCCACAGCAGGTTCATGGCGCCGAAGACGAACATCAGCCCCATCAAGGCCCAGCAGCAGCCGACACAATAGCTTCCGTGCCGCATGCCGAGCACGAATGCGGCCAAATCGCCGTCGCGCCACTTGGCAAGAAAGAAACCGAAGGGTGACCGACATTGCGTCAGGCACGCATCCTTGAACGACGTGAATTGGAAAATGCCCGCCGACAACAGAAGCGCCGCGCTTAACACGACGCTGGTACTTTGCAGCGTGGGAGCGAGGAGGGAAGCGCGGGAAAGAGCCACTTGGCCCGCTGCCGCAACCGCGGAATATGCGGTCCATACGGCGACATAGCCCAATACGAACAAAGTCGTCGCCGGCACCGAGCCAATCGCGGACATGCGCTTTCGCGCAAAACTGCCAAAGACGTCGATCGCCTGGACCGCCGTGGGTAGCATCATCGCCACCATCATGACGGTCCATATAAGGAAAGCGACCGTAAATTGTTCCCATGGCGCGCCCGCCATTCCTGGCGTCGCCGTGCAAATAATGCCGCCGCGCGACATATCCATGCGTGCCAGATAAAGCCAACTGAGCGCTATCACCGCAATGAGACTGCCCATCGCGAGGATGCGGTCGCGCCTCCACGACACCATGTTCAGGCGCCGCTATAAGAGAAATTGGAAAGGTATCCGTTGCGCCCGGAAAGCTTCCAATCGTATCCATAGTCCGACAATCGAAAGTGCTTGGAGTGCGCGACCGTCGCCGGCTCCCCTGGGGCAACGCAAAGCGGATGATTTTCAATAGTGATCGGTTTGCCGTCTTGGCCTTCTAGCGCCTCGAGCTCGGCGTCGACGATTCCGGGAATCGTCAGGCTTCTATTCTTGCCGTTGCCTTGGTAGTGCATCGGGACACTCTTTGTGCCCAAAAGCTCGCCGACAAAGGACGCCAGCACGGCCGGGTGACCGCCGGCTTGGCCGGAAAAAATTGTCAGCAATGCGTTCTTTTGTGCCTCGCCGGCCTTCTCATCTATATAGGCCGCCACCTTCCATTTGGTCTCAGCCATGTTGCCTGGCGCATCCACCAAGAGGGCGACATTAAAGCCGTCAAGCGTGACCTCACCAAACGTGCCCTGCTTGATATGCCAAGCGACGATCGCGTTGCAAACGCCTTCGGTCGGCGGGCTACCGAACACGCAGGGACAGGCGGCTGCGCAGTTGCACGTCTCGAAATAGGTGCCGGTGAACTTCCATTGCGTCATAATGCCCTCCTTATTGTGTAGGGCTGGCGCGGCTCCAGCGAGTTTTCGCGAGAAAAACATTGACTGATCTTGCTCTGCCAAAGAACAGTCTGTGAAAGTTGAAAGAACCGGTCAACGGCGTTTCTCCCGAAGATCGCCGGGTGATTTTCCCGAAGACCGCCGGGCGATTCTCCCGAAGATCGTCGTTGATTCGTCAGTCGGCAGGATCTGATTTATCATCACCGCCCATGCCAACGCTGATTTTGGGGGAAGAGGCGATGCGGCGTCCAACTGTCCTGTTCATTCTGGCTGCATTGATATCGGCGGTGATGTTATTGCCGGCCCGGGTCGAAGCCGAAACGCCGGGCGGGGGGCGGACGCCGGGGGCTGCGTTCCGCGACGGGCCGAATTTGCCGGAGATGGTGGTCATCCCGTCCGGCAGCTTCACCATGGGGTCAAGTCCGGCGGAGACGACCCGGGAGAGTGTCCCTGACAAGTTCGCGGCGTTCGAACGTCCGCAACATAAGGTGTCGATCGGGCGGTCATTTGCGATCAGCCGTTATCCGGTGACCCGGGGAGAATTTGCCGCCTTTGTTCAGGAAACCGGCTATGTGGCGGGGAACAACTGTGCCGTCTGGGATGGCGAGCAGTGGCAGCAGCGGCCTGAGGCAAATTGGAACAATCCCGGTTTTGCCCAGACCGAACGTGACCCGGTGGTCTGCGTCAACTGGCAGGATGCCCAGGCTTATGTGACCTGGTTGAACGGCAAGGCGCGGAATCTGATGTCGACCGGGAGCGATGGCCCTTATCGCTTGCCGAGCGAAGCTGAATGGGAATATGCGGCGCGCGGCGGAAAGGCCACGGCCCGCTGGTGGGGCGAGGGCATTGGGAGCGCCAATGCGGCCTGCTTTGGCTGCGGCAGCCAATGGGAAAAGACGACGCCGGTGGGCAGCTTCCGACCCAATCCGTTCGGCCTTTATGACGTGCTGGGCAATGTCTGGCAGTGGACCGGCGATTGTTGGAACGAGAGCTATGCAGGAGCGCCGAACGATGGCAGTGCCTGGACAACCGGAAATTGTGACCTCCGAGTCTACCGGAGCGGCTCTTGGGTCAGTGTTGCGGGGCAACTCCGGTCCGCCGGTCGCAGCAGGGTCGGACCAGAAAATCGGAGCAACGGTCTCGGGTTCCGCTTGGCCAGGACGCTCCAGTGAAACTGGAGCCTTGCGTCTTGAGCCTCCAGGAGGCCACGGTCGACGGCGTTCACTTCGTCTTCCCTCAGTCTCTTATGCGCTACGCAACCAAATATATCGGCGAAAAAGGACGGTAACATATAAAACGGCCAGGAGTGCATTACCGTTCGGCCCGCATTCGACGATTTTTTGCTCCCCATCTGCCATAACGAAATCAATTGCATTTGACCTGCACCAGTCAATGCTAATATGCAGTTTGTGCGCCCCCGGACTTGCTGAAATGCTTACTTCAGCCCCATTGGAAACCTGCGCGACCCTCTCCCCGTCAAGGATTACCTTGTAGTCGCGAATTTTATCGCGCCATAAAGCTTTCTGCCTGCGAACGATCAACTGGGACATACTTGCATTTACTCCCCTGATAGGCAGAAAGAGAAATCCAGCATCGGCCAACCGAGCACCGTTTCACGCCAGAACCTATTTCGTTCTATCATGGGCGGGAGCCGCCGGTCACCTCGTGTCAAGCGACGCCCGGAACTGGGCCGGCGGCGCTTTCCTCATTCTCGGTGATGAGCGATTGGAGCGGGCTACGGGACTCGAACCCGTTTATCCAGCTTGGAAGGCTGGTGCACAACCCATATGCCAAGCCCGCATGTCGGGCAGTCTATCCCAACGGATGGACGATGACACATAACCAAGTGCCGATCACACGGTCATTTCGCCAGCCCCAGCCGCACGACCATATTCCGGCCGGCGAACCGCGGGCAGTGCAACGGGCGTTGGCTTCAATCTGGTCGAGGCGAAAGGCGGCACCGTGGCACCGCACGGCGGACGCTATCCGGGAATTGGCCCGTCGGCTCTGTGGTGGTCGGCCCGATGCCGATCGATCGCTTGTGTCCCCAGTCGGGTTGGATCCTCATGCAAAGTCGCGCTTGATGCTGCCATGTCACGTCCTGGTTATGTTGATGCGATCAAGCGAGTCCTTCGCTTTGAGAACCTCGTGCAGTTGGTTTGGTTTGCCACCCGCCATGCCTTCCGCCGAGGCAATCGCCAGCTGACGGGCACCCTGATCGAGAACGCCGAGGGCCAACATGCAGCGTGAAGCATGCCATCGGGAAATACTCATGGAATTCAGCCGTTTTGGCCCGGGGCCGCGCATCGGCACATACCACCTGTGCGAAGCAGAGACAGCGCTGGCCCTGGCCCTCCGCTATGCCAGTCACCCAACGGTCGCCGATAAGTAATTTCCGATGCTGCCGCGGGCCGCTAGCCGCTCTTATTCATGACGGTAGGGATTTTGGCAGGCGGATGTAGCGTAACAGGCTGAAATAGCATAAGATTTTGTTGTCTAGACAGCATCTCTGCGGCAGCCGAAAGCGCCACACCCGCCATGACCGACGATACCT
>CAIOJO010000489.1 GCA_903858635.1 uncultured Telmatospirillum sp. | reverse complement strand
GCGAGAAAATCGCCACCATCCGGAAAGCCTACTTCGGAGCGCAGGATGGCCGGAAGAACCATTCTGCCATTATCCGCCATCTTTATATGAGACTGCGCCATGATCCACCGCTAATCAATGCCATTGGCCATCACAATGCCACACAATGACGGCAGTGTCAAAGTTGTCATGCCTGCACTTACCACTCGACATCATTTAGATATAAAATGTTGAGTGGCGTATTTCCGCCATATTTTTCACAAAAGCATTTGCGGCCGTTCAAATTTCGACATATTCTGATGCATCCCATCCTTTTGCGTCGAGTGCGGCATGGCTGGCAAGCAAGCTAAAATTTTAACGCCCCAGCAGTTCTCCAGATTGCTGGAGGCCGTGGAAAAACACCGGCACCCTGTACGAGACCGGGCGATTATCTATCTATCGGCCAAAGCGGGCCTGCGTGCTTGCGAAATAACAGGGCTTTTGTGGGGAATGGTCACTGATGCGGAAGGCGTGATCGGGGATACCCTCTATGTCGAGAATCGAATCGCCAAAGGGAAGCGTGGTCGTGAAATTCCGATGAACAGTGAATTGCGATCTGCGCTGATCGATCTGAAAGCCGCGTCGTCGCGGAGCGAGCCGCACCACCCGATCATTCAATCGGAAAGGGGCAATGGGTCGATGACGGCTGGCAGCTTGGTTCATTGGTTCGATCGGCTCTACCATGGTCTCGGATTCGACGGGTGCAGCAGCCATAGCGGCCGCCGGACGTTCGTAACACGCGCGGCGATTTCGGCCGTCAAAGTCGGCGCAAGCCTACGGGACGTCCAGCAAATGGCAGGACACAGCAGTCTCCAGACGACACAACGCTATATAGAGGGCAGCTCGGACGCCAAAAAGAAGCTTGTGGACCTTATCTAAGGATATAAGGCGCCACAATTAGCACGATGCAGCGCTGTCTGATCCGGACGGCGCGTTCCGTATTTGTCGGAACATCAGCTTTGCCCGAAGCATGCTCATCGACGCCCTGGCCCGCGTCGGCTGGACCGGATGCGTTGTGGCGTCTCCTGAATCGCAGATTTGGGAGGGGGGCGTGGATCAACTTTGGCCATTTTGCACAGCTATGTGGTCACTGGGCCTTTTCTGGACGGGTCCGCCAACGTCTGGCAGAGTACCGCAATACCGTCCATAAAATACGTCCCGTTATTGGTGCCTGTCCGCAATTGTGATGGGCGTTTTCTGGACGCTGGAGGGGAGCATGGCACAGCGGCGACTGTTAACCGAGGGAGAGCGAGAGCAACTTTTTGGCGTTCCCACGGATCGAGATGCTTTGGCGCGCTACTACACACTCACGCGAGCGGACCAGGATCTCGTCGCCACTCGGCGCGGCGACTCCAACCGCCTCGGTTTCGCGGTCCAGCTTGCGCTTCTCCGTCACCACGGCTTCACGCTAGTGCAAGCCGATGGGTCGATGGATACGCTGGTGGCCTGGATGGCGACCCACCTCAGCGTACAGGCGGCCGTGTTCGCAGAATACTCCCGGCGACCGCAAACGATGACGGACCACGCGCTTACGCTTGCTGCCCTGCTCGGAATCAGGCCCCCGACCAATGCCGATTTCCCGATCATGATTGAAGCCGCAGCGCGAGCGGCATGGAACACTGATAGAGGATTGCCGATCACGGCGGCTATCATCCAGTCCATGAGGGCCGACAAGATTATTCTGCCAGCCCCGGCTGTAATCGAGCGGGCCGCGATCGCAGGGCGAAGTCGTGCCCATAAGAGAGTGGCGGATGCGCTACTGGCAGATCTCACCGCCGATCAGCTTGGCAAACTTGACGGACTGCTCGTGGTCGATGCATCGACCGGAAATGCCCCGCTCACCTGGGCGAAAAACATTCCCAGTTCACCAAAGGCTGATCACATCAGCGCCTTGGTGGATAAACTCGCTTTCATCCGAAACATCGGGATCGATCCGGCTACCGAGTCCCGCATCCATGAAGATCGCTTTCGCCAATTGGCCCGCGAAGGTCTGGTTTCGCCCACCTACCTGATCAACCGCTATACTCCCCACCGACGTCGGGCGACGCTGGTCGCGTTGTTGATCACCCTGGAGGCCCGTCTCATCGACGCGATGCTGGACATGAGCGACAAGCTGATCGGCAACGCCTTCACCCGCGCGAAAAACAGCCAGGAAAAGCACTACTCCGCCACGTCGAAGGACGTCGGCCGCCTCTTGCGCCTGTTCCACGGCACCATCGAGGCTGTCCGCCAAGCCAAGGAAAGTGCCGGTGACGTATTCACCGCCATCGACGAGACCGTTGGCTGGACAAAGTTGCTCCGGGCTCGTGGCGAGGTTGCCAGCATCGCCGCGCTCACTGCTCAGGATCCGCTGGTGCGGGCTGCGGACCGGTATGCCACGCTCCGGAAATTCTCGCCCGCCCTCCTTGATGCCTTGGAATTTAGGGCAGCAAAAAAGAACGATCCGATGCTGGCGGCGATCAAATTGCTGCGGGAACTCCATCACACCGGCACGCGCGACCTTCCAATGGACGCGCCCATGCCGTTCCGTAAGGCATGGCAGAAGCTCATCGTCGAAGGAGGGGGGCTCAATCGACGGCTGTATGAGACTGCGGTGTTGGCCACGCTGCGCAACAAGCTCCGGTCGGGTGACGTGTGGGTGGAGCGGTCATCCAACTATCGCCGCTTCGACAGCTATTTGCTGCCTGCGGCGGCGGTGTCACCAATCGCGGATGAGTTGGGACTGCCCGCAACGGCTGACGAGTGGCTGGCCACGCGCGGCCGCGAGCTCGACGCTCGCCTGAAGCGGTTCGCGCAGCGGCTCCAGCGCGGCCAGATCGAAGGTGTCGAGCTGCGTGACAATCGTCTCCATATCGCCCAGCTAAAAGCGCTCACTTCCACGGAGGGTGAGGCCCTGGCCAGCCGTCTCGACGGAATGCTCCCCCGTGTCCGCATTACCGAGCTGCTGCATGAGGTCAACCGCGCCACCGGCTTTGCGTCAGCGTTCACCAACTTTCGCACCGGCGGATCGTGCGAGAACGAGAGCGCGCTGCTCGCCGCCATCCTGGCCGATGGTACCAACCTGGGCCTGACCCGTATGGCGCAGGCCAGCGAGGGGGTGACCCGGGATCAACTGGTGTGGAGCGCCGACGCCTACATCCGACCGGAAACGTACAACGCCGCCCTGACCAGGATCATCGACGCGCAACACAGGTTGCCGATCTCCGCCGTATGGGGCGCTGGCACCACGTCGTCCTCCGACGGTCAATTCTTCCGCTCCGGGAAGAGGGGCAATATTGCCGGCGACGTTAACGCCAAGTACGGGGTTGATCCCGGCTTCAGCTTCTACACCCATGTGTCGGACCAGCACGGCCCCTACCACGTCCGCGTCATCTCGGCCGCCACCCACGAAGCCCCCTATGTGCTCGACGGCCTGTTGCACCATGGCACCAGCCTGAAAATCGACACCCATTACGTGGATACGGGCGGCGTGTCGGATCACGTCTTTATCCTGTGCGCCCTGCTCGGTTTTCGCTTCTGTCCCCGACTCCGGGACGTTCCCGATCGGAAGCTGGCGTGCATCGAAGCCCTGACTACTTACCCTGGGCTCCAGTCCCTATTTGGGCGGCGGATCAAGGTCGATGTCATCCGCGAGCATTGGAATGAGGTGGTGCAGTTGGTGGCCTCATTAAAAGCCGGGACCGTCGCGCCATCGGTGATGCTGAAGAAATTGGCTGCCTATGAGCGGCAGAACCAGCTCGACTTGGCTCTTCAGGAAATGGGCCGCATTGAACGGACCCTTTTCATGCTCGATTGGCTGGAAAGCCCGGAACTGCGTCGGCGGTGCCACGCCGGACTGAACAAGGGCGAGCAGCGTCACGCCCTCACCCAGGCGATATGCACCTACAAGCAGGGCCGGATAGCCGATCGCGGTGTTGAAGCCCAGCAATACCGGGCCTCGGGGCTGAACCTACTCATCGCTGGAATCGTCTACTGGAACTCAACCTACCTGGCCGACGCGGTCGCGCACCTCCGCACCACCGGCGAACGATTCGCGGACGAATTGTTGGCCAACACCTCGCCGGTGAGCTGGGAGCACATCGGCCTATCGGGGGATTTCCTGTGGAATCGCGCCGCCGCCCTACCCATTGCTAGGCGGCCGCTCAATCTGGACCGCCATCGTCTGGTCGCTTGACGGCCATGTTCTTGATTGGTTCGACCTTAGCGTTGTTTAGATAACAAACAACGCGCTGCCCTCTGATGCGCGGCATCGTCGCCGCTCTCAGGCAGAAAATCCACCTATCCCACTGTCCGAATTTCCCAGGCCGGCTCTGTTCTTCGCCAAGGCGACAATGGCTGCGACAATTTGCATGTCGGTGGAGTCCTCGTGCCGATTCCGGTGAAGTCGCCCACCAATTCCGTTTTGATGTCGCCCACCATTCCGGAATGATGTCGCCCGTCTGCAGGGGCCTCTGTGGCGGTTCTGGTTTGTCATCGACCGTGGTGTCTGGTCAAGCCTCCTTCACTGGTTGCAAGCGGGTTCTTCGCAGGCTCTCGCCTTCGAGGTTAACCGGGCAACCGCATTGGCTTGGGAGCGGTCATTCCGGCTGACGGTCGGCTATGCCGCTATCTGCAGCAGGACCGGCGGAAGAATGGCGCGAACCAGCGGATGGGCTTGCAGGGCGCTCAGGGCAACCTCATGCCGTTGCGGATTGCGATCGGCGGCCGGAAGCGCAGGCACGATCTCGATGATTGCAGGTTCGTCTCGCAATCCGGGCTCAGTCTCAATTATTGTGGGTTGGCCACCGCCCATAGTCTCACGCAATTCGGGTCGAAAATTGCGATGATCTCGGGTTGCCCGCCGATGATTGCGCGCCGCTACACCTATAGGCGCCTAGCTCCGCCCCGCTTTGGGTACGAAGCCCAACACGAAACCGAAGGGCTTCCCAATCCGCGCCAGCGTTTCTTGCGTGGGGTTGGCTCGTCCCTTCTCCAGGTCGATCAGTTGCATCCGGGTCAACCCGAATTTGTCAGCGAACTCCGCCTGGGTCAGGCCCAGCGCGACGCGTAGGTCGCGGACAGCTTCCGGCAGACGTAATTCCCCGGCGACGGCCCGTCGGGCAATCTCATCGCGTCGATCGAGTTTCTCGCCGCGTGTCAGGGCTCGTCTTTTCGGCATGTCCCATCTTCCAGTTTTTCGACGGATTCGGCCACGAACCCGCTGTTACGGCAGGCGCGGTCAATCACCTCCCGCTCGACGCCCGCTTGGGCGGCGATCCGTGGCAGCTCACGCAGGAAAGCAACTCGCTCCAGTAGCGCCGCCTTGATCGTTTCCGGCGGCAACCCGTCGAAGGCGGCCGCCTCGCAGACGGCGTCCCAATGGCCTTCGATGTCCCGTCCCTGCAGGCATCGCCAGCGGGTGGAGCGGCCGACGCCGGTCACCGACAGCGTCATCGGCGCAAAATCGAAGAGCGGCGATAACCGAATCCCGCCATCGGCGTGCTTTGCCAGCGCGCAGTTGCGGCCATGATTGTCGGGATTGCCCATGGCGGCATTCAGGACATCGCGCAGGACGTACTCGATCGTGTCGGCAACCGGGTCGTCGCTGAACTCTCGGATCAGGGCTAGGTAGTCCTCATGATGGCCCCGATAGCCGAACTCGGCGACCCCCAGGGCGGACACCAAGCTCTCCTGGCCATGGAGCCTCACCGTGCCGTCGACGGCCTCCCGGTCGAACCGCGGGATCCTCAGCACGCCATTCGAATATTCCAATGGGGCTGCCACCACGAGGCCGAATGCCTTGGCCACCTGGAGATAGGGCGCCTCGGCGGCGATGATCAGGCCGTCCTCATGGGTATTCGACCGCAGGAGCTTGACGATGATGTGCTCGATGCCGTCCTGAGTGCTGACGAAGGGATCGGGATACCAGAACCCGTCGGCCATGCGCTTCGTCATCAAGGCCTTCGGCCACTCGCCCTGGACGCCGCTCGAACCGGATGCCAGCACGGCAAAGCGGTTCACGACGTCGACGAACCTGTCGCTGCGCGTGGCGATGTCTTCATCCGTCAGCGGGGGGCAATCGACCCCGTCGAGGCGCTGTTGCTCGTCTTGCCACGCCTCCTTAATTCGCAGATTGCCGATCGGGGCACCGCCCGCTAAGCGCAGCAACCGCGAGTCGGCCGCCGGGTCGTCGGGGCGCATTCCGATCTCCTGGGCCAACCGTTGCCGGGCGACACCCTGGGGCATAATGTCCAGGACCCAAGCTGGCCAGGATTTCAGACGAACGGACTCCAAGTTCACGGGCAACCTGACGGACAATGCACGCCGATCGACCACCTCGCTGTCCACCGCATCGATGGCGGCACGGTCGAAGAAGTAAGTGTCGTCGTACGCCGTCTTGCTGGCACCGGCGATCCCGCGTTCCGGCGCGTCGAAAGCCACCTCGGCGGCATCCGTCCATTCACCGTCAACGAACGTCTGAACAGTCAGCTTTTCCATAATGCAGCGGCATACTACTACCTTATTCGCAGGATAGCCCGTAGCAAGTAGCATCGCAATGCTACATTTATCCAGGGCGCAGATGTCGGCTTGCCCAATCGTCCCTTGCTGTCCCCGGTGCCCGGAGCGAGCAACAGAATGCTCCGGATGGCATAACGGCGTATCGTGCAAGCGCTAGAGTGGCTGTGCGACGTGAGTAGGCCGGCGATCAGGGATGACTGGCGGCAGGGTTGGCGCCTTGCCCGCTTGGCAGGCACATGGGAGAGCAATTAGCGGCCAGACCAGGGTATAGGGCCGGTCCGCGACCAACGGCGGTGCCGTCATCGAGGGCTCATGCCCTCAGTCTTTCGACCACCATTCCCAGGTCGAGCCCCCCGTTGATAACCACCTCGGCTATGGCGTCCCGTAATTCGGGGCTTTCCAAGGTAACGATGGCGGAGCCGTTGCGATCGACAGGCATTCGAACCGAAACACCATTGGCTTCCTGTTCCAACCGGATGCCGCGAACGATAAAACACAACTCGTCGGCAGTCACTGCAACTTCCGCAGTGGCGAGAAGGCGTGAAGTGCTCCTAATAGATTCAATCTTTAATAGGCGTGCGGCGACGAGCATTCCTAACGGTACTTTATCATGGTCAACCGAGTCAAATAATCGATCGCGCAAGCGGCCAGACCAGGCCGGCCGCGACCGCATCAGTCAAAGTTCAACTTGTTCCGATATGTTCGGACGTCGTCTACCTCGATCAGCCAACTGCGGCAGCGCCTGTGCATCCTGCCCGCCAGCCTGCCGAAACTGATGCCGCCAAGCGAAGAGTTGGTTCGTATTAAGGCCGTGCCGGCGGGCAATCGCCGACACCGTCGTCGACGACTCGTAGCTCTCCGCCACGATCCGCGCCTTCTCTTCCGCCGACCACCGTCGGCGCCGTCCGATGCCCGTGATCACCTCGATCCGGCGCATCGTGTTGGGCATAATGTTGGGCGTATGACTATCATCAAGCATGCGAGGGCTCCGTCATTGATGACGGAAGCCTCAACTACGCGCGGGGAAATGAACAGGCGCTGGCGGGGCGACGCTTACTTTTGATCCGTGCGCCCTCAGGCCCAGGAGCAGGCTATGGCTACCACTGCTGAACAGATCAACGCCACCGCCGACATCAAAACGCTCATCGTGATTGCCATAGACGATGCCCACCCCCTGGCCAGGTTTGGCGCCGCCGCGATCACGGGCTTTGCGTCGCTAGCCGGCGCGTATCAGGATCTGGCCAGCCGCAACAGTGAGAAGCTAGCCACAGCCGTCAAGGCGCTATCTTCGGTCAAGAGCCCGTCGGAATTCTTCGAACTGCAGCAGACACGGGGATTGTCCCGAGCCGTGTTGAAATTCGCTCGGCAGGCGTCACGGTCTGAACAGGCTACGCGGCCTTGGCGTGCTGTTCAAGATCGGGGTTGATGGAATGCTTGGCCTGATGGGCCAGCAGGGCGGCTCGCAGGGTT